>JAEXHR010000363.1 GCA_023449855.1 Pseudomonadota bacterium | reverse complement strand
CTTCATATCCACGCAGCGCGAGACATCGGAGCCGAGCCCCGACGGAATCGTCACGCAGCCGCGCAGCTTCTGCTGCTTGTCGTCACTCGCCCACAGCGCCACGCCGCCCGCACCGAAGAACGAATTCGTGTTTGGCGGCTCGGTCTCGGCGACATCGAACGAATAGCTGCCGTCCGTATCGAACACCCGCGCCTTCTTGCTGCAGCTGCCGTCGGTCTGCACATTGATGACTTCCTTGGTGTCGCGCGTCATCGACAGCGACACGGCGCAGCGGAAGTATTCCGACGTTTTCGTGTTGAACAGATATGCATAGGAACGGCAGGTGGCCGTCGACAGCTTGCCGGGGCTCAGCCCGCGGCTGCAGGAAATGCGCTGGTTCTGGCTGAGCTTGAAATCGTCGGCCTGCGCCATCCCGGGCGCAAGCGCCATCAGGCCAGCAACAAACATCCCCTTGCAGAAACCACGCATTCGAATCCCCCCAATCGCGCCGGCTCACCCGGCATGAAAAGGATAATCGCGTCGCGGACCGCGCGAAATGGCAAACTGATCGAGATCAAGCCCCTTGTTGACGGCGCGCATGCGTTCGTGATTTGTTCAGAACGCAGCGGCAAGATGCGTCGATCACATTCGCCAGCTCGCTCAACGGAGAATTCGGCATGACTGCCCGCGCTTCCACCCTGCTTGCCGTTGCCATGCTGGCAACTGCAGCTCTCGCCCTACCGGCCCTCGCACAGACTCCGGCAGCCGGGGCCACGCCCTGGGTACTGACGCCGGACATGGGCTACGGCTATGACGCCGAGGGCAAGACCTTTGCGTATAAGATGGGGACCAACAACGCCAAGTTCCTGCTGAAGGGCGCAAAGAAGGTGCCGAAGAACACGCTGTTCTTCATCGGCGAAAACGGCCAGCTCTATATGCGCAGCGGTCCGTTTCTCGAAAGCGATGGCCGCTTCAAGTTCGGCCCAGGCTAAGGCGCTACGTGACAGGGAGGTGACGACAAACGCCTCTCCCACGGCCGCACGAGAGATGATAGAGAGCGCGTCATCTTCTTCCTGAAAGCTGAAAGCGCTCATGGCCAAACCGTCTCCCGTTTCGCCCCTTGCTCCCACCAATGTTCCGGCGATGCCTGAAATTGCAGGCGTTCGCCTCGGCACCGCTGCCGCCGGCATCCGCTACAAGGGTCGCACCGATGTGCTGCTGGCGGTGATGGACAAGGGCACGACGGCGGCCGGCGTGTTCACCACCTCGAAGTGCCCGTCGGCACCGGTGGAATGGTGCCGCGCGGTGTTGAAGGGCGGCAAGGCGCAGGCGCTGGTCGTGAATTCCGGCAATGCCAATGCCTTCACCGGCAAGACCGGCAAGGCCTCGACCAAGCTCACCGGCGACATCGCTGCTAAGGCCGTCGGCTGCAAACCGAACGAGATCTTTCTCGCCTCCACCGGCGTGATCGGCGAGCCGCTCGACGCCACCAAATTCAATGGCGTGCTGGACAAGCTCGCCGAAGCCGTGACGCCCGATGGCTGGCTGGACGCCGCCAAGGCGATCATGACCACCGACACTTTCCCGAAGGTCGCCACCGCCAAGGTGAAGCTCGGCAAGGCCACGGTGACCATCAACGGCATGGCCAAGGGCGCCGGCATGATCGCGCCGGACATGGCGACCATGCTGTCCTTCATCTTCACCGATGCGCCGATCTCCGCGCCGGCACTGCAGGCGCTGCTCAAGGCCGGCGTCACGGACTCGTTCAACGCCGTCACAATCGACGGCGACACCTCGACATCGGACACGCTACTGATGTTCGCGACGGGTGCTGCTGCCGCACAGGGCGCGCCAAAAATCACCAAGGCGAGCGATGTCCGCCTCAAGGCCTTCGTGAAGGCACTGCATGTGATCCTGAACGATCTCGCCGAGCAGGTGGCGCGTGACGGCGAAGGCGCGCGCAAGCTCGTCGAAGTCGTCGTCGAAGGCGCGACCACCAAGGCATCGGCACGAAAGATCGCCATGTCGATCGCCAATTCGCCGCTGGTGAAGACGGCGATTGCCGGCGAGGACGCCAATTGGGGCCGCGTGGTGATGGCCGTCGGCAAGGCCGGCGAGCCGGCCAATCGCGACAAGCTGTCGATCTCGTTCAACGGCATCCGCGTCGCCAAGTCCGGCGCGCGCGATCCGTCCTATGACGAGACCGAAGTGTCGAATGCGATGAAGAACGACAAGGTGCAGATCAAGGTCGCGCTCGGCCTCGGCAAGGGCCGCGACCGCGTGCTGACCTGCGACCTCACCAAGGAATATGTCGCCATCAATGGCGACTACCGGTCGTGAACAGGATCGCCGCGAGCATCGGGCTGGTGGCGATCGTCTTTGCGACGGAGGTCTCCCTGTCGATGGCTGCCTTCGCAAAGGATTTGCCGACGGGGCGCCTGCGGCGCGCGACCGAGAGCGGCAAGGAACTCGGCATCGGCATCGGTGCGCGCTGGACCAGGGCCTGCAAGAGCGCAGGCGTTCCTCAAGCTGTTCTCGACGCCGCGCCTGAACATGGCTTCGTCTGCCTGCGCACCGGGCTGGTGAAGCCGAGCAATGTGTTGTTCGGCGGCGGCAAACATTGCATGCCGCTGGAGATCGAGGGAATCGAGATCGTGTATCGCTCGAAGCCAGGGTTCGACGGCACGGACACGCTCGGCTATACGCTCAGATTTCCGCGTGGGACGAAGCCTTATCACGTCGAGATCCGCGTGAAGCCGGCTGCCGGCGCCACGCGGCGGGATAACGATCCGACTTTTACGCGCCAGCCGACAGGTGAGATTCCGAGCTGTGCCGCGCTTGTATCCTGAGGTGAAATAGATTCGATGAAAATGGTTCTCGTCGTCGCCTGTGCACTGATCGACGCCGACGGCCGCGTGCTGCTTGCACAGCGGCCGTAAGGCAAGACGCTGGCCGGTCTCTGGGAATTTCCCGGCGGCAAGCTCGAGCCTGGCGAGCGGCCGGAGGCGGCGCTGATCCGCGAGCTGCATGAAGAACTCGGCATCACGGTGAAGGAAGCGTGCCTCGCGCCGCTGACTTTCGCCAGCCACGCCTATGACGACTTCCATCTCCTGATGCCGCTCTATATCTGCCGGCGCTGGGAAGGCCTTGCGATTTCGAAGGAAGGCCAGAACCTCGCCTGGGTGCGGCCGAACAAGCTGCGCGACTATCCCATGCCGGCCGCAGATATCCCGCTGATCCCGCATCTGACGGGGTTGTTGTAATCCGCCCTACTTCTTCACGCCCCTCACCCCATCCGCCAGGCTCGCTTTCGCCGACCCCGGCTTCAACGGCTTCTGCTGGCTCTCATGCGGCGCCCAGCCGGACAGCCAGATGATGTCGAATGTCGCGCGGATGCGCCCGTCGGCATCGGCGAAACGCTCGGCATAGATCTGCGCCATCCGCAACAGCGTCGCGCGGCGCAGCGGCGTGCGGCGGCGCTCGACCAGAATATTGGTCGCGCCCATGCGACGCAGGTCCTGCATCAGCGCAAAGGCACTGCCGTAGCGCACCACGACACTATCGACATCGGTGACCGGCAGCGCGAAGCCAGCCCGCTGCAGCAATGCACCGACATCACGCAGATCGGCCATCGGCGCGACGCGCGGCGAGATGCCGCCTTCAAGTTCGGCTTCTGCGGCAGCGAAGGATTGACGCAGCTCCGTCAACGTATCGCCGCCGAGCAGCGCCGCGATCAGAAAACCGTCCGGCTTCAGCGCGCGGCGCAGCTGCGCCATGACGCCGGGCAGATCGTTGACCAGATGCAGCCCGAGTGCGGAGACCGCGAGATCGAGCGAGGCCGGCGCGAGGCCGAGACCTTTGCTTTCGTCGTCGGGCACATCGACATGCATCAGAGAGGCCACGTGGCCCTTGAGCGCATCGCTTAGGTCCGTGCCCGGCGTTGCCACATCGACGCCCTGAGTGAACTGCCGCAACACCGCCTGCAGGCGGTCGCTCATGTCCTCGATGACGCGATCAAGCAGGAACGTATCGGCCCCCTGCTTCACCGCGCGCGCCTGCCGAACGCGCAGCAGTGGTCGATCGAACAGGATCGGGGCGGAATGAGGTTGGTTCATGGGGCGTTTGGTACGCCGAAGCGAGAGGTCGGGCAATCCACACTCAGCCCCTCATGGTGAGGAGCGCGCT
This sequence comes from Pseudomonadota bacterium, assembly GCA_023449855.1. GTDB lineage: Bacteria > Pseudomonadota > Alphaproteobacteria > Rhizobiales > Xanthobacteraceae > Tardiphaga. The sequence goes on along the minus strand of JAEXHR010000363.1, from coordinate 754 downwards.
TGCGCGCGTCTCGAACCATGAGCTGGCCTGGCTCGGAGCGTCCGGCCATCCTTCGAGACGCGGCCTGTGGCCGCTCCTCAGGATGAGGGCGGAGTAGTGCTTGAGCGGAGAAAAAAGCCGAACTAGCCTCCCCTCCATGGACAGCGAAGCGACAGCACCGAGGTCCCTGCCCGCGCGTCTGCGCGGCGCGCTGCATTATTGCCGGCAGACCTTCACGCAATCGGCACGCCTCGCCCTCGACGTCGCCCTGCCGATGCAATGCGTCGCCTGCCGGGAACCGGTTGCCGGCGACGGGGTCTGCGCGGCCTGCTGGAGCCAGCTCTCCTTCATCGCGCCGCCCTTCTGCAACCGGCTCGGCATTCCCTTCGTCTACGATCCCGGGCCCGACATCCTGTCCATGCAGGCGATCGCGGCGCCGCCGGCCTATCACCGCGCCCGCGCCGCCGTGCGCTATGACGAGGTGGCGCGAACGCTGGTCCATCACCTGAAATACCACGATCGCACCGATCTCGCCCCGACCATGGGCCGCTGGATGGCGCGCGCGGGACACGAATTGCTCGATACAGCCGATGTTCTGGTTCCGGTGCCACTGCACTGGCGACGTGCTTTCAGCAGGAGATTCAACCAGGCCGGCGCGCTGGCGAAGGCGATCGGACGCGCCAGCGGCGTCCCCGTGGCACGCGATGCCTTGCGCCGGGTGCGGCCCACCGAACACCAGATCGGCCTGTGGCGCCCCCCGCCCCCCCCCCAAGTG
>JAEXHR010000315.1 GCA_023449855.1 Pseudomonadota bacterium | reverse complement strand
CGGCATCGAGGCGCTCGGCCTGATCGGCCGCAAGCTGGATCTCTCCGGCAGCTTCTGGGAGGCCATCGAGGGACTGAACGAAAATTTGGGCGCGATGGGTTATCTCATCGTCGCCATCTTCCTCGTCAGCTGGCTGGTCTCGATGCTGATCTATCGCATCAAGCGCTACGATGACATCGAGGTGCAGGTCGGCAAGGCATCGTGATTCTTTGAGTCGTCATTGCGAGCGTAGCGAAGCAATCCGGAAGGCCGCAAGCGAAGGCTGGATTGCTTCGTCGCAAGGGCTCCTCGCAATGACGAGCCGAACAGCTAAGCCGCCAGCACCGGGCCACCGGCCTTCTTCCAAGCATCGATCCCGCCATCGAGATGTGCGGCATTCGCAATGCCGGCTTCCTGCGCCGCATGCACGGCCATCGCCGAGCGCTCGCCATAGGCGCAGAAGAAGACAATCCGGCGCCGGGTGGCATTGGCCACTTCGCGCAGCATGCCGCCGGGCTTGAGGCTGTCCGAGATCGTCGGATAAGGCGCATGCAGCGCGCCGGGCAGCGTGCCGAATTTCGCCCGCTCGCCGCTTTCGCGCAGATCGACCAGCAGCATGTCGGGATCGCGAAGATGCGCGATCGCTTGCTGCGGTGACAGTACGAGGCCCTGCTTCACCAGATCGTCGGGCTTGAGGCCCACCTTCATATTGGCGGGGATCACCACATCCATCAGCTTCGGGTTCGGCAGATTGAGCTTGCTCATCAGCTCGATATATTCGTCGACCGAGTTCACCTGCAGCCGCGGATTGAAGCGCTTTTCCTCACCGATGGTGGAGACCGTATCGCCCTTGTAGTCATGCGCCGGAAACACCATGGTTTCATCCGGCAGTTTCAGCAGGCGATTGAACAGCGAGTCGTATTGCGCGCGGGCGCTGCCATTCTGAAAATCCGTGCGGCCGGTGCCGCGGATCAGCAGCGTGTCGCCGGTGAACACGCGGTCATTCATCATAAAGCTGTATGAGTCGTCAGTATGGCCCGGCGTGTACATCACGTCCAGGCTGACGCCCTCGATCATCACCTTGTCGCCGTCGCTGACACGCATGGCGACGACATCCGCCTTGCTCTGGTCGCCCATGACGGTGACGCATTGGGTGCGCTCGCGCAGCTCGGCAAGGCCGGTGACGTGATCGGCATGAAGATGCGTGTCGACGGCTTTCACGAGGCGCAGGTCGAGTTCGCGCAGCAATTGGCAGTAGCGATCGACCTTGTCCAGCACGGGATCGAGGATCAGCGCCTCGCCGCCGTGGCGGCTGGCGAGGAGATAGCTGTAGGTGCCAGAAACGCTGTCGAAGAGCTGCCGGAAGATCATGTCGCTCACCGTGGTCCGTGGTCGAATATTCCATGTAGTCGACCGCAATCAGAATAATACCCTACTCAAGCCTTTGTGTGCGAATATTTTTGCTGCGCAATTGCGTCTGGGAGCCTGGCCGCCTAATGCTGCGGGACGGAGATGCGCATGGCGGAATATGTGGTCGAGTTCGGCAAGGACGGCGGGAAAATCGAGTCCGATGGCCGCCTGGATGCTGCGGCTTTTCATCGAAATCACGCCGCGATCTGGGCAGTTCTTGCGGCATCCTTGCAGCAACACAGCGGCGATGGCGATGTTGTGGAGGTCGGCAGCGGCACCGGCCAGCATGTCATGCACTTCGCGGAGCACACCCCGGGTATCACCTGGTGGCCGAGCGACCTCAACGAGGCGCATCTGCGCAGCATCGAGGCATGGCGTAAATATACGCAGCGGCCGAATGTCCGCTCGCCCTTGCAGATCGACCTGACCGATCCCGGCTGGTGTCCGGAATTGACAAATGGCAACGGCCCGGGCGCGCTGCTCGCGGTGTTCTGCGCCAATGTCGTCCACATCGCGCCGTGGCCGGTGGCGGAGGGGCTGATCAAGGGCGCGGCGCGTTATCTGCGGCCGGATGGAAAGCTCTTCATCTACGGTCCGTTCAAGCGCGGTGGCAAACATACCGCGCTGAGCAACGCGACGTTCGACACCAGCCTGCGCAACGGCAATCCCGAATGGGGCGTGCGCGATGTGGAGGAGCTGGAGAAGGTCGCCAATGGTGTCGGCCTGAAGCTAAGCGAGGTCGTCGAGATGCCGGCGAACAATCTCATTCTGATCTTTGTACGTGCAGCCGGATAGCGCGGTTGCATGGGCCGGCCGCGCTGGCGTGTGTTGATCTGTCGCAGGCGGCTCTTCATAGTCGTTGCGAAATAGCAGCCCGGATCGAACCGGGCTTCATCCGGGCGGATTTCCCCAATGAGCGAGACGACGACTCCCGAGACTTTCGACGATGCGCGCGCGCGTGCCACGGTGTGGCGGCTTGCTGCCGCGCAGGCGCTGGGCGGCGCCAATTCGGCGGTGATCTTCGCCACTGGCGCCATCGTCGGCGCGACGCTGGCGCCGAGCGTTTCGCTCGCGACGGTGCCGCTGTCGATGTATGTGGTCGGGCTTGCCGCAGCGACCTTGCCGGTCGGTATCATTTCGCGCCGCTATGGACGCCGCGTGGCGTTCATCATCGGCAGCGGAGCAGGGGCGCTGTGCGGCCTGCTCGGCGCCATCGCGATCCTGCAATCGTCATTTGCGCTGTTCTGCTGCGCGACCTTCTTCGGCGGGTTCTACGGCGCCGTGGCGCAGTCCTATCGTTTCGCCGCGGCCGATGGCGCGAGCCCGGCCTATCGGCCGAAGGCGGTGTCGTGGGTGATGGCTGGCGGCGTGTTTGCCGGCGTGCTCGGGCCGCAGCTCGTGCAGTGGACCATGGATATATGGTCGCCTTACCTGTTCTCGTTCAGCTTCCTCGCACAGGCCTTGGTGGCGCTGATCGCGATGGCACTGCTGTCGACCGTCGATGCGCCGAAGCCCGCGCCGGCAGACATGCATGGCGGCCGGCCGCTGGTGGAGATCATCAAGCAGCCGCGCTTCATCGCCGCCGCAATCTGCGGTGTGGTGTCCTACGCGATGATGAATCTGGTGATGACCTCGGCGCCGCTGGCGATGAAGCTCTGCGGGCTCAGCCTCAGCGATTCCAATTTCGGCATCCAGTGGCACGTGGTCGCCATGTACGGGCCGAGCTTCTTCACCGGCGCGCTGATCACCCGCTTCGGTGCACCGAAGGTCGTGGCAGTCGGTCTCGCGCTCGAAGCGCTGGCGGCAGTGATCGGCATGTCCGGCGTCACCGCGATGCATTTCTGGGTCGGGCTTGTGGTGCTCGGCGTCGGCTGGAACTTCGGCTTTGTCGGCGCTTCCGCGCTGGTGCTCGAAACGCATCGGCCCCAGGAACGCAACAAGGTGCAGGCCTTCAACGATTTCCTCGTCTTCGGCCTGATGGCGGTGGGCTCGTTCTCGTCGGGGCAACTGCTGGCGAATTACGGCTGGAACGCGGTCAACGCGGTCGTCTTCCCGCCGGTGGTGCTGGGTCTCGCAGTGCTGGCGATTGCCGGCTTTGCGAAACGCCGCGCGCTCAAACAGGCCGCGGCGTTTCCCGATCCGGCGATCTGAACTCGCCGATCACGCACGTTGCTGCATGACGTCCAGAACGTTTTGACGGGTAACGCCCTGCTTGTCGAGCAGCCGCGCCGCCGGGCTGAGGTTCTCGGAAAAAATGGCGAGCAGCATGTCGCCGCCCGAGACCTCTCGCCAGCCGAATTCCTTGGCTAGCAGAACGGCGTGCCGGGCCACGCGTGCGAATGCTTCCGTTGGCCGGGCTTGCCCGCCGGCATCGATCGCCAGATTTGTCAGCTCGTTGTCGACATAGCCGAGCAGGCTGGCTTTGATCGCGCCCGGATCGGCCTTGCAGGCATGCAGTAACGCCGAGGCGTCGGGGTCGTCGACGAGTGCGAGCAGAAGATGCTCCAGCGTCGCATAGCGATGATGACGGGTGTTGGCATGGTCCAGCGCGCGGCGCCACGTGACATCCAGCGCGGGCGACCGCGGCAGCAGCGGGGCGCCCATGGCGGCAGCGATACGCTTCAGCCGCGCCACGGGATCGAATGTCGCCAACAGGTTCTGCTTGTCGTTCGTCGGCAGGATGATGTGAGACGCGATGATGTCTGCGACGCGGCCGGGGTCGGAGGATTTTTCGAGCGGCGGCCAGATCGGCGGCAGGCTGATGTCATGAGTCGCCGTGTAGTTGGTGAAACGCGCGACCGTGTCCCGGATGAGGTCCGTTGCCTCGGGATGCGGCCCGTCGTCGACTTCGGAGACGTCAGCCTGATAGACGCCGGTTTCGCCGACGAAGCTTGCGATGGTGACCCGGCGCCGGCCTTGTACCAGAACCTTCAACGTTCCATTCTCGAAACGCTGGACGTCGAGCAGTTGCGCCAGAATACCGACATGGTGGATGTCGTCGAAGCCGGGCTCGTCGAGCGTGCCGTCCTTCTGCACGGCGAGAGCGACCTCGCGCTGGCGATCATAGGCGTCCTGCAAGGCCCGCATGGTCTTCGGACGGCCGGCGATCAACGGAAAGACGGTTGCGGGAAACGGAACGAAGTCACGCAGCGGAATGGCTGGATAGCTTGTGCTGGCGGTTTGCGGCTTGACGGCCGCACCGGGCAGGCGGTGGTCCGCCTGCAGCATCGCCGACAGTGTATTCCAGTCGGCAACGCCCAGCATTTTTGAGACCAGCTCGAGACTCTCACTGTGGCTGATATCGATGGCTTTGATAGTCAGGGAGTCGCGCAGTGTCTGCGCCATAGCCTTGGCATCGCGAAAATCGCGCATATGCATCGTCCTTTGCATGAGCGAACCAGGCGTGTCAGGCGGTTGCATTGCTGACCCGGTCGCTCGGGCAAAGGGGGATGCCGAAAAGGCTGATACATTCACCGTCCCAAAAGGGCGCAACCGGCAGGTCGTATCTACCTTCGGCGAAGTTCGCGCAAACGCTGTGTGCTGTCAATTGTCAAATCAGCAGTCCGACAGGTGGCAGCAGACGTGAGTCACTGTGTTGCGTCTAGATCAATCCACTTCCGCCAGTTGCCCCGCCGTCTCGAACGCATCGCGGGGCCAGGCGATCTGCACGACGGCGCCGTGGTCAGGAAACACGCGGTTGCTGAAGGTCACCTTGGCGCCGGTGCGCTCGAGCAGCGTGCGGGCGATGAAGACGCCGAGGCCGAGGCCGCGGCGGGGGCCGTCTTCGGTGTTGCGGCGTCGCGACAGATAGGGCTCGCCGATGCGCTTCAAGAGGTCCGGCGGAATGCCGGGGCCGTCGTCGGAGATCGACAGCACGATGGCGTCGGCGTTCCACCAGGCATTCACCTCGACCTGCTCGCGGGCGAAGTCGACGGCGTTTTCCAGAATGTTGCCGACGCCGTAGAGGATCGCTGGATTGCGCATGCCGACCGGCTCGGGCGCGGTAGAGACTGCGATGCGCACTTTGATGGCGACGCCGAAATCGCGATGCGGCGACACGGATTCCTCGATCAATTGCGAGATGCGCATCTGGTCGAATGGCGCGCCGCTGGAATTCAATTGGGTGATCTTGGAGAGGATCTCGCGGCAGCGCTGCGCCTGTTCGCTCATGGTGCGCAGATCGGCGGCGAGTTCCGGATTCTTGTCGATGGTCTTCACCAGCTCGCGCGAGATCAGGAAGATGGTCGCCAGCGGCGTGCCCAGTTCGTGCGCAGCTGCGGCGGCGAGGCCATCGATCTGCGTGAGATGCTGCTCGCGCGTCAGCACCAGTTCGGTGGCTGCGAGCGCATCGGAGAGCTTGCGCGCTTCTTCCGTGACCTGAAAGGCGTAGAGACTGGTGACGCCGATGGCAGTCATGATCGAGAACCAGACGCCGAGCAGATAGATCTGCGGCAGCACCAGCGGATCGGCGGCGTCCCATGGCAGCGGCAGGTGGAAGAAGGCCAGCACGGTGGTGCAGGTGGCGGCGAGGACGCCCAGCGCAATCGTGTAGTTGGTCGGCAGGGCCGTCGCCGAGATCAGCACCGGCGCCAGGAACAGGAACGAGAACGGGTTCTGCAGGCCACCGGTAAAGTAAAGCAGGCCGGCCAGCTCGATGATGTTGAGCGCCAGCAGCGTGGCCGCGCTGATCGCTTCCAGGCGATGAACTGGATTGAACAGCGTCTGCAGCACGAGGTTCAGCGCCGCCGACAGGCCGATGATCGTCACGCAGGGGATGATCGCCATGTCGTATTCGAGGCCCTGCACCACCACGAAAATGGCGGCGAGCTGCCCGAGCGCGGCCAGCCAGCGCAGACGCAGGATCGTGTCGAGGCGCACATAGCGGCGTGGATGGCGGAAGTCGGAAACGGAAATGTCGGTCATATCAGGGTTTTAAAGGGTTGGTAGGGAGACGACAAACCTTGGGCGATGCGGCAAAGTCGCCGCTCTGCACCGGAACGCTACCGCATATGCATGAGGATAGTGTTGGGCCTGCATGGTTCGAGACGCCCGCTTCGCGGGCTCCTCACCATGAGGGTCTTCTATGGTGCCCAAAACTCTGCCTCATCCTGAGGAGCGGCCGTCTTCGGCCGCGTCTCGAAGGATGGCTGCGGACCGCTTCGCCTTGCGTTCGGCGCCATGATGCCGCACACAACGCAGGCAATGACCGCCGATGACATCACGCAAAGCAGCGCCGCGCTGCGCCGTCCGGACGTTCCGGCCGCGATCGAGGTCGCGCATCTGGTCAAGGTCTACAAGACCACCCGCGCCGTCGACGACATCTCGTTCTCCATCTCGCGCGGCAGCATCACCGGGCTGCTCGGCGGCAATGGCGCCGGCAAGACCACGACCATCGCGATGATCATGGGACTGGTGCTGCCGACCTCCGGCAAGGTGGCGGTGCTCGGTCATGCGATGCCGGAGCAGGCGGCCGATGTGCTCGGCCGGATGAACTTCGAAAGTCCCTATGTCGATATGCCGATGCGGCTGACCGTGCGGCAGAACCTCACGGTGTTCGGCAGGCTCTATGCGGTGCGGAACCTGCGCGAGCGCATCAAGCAGCTCGCCTCGGATCTCGATCTCACCGATTTTCTCGACCGCGCCAGCGGCAAGCTCTCCGCCGGCCAGAAGACGCGCGTGGCGCTGGCCAAGGCGCTGATCAACGAGCCGGAACTGCTGCTGCTGGACGAGCCGACCGCATCGCTCGATCCGGATACGGCGGACTGGATCCGCCAGCATCTGGAGACCTATCGCCGGAGTCACAACGCAACGATCCTGCTCGCCTCGCACAACATGCTGGAGGTGGAACGGCTTTGCGATCGCGTGATCATCATGAAAAAGGGCCGCATCGAGGACGACGACAGCCCGGACGGCATTTTGCAACGCTATAACCGCACCACGCTCGAAGATGTGTTTCTCGATGTCGCGCGCGGGCGTAACCGCGGGGAATTGCAGATGGATAATCAGATACAGCCTGACGCCATCCTTCGAGACGCGGCCGAAGAGGGCCGCTCCTCAGGATGAGGGTCGAGTAGCGCGCTTTAGAAGACCCTCATGGTGAGGAGCCCGCGAAGCGGGCGTCTCGAACCATGCAGGCCAAGCACTATCCTGATCGTTCAAGCGATACATGCGATAGCCCTGGCCGTAACCGGGAGGTGACGCCATGAATCTCGTCGAGCACACGCGCGGCCTCGCCATGCATCGCATCAATGCGATGGTGCTGCGCTACTGGTATCTGTTGCGCTCATCCTGGCCACGGATGCTGGAGCTGATCTACTGGCCGGCGCTGCAGATCATCACCTGGGGCTTTCTGCAGAACTATATCTCACAGAATGCCGGCTTCTTCGCGCAGGCGGGCGGCACGCTGATCGGCGCTGTCATCCTGTGGGATATCCTGTTTCGCGGCCAGCTCGGCTTCTCGATTTCATTTCTGGAAGAGATGTGGGCGCGGAACCTCGGCAATCTCATGATGAGCCCGCTGAAGCCCATCGAATTCCTGATCGCGCTGATGCTGATGAGTCTCGTTCGCCTGGCGATCGGTGTCATCCCGATGGTCATCCTCGCGGCGGTGTTCTTCAATTTCAATCTGCTGTCGTTCGGCCTGCCGATGATCGCCTTCTTATGCAATCTGATCTTCACCAGCTGGTCGCTCGGCATCTTTGTCTCGGGCCTCGTGCTGCGCAACGGGCTCGGCGCGGAGAGCATCGTCTGGACGCTGATGTTCGGCCTGATGCCGCTGGTCTGCGTCTACTATCCCGTAGCGGTGCTGCCGGCATGGCTGCAGCCGGTCGCGTGGTGCTTTCCGCCGACCTATGTGTTCGAGGGCATGCGGGCGCTGCTGTTCGATCAGGTGTTTCGCGCCGATCTGATGCTGGCGGCACTTGCCATCAATGCAGTGCTGTTC
>JAEXHR010000314.1 GCA_023449855.1 Pseudomonadota bacterium | reverse complement strand
GGCGTAATCCGCCGGCCGAGCTCCTGGTTGAGAATCCGCGGCGGATTACGCTTCGCTAATCCGCCCTACGGCACAACGTCAGTTCATCGTGATATTCGCCTTCTCGATGACGCCCTTCCAGCGTGTGGTTTCGCTGGCGATGTATTTACCGAATTCCGGGCCATCGACGTCCATCGCAACCGCACCGAGTTCAGAGATCTTCTTCTTGGTCTCCGGCTGCTGCATGAAGGCGCGGATCTCGGCCGACAGCCTGTCGGTGACGGCTTTCGGCGTGCCCGTCGGCGCGATGAAACCGTGCCAGGCGACCGCCTCAAAGCCCGGCAGGAATTCAGCGACGGCCGGCAGGTTCGGATCGAAGTCGGCGCGCTTCGGCGTGGCCGTAGCAAGCATTGCCAGCTTGCCGCCGGTGACATGCGGCAAGAGCAGCGGGACGTTGTCGAAGGACAGATCGATCTGGCCGCTCAGCAGATCCGGCATCATCTGGCTCGAGCCCTTATAGGGCACATGGACCATCTTGGTGCCGGTCATCTGCTGGAACAGTTCGCCGGCGAGATGCTGCGAGGTCCCCGGCCCGGCCGAGCCGAAGGTCACCTTGCCGGGATTGGCTTTGAGATAGGCGATGAGGTCGGGCACCGTGCGCGCGGCGATCTTGGTCGGGTTCACCACGAGGACATTGGGCACCATGCTGACCTGCACGATCGGCACGAGATCCTTCTCGGGATTGTAGCTCAGCTTGGCGCCATAGATGGTCGGATTGATCGACATCGCCGAGGTGCTGGCCACGCCGATGGTGTAGCCGTCGGGCGGCGCCTTGGCGACGCGGGTGACGCCGATGATGCTGCCGGCGCCGCCGACATTCTCGACCACGATGGTCGCGCCGAGCTTCTTCTGCAGATGCTCCGCCACCATGCGGCCAAGGATGTCGGCGGTGCCGCCGGCGGAGAACGGCACGATGGTCGTGATGGCGCGGTTCGGATAATTCGCATCCTGCGCGGATGCCGGCGCGAGCGCGCCAAGCGTGAGGCAGGCAGCCGTCAGGATTGAGGGCAGTCTCATCGGTCGTTCCTCCATTTGATTTTCATGATCGGCCCCGTTTGCGGGTGCTCGATGTTCGTTTGAGGCACCACGTCGGAAGACGCAGTGCTTCCTGTTGTAGGTCGGATTAGCGAAGCGTAATCCGACGGCCGAGTTCATGTGACGAAGAACGGCGGATTACGCCTGCGGCTAATCCGCCCTACGACACAGTGTTAGTTCATCGTGACGTTGGCCTTCTCCATCACGATCTTCCAGCGCGCGGTCTCGCTGGCGATGTACTTCGTGAATTCATCCTGCGGGATGGCAACAGCGGTGGCGCCGAGCTCGGCCATCTTCTTCTTGGTCTCCGGCAGCGTCATGAATTCACGCACCTCAGACGACAGCTTGTCGACGATCGGCTTCGGCGTTGCGGCCGGCGCGATGAAACCGTGCCAGGCGACGGCTTCGAAACCCGGCAGGAATTCGGCAACAGCCGGCACATTCGGATCGAATTCGGCGCGCTTCGGCGTCGCGGTGGCGAGCAGAGCCAGCTTGCCGCCGGCGACATGCGGCAGCAGCAGCGGCACATTGTCGAAGGCGATGTCGATCTGGCCGGAAATCAGGTCGGTGACCATCTGGCTCGAGCCCTTGTAGGGCACGTGAACCATCTTGGTGCCGGTCATCTGCTGGAACAGCTCGCCAGCCAGATGCTGCGAGGTGCCGGGACCGGCCGAGCCGAACGTGACCTTGCCGTCATTGGCCTTGATATAGGCGATCAGCTCCGGAACGGTGCGGGCCTTGATGCGATCGGGATTCACGACCAGCACATTCGGCACGATGCTGACCTGGGTGAAAGCGACGAGATCCTTCTCGGGCTGGAACTGGAGCTTGCTGCCGTAGAGCGACGGCGCGATCGCCAGCGGCGAGGTCGAGGCCAGACCGATCGTGTAACCATCCGGCGCGGCCTTGGCGACGCGGTTGACGCCGATATTGCCGCCGGCGCCGCCCATGTTCTCGACCACGACCGTGGCGCCGAGCTTCTTCTGCAGATGCTCGCCGACCATGCGGGCGATGATGTCCACGGTGCCACCGGCCGCGAACGGCACGACAATGGTGATCGGCTTGCTCGGATATTTCGCGTCCTGCGCGACCGCCTGCCCGGCGGTCAGGGCGACACAGGCCGCCATCAGGATGGATTTGATCTTCATGGGAATCCTCTTCTCGTCTTGATCTTGGTTGTGCAGTCGAAGCTGCCCGGCCCTACTCCGCCGGCAGCACCTTTCCGGGATTCATGATGTCCTTGGGATCGAGCATCGCCTTGACGCTGCGCAAAAGCTTGAGCTCGACAGGATTGGCGACGCGCCCGAGGCGCTCGCGATTGGCGATGCCGATGCCATGTTCGGCGCTGATGCTGCCGCCGAGCGCGGCGGTCTCCTCATCGACGATGGTGTTGATGCCGAGCACGGTGTCGGCGATCTCGCTCTTCTGATCCTGCTTGAAACCGGGAATGATCGCGAGGACGTGGATGTTGCCGTCGCCGATATGGCCGTGCATCACGATGCGCGCATCGGGCCGATATTCGGCGATCCGCTTTTCCACCTGCTTCACGAAAGTCGCCTGCTGCGATAGCGGCACCGCGCTGTCGTGCGAGATGACATAGCCGGCCGCCTTGCTGCCTTCGGACACGCTGTGGCGGATCTTCCAGAATGCCGCGGCCTGGGTCTCGCTGGAGGCGACCAGCGCATCCACCACCAGCTCGCGCTCATAGGCGGCGCCGAGCATGGCTTCCATGGCCTCGTTGAGATCCACCGAGACCAGCGTATCGACGAGTTCGATCAGCACATACCAGGGCGTGTCGAGTTCGAACGGGATGTTCACCAGCGGCAGGTTCTCGGCGATCACCTCGATCTGGCCGCGCGACATCACCTCGAAGGCGCCTAGCCGGTCGCCGAGATCGGTGCGCGCCTGCGCGAGCAGGTCGAGCACGGCGTCGATGCTGGCGAGCTTGACGAAGGACACCGCCCTCGCCCGCGGCTTCGGAAACAGTTTCAGCACCGCGCCGGTGATGATGCCGAGCGTGCCTTCGGCGCCGATGAAGAGCTGCTTGGTGTCGAAGCTCGTCGAGTCCTTGCGCAGCGCGGTCATGCCGTCGAGGATTTCGCCGTCGGGCATCACGACTTCAAGGCCCAAACAAAGCTCGCGCGTGGTGCCATAGCGCAGCACGGCGGTGCCGCCGGCATTGGTGGAGAGATTGCCGCCGATCTGGCACGAGCCTTCGGCGCCGAGGCTGAGCGGAAACAGGCGGTCGATATCGTCTGCCGCCTTCTGGATCTCGGCGAGAATGCAGCCGGCGTCCACCGCGATGCTGTCACCGAGGCGGCTGACGCTGCGGATCTTGTTGAGGCGATCGAGGCGCAGCACGATCATGTCGCGGTCACCGAGCGGCGTGGCAGCGCCGCACATGCCGGTATTGCCGCCTTGCGGCACGATGGCGATGCCGGCGGCAACGCAGGCCTTCACGATCTCGGAGACTTCCCGCGTCGAGCCGGGCTTCACGACGGCCAGCGCCTTGCCGTGATAGCGGCCGCGCCAGTCCGTCACATAGGGCTCGAAATCGCCGCCGGGTCCGATGACATGGCGGGGATCGCCGACGATGCCGGCAAGCGTTGCAAGGAATGCGGTGTGGTCGGTCAAGTCATCCTCCTCGCCTACCGAAACGAGAGATCGAGCAGACGGCCTTCGAACAGGCGGTCGCGCGAGCCTTCGAGATGGAGACGCATGGCCGTGCGCGCCGCCTCGGCGTCGCGGTCACGGATCGCTTCGAAAATGCGGCTGTGTTCCTCGAAGACTTCTTCGAGGCCGGGCTGCGGACCCATCAGCGACTGGCCGTGCAGCTTCATGCCGACCGCAACATGATCCTTCAGCGCGTTCAGCGAGGTCGCGAAATAGTGGTTGTTGGTCGCCTCGGAGATGGCGAGATGGAAGGCATAGTCGGCATCCTCGCGATGCTTGCGCTTGCGCGTGGCTTCGCGCAGCAGGCCAAGCGCCGCTTCCATCTGGACGAGATTGTCCTCGCTGCGGCGAAGCGCGGCGAAATGCGCGGCATCGCTCTCCATGCTGATGCGGAATTCGAAGCAACGCTGGATATCGGCGATGGTCTCGACCTTCGCAAAGCCGAGCGGCTTCTGCGGCGCGCGCGCCTGCACGAAACTGCCGGAGCCCTGGCGCGAATAGATCAGGCCATCCTCGCGCAAGCGGCCGAGCGCTTCGCGCAGCACCGGGCGCGAGACATCGAAGATCCCGGCGAGTTCATGTTCGCCGGGTAGCTTCTGATCGGGCGCGTAGTCGCCATTGCCGATGCGTTCGGCGAGCTCGCCATAGACGCGATCGACGAGCGACGAGCCGGCATGACGCGAGCGCGGCGCGTCGGGTAGTTCGGTTGGATCGATCGGCTTCATGATCACGTCGGACCGCGGCTCACAGGGATGGCGCGGAGGCTTCATTCGAAAGCCCGATTGGCTCTCGCATGGAACTGTTTCCTCGCCTGGTTGCGGCGAACATGCGAGCGCACGATCAACTTGTCAACATGTCAGGAGCGCGCTGGTGTCGTGACGGTTCGGCTATCATGTTGATTCAACGTACTTAAATTGCTTGATTTGGTCAAAAGTCGTATTGCAATGCACAAAACATGGCAACTTGTCAGGTTGCATAAATCGTGGTGGAAGGCGGGCATCATCGGAAAAGGACTCTCGCGTGAGCAACGGACTGAACGGCAAGGCCATCGTGATCATCGGCGCAAGCTCCGGCATCGGTGCGGCCGTGGCGAAGAAATTCGGCGCCCTCGGCGCGAACCTGATCGTGCACTACAACGGCAATCCGGAAGGCGCGCAGGAAGTCGTGGCGGGCATCCATGCCGCCGGCGGCAAGGCCGAGCTGGTGCGCGGCGACGTCTCCGAGCGCGCGGAAGCTGCGCGGGTGATCGAGGAAGCCCATGCCAAGCTCGGCCGCATCGACGTGCTGATCAACAATGCGGGCGCCATGTTCGGCCGCACCTCGATCGCCAATGCCACCGACGAACAATATGACGACGTGGTCGATCTCAATATCGGCTCGGTGTTCTTCGCGTGCCGGAAGGCCGCGAAGATCATGGAAGCGCAGCGCTGGGGCTCGATCATCAACACCACCTCGGTCGCGGCCCGCAACGGCGGGAGCGGCGGCGCCGGCCTGTACGGCTCGGCGAAGGGGTTTGTGAGCACCATTACCCGCGTGCTGGCGAAGGAACTGGCGCCGTTCAACGTGCGCGCCAATGCGGTGGCTCCGGGCGTGATCATGACGCCGTTCCACCAGCGCTATTCCACCGAGGAGCAGCTCGAAGGCGCCCGCCAGGGCATCCCGCTCGGCCGCATCGGCACGCCCGAGGATTGCGTCGGCGCCTATCAGTTCCTCGCCGACGAGACCCTGAGCGGTTACATCACCGGCCAGGTGATCGAAGTGAATGGCGGCCAGATCATGCCGTGATGCCCTGCCCCACATGGTGCGGAGGCGCTAAGCGCCGTCTCGAACCATGCGATCGCCGGCCTCGGAGACTGCGGCCATCCTTCGAGACGCGCGCTTTGCGCGCTCCTCAGGATGAGGGCGGAGTTTGTGGCCGCGGGTTGAAGATCCTCATGGTGAGGAGCGGCCGCTTGGCCGCGTCTCGAACCATGAGATGTGATGCACTTCTGCTAGCTGTACGAAACAACAACCGCAAACACACACGAGAGAGACGCCCATGACAGCCATCTTCCCTACCGGCGTGTTCTGCGCCGCGACCACGCCGTTCAATGCCGACCTCTCCGTCGATCAGGGCCTGTTCGCCGCCCATTGCCAGCGGCTGCTGGATGACGGCTGCACCGGTATCGCCATGCTCGGCACCACGGGCGAAGCCAATTCGCTGTCGTCGTCGGAACGCAAGTCGCTGCTCGAAGCCGTGGTGAAATCCGGAATCGCACCGAAGAAGCTGCTGCCCGGCACCGGCGTCGCCTCGATCATGGAGACGGTGGAGCTGACGCAGCATGCGCTGGCGAACGGCGTGAACACCGTGGTGATGCTGCCGCCCTATTACTACAAGGGCGTGTCCGACGACGGCATCGTCGATGCCTATACGGCCATCATCGAGCGTATCAACGATCCGCGCCTGCGCGTGGTGCTGTATCACATCCCGCAAATGTCTTCGGTTCCGATCTCGCTCGATGTCATCGACCGTCTGATCAAGCGCTTCCCGGAAATCGTGGTCGGCATCAAGGATTCCTCGGGCGACTTCTCGAACATGAGCGCCATCGTCGAACGCTTCCCGGGCTTCTCGGTGCTGGTCGGCGCCGATCCCCTGATGCTCAAGCTGCTGCCAATGGGCGGCGCCGGCTGCATCACCGCGACGTCGAACCTCGTCGGCGGCGATCTCGCTACTGTTTTCTCGGGCTTCAACGATCCGTCCAAGGCGGCCGAGGTCGCGGCGGCGCAGGAGCGCATCGTCTCGGGCCGCAATGCGGTCTCGACCTATGCGCAGTTGCCGTCGCTGAAGGTGCTGCTGGCGCGGCAATACGGCAATGACGGCTGGATGCGCGTCCGCCCGCCGCTGGTGGGGCTGAGCGCCGCCGAAGCCGATGCGGTGCGGGCGTCGTTCAAGGCGTAAAGCTCGAAGCGTAGGGCGGATAAGCGAAGCGTAATCCGCCGGCCGAGTTCATTGTTGAAACTCCGCGGCGGATGACGGCTTTCGCCTCATCCGCCCTACGGCCGCGTTCACAAATGCGGCTCACGCAGTTTCGCGCCGCCTTCCGGCGGGAAGCGGATCGTGGTGCCGATGGTGATCCAGTTGGAATCCTCGCCGGTGATGTTCCGGCCATAGATCAGATCGACCGAAAAGATCTCGTTCGGCCGATAACGAATGCCGGTCTGCAGGCGCGGCTGCACGACACTCGGGATGTCGGCCCGCCCCGCCTGCCCGTAAAGCTCGATCGTGTATTGCAGCGTATCGGTGAACTTCCAGTCGAAGCCGATGCCATATGTGAAATAGTGCCAGTCGTTGACGCGGTCCCACAGCCAGCCGGCATTGAGATTGATGCGCGTATTTTCGGAGAAGCGCCAGGTCGCCGGGATTTCGGCGAACACCGCGGTGTTCTGGCCGGTCACGGCATCGAAGGTCGCGCTGCCTAGGACGGATACGCCGAACTTGCCGATCCCGGTAGGCTCGAAATTGTACTTCGCCTTGGGCGCGATTGTGGTGCTGTAGTCACCGCCGGAGCGGCTGTAATTGGTGAGCGCGCTGAGTTCGACCGGCTTGCCGAGATCGACCACGCAGGACGGATTGGCAATGGCGGCGAAATCGGTGTTCGTCGCCATCGAATACCAGCTCTCGACCTTGCAGGAGCCGACTTCGGAGATGTCGGCCGCATCCACCGCATATGCGCCGTTGGCGGCGTTTGCGCGATCTGCAGCGCATGACAAGGCGATCGTCGTCACGATCGCAGCCAGTGCTTTCCCCAAGGCCTTCCCCATGTGAGAGGCTTAGCTGAGTCGCACGCTGTCGAGCTGGTATTTCGCGGCGGATCGTCGCGCATGTAGCCCGGATGGAGCGGAGCGCAATCCGGGGGCCGGCGAATTGTCGATGCTCTGAATCCCGGATTACGCTGCGCTCCATCCGGGCTACGGGGACATGTTCAAGCCGCGCTGGCCTTGAACTCCCGCCAACCCTTGGCCCGCAGCTCGCAGGCCGGGCACTTGCCGCAGCCATAGCCCCAGTCGTGCAGCGCGCCGCGCTCGCCGAGATAACAGGTGTGGGAATGCTCGCGGATCAGGTCCGTGAGCGCCTCGCCGCCGAGCTGGTCGGCAAGGCCCCAGGTCGCCGCCTTGTCGAGCCACATCAGCGGGGTGTGCAGCGAAAAGTCCTTCGCCATGCCGAGGCTGAGCGCGCCCTGCAGCGCCTTGATGGTGTCGTCGCGGCAGTCGGGATAGCCGGAATAATCGGTCTCGCACATGCCGCCAACGATGTCGGTGATCCCCCTGCGATAGGCCAGCGCCGCCGCGAAGGTCAGGAACACCAGATTGCGGCCGGGGACGAACGTGTTGGGCAGGCCGTCTTCGCCCATCTCGATGGCGACGTCCCGGGTCAGCGCGGTCTCGGAGATCGCCGACAGCGTCGGGATGTCGAGGGTGTGGCTGTCGCCGATCTTGCCGGCCCAGTCCGGCTTGATGGCCTTCATGCCGTCGACGAGCTTGGCGCGGCTATCGAGCTCGACCGCATGGCGCTGGCCGTAAGCGAAGCCAATGGTCTCGACGCGGGCGAAACGGTCCAGCGCCCAGGCAAGGCAGGTCGCGGAATCCTGGCCGCCGGAGAACAGGACAAGGGCTGTGGAGGTGTTGGTCATGGGCCTCTTGTAGCCCGGATGGAGCGAAGCGCAATCCGGGGACCGGCGTTTCCGCATGCCTGCCGGTCCCTGCATTACGCTCCGCTCCATGCAGGCTACCCATCGTGCGCCGCTTCCGGCATACCAAACCGAACCCGGAGCCCTGCATGACCCCTTCCCGCGACATCGCCCGCCTGCTCGAGATCATGGCTGCTCTCCGCACCCCGGTGACGGGCTGCCCGTGGGACCTGGAACAGGATTTCGCGTCGATCGCGCCCTATACGATCGAGGAGGCCTATGAGGTCGTCGATGCCATCGCCCGGAACGATCTCGACGATCTCTGCGAGGAGCTCGGCGATCTCCTGCTGCAGGTCGTGTTCCACGCACAGATGGCGTCGGAACGCGGCGCTTTCGATTTCGGCGATGTGGTGACGGCGATCACCAAGAAGATGATCCGCCGGCATCCGCATGTGTTCGCGGACGCGGACGGCAACGTCACCTCCGGCCATGTGAAGGGCGTGTGGGATCGCATCAAGGCCGAGGAGAAGGCCGAGCGTGCGGCGCGGCGGGGCGAGGATGCCGCCGCCCCCGTCTCACTGCTGGCGAGCGTCAAGGCCAGCCAGCCCGCGCTGGCGCAGGCACTCAAGCTGCAGGCCAAGGCCTCCACGGTCGGCTTCGACTGGAACGATCCTCGGGCGGTGCTGGCGAAGATCCGCGAGGAAGCCGACGAGATCGAGGCGGCGCTGGAGCGCGGGGATCAGGAGCACATTGCGGAAGAGACCGGCGACCTGATGTTCGCATTGGTCAATCTCGCCCGGCATGTGAAGGCCGATCCCGAAATGGCGCTGCGCGGGACCAATGTGAAATTCGAGACGCGGTTTGCCTATATCGAGCAGGCGTTGCGGGCGAAGGGGCGGACGCTGGAGGAAGCGTCGCTGGAGGAGATGGATGCGCTGTGGAATGAAGCGAAGGGGAAGTAACTCTGCCCTTCAACAACTCCGTCCCTCATGGTGAGGAGGCGCGCAGCGCCGTCTCGAACCATGAGATGTTGGAGCTCCGTCGCCATCCCCAGCGAATGGCTTCGCCATTCGCAAGGAGACGCCGCTTCGCGGCTCCTCAGGATGAGGGAAAGAGTTTTGAGGCGTAGTATTACTCCGCCTCGTGCAGCACTGCGCCGAACTTGCTGATCACCACGTCGCGCTTGGTTTCGTCCACGCGGACGGTCATGTCGAAATGGCCGTCATGCAGCTCTTTCGCCAGCACCTCGGCATTGCGGTGCAGCCAGCTGACGCCGGCGCCGTCGGCGGCGTCGATGGAGAGATCGAGGGTGACGCGCGTCGATGCAAGGCGGTTCTCGATGGCGGTGAGGAGTTCGGTGACGCCCTCCCCGGTCACGGCCGAGACCATGAAGACCGGATTGTCCGCTGGTTTTCGCGCGGCGATATTGGCGAGGTTCTCGCGCTCCTCTTCGGAGAACCGATCGATCTTGTTCCAGACTTCGAGAATGCGCGCGCCGGCATCGATGTCGATGCCGAGCTGGCGCAGCACATTGTCGACGTCGCTCTGCTGGGCTTCTGCATCTTCGTGGGAGATGTCGCGCACATGCAGGATGATGTCGGCTTCCAGCACCTCTTCCAGCGTGGCGCGGAAGGCGGCGACGAGCTGGGTCGGCAGGTTGGAGATGAAGCCGACGGTGTCGGACAGCATCGCCTTGCCGCCGTGGGGCAGCGTCAGTGCACGCAACGTGGGATCGAGAGTTGCGAACAGCATGTCCTCCGCCTGCACATCGGCGCGGGTCAGGCGGTTGAACAGCGTGGATTTGCCGGCATTGGTGTAGCCGACCAGCGCGACGACGCGATACGGCACGCGCTTGCGGCCGGCGCGGTGCAGGCGCCGCGTGGCCTGGACTTTCTTCAGATCGGCCTCGAGCCGCCCGATGCGGTCGCCGATCATGCGGCGGTCCGCTTCAATTTGCGTTTCGCCGGGGCCGCCCATGAAACCGAAGCCACCGCGCTGGCGCTCCAGATGGGTCCATGAACGCACCAGACGGCTGCGCTGATAATTGAGATGCGCGAGCTCGACCTGCAATGTGCCTTCCTTGGTCTTCGCACGGCGGCCGAAGATTTCCAGAATGAGGCCGGTGCGGTCGAGCACCTTGGCCTTCAGCTCCTTTTCCAGATTGCGCTGCTGGATCGGCGAGAGCGCGCAGTCCATCACCACGATGCCGATCTCGTTCGCGGCGATGACGCCGGCGATCTCCTCGACCTTGCCCTTGCCGAGATAGGTGGCCGGGCGGATCTGGCTGAGCGGCGCGGCGATGGCCTCGATCACATCGAGATCGATGGCGCGCGCCAGACCGACCGCCTCTTCGAGGCGGGCTTCGGTGTCGCGGATATGGGCATACGCTGCGGCCTCGGCATCGCCGCGGCGCTCGCGCAGGTAAGGGCCGACCACGAGAACGCGGCCGGTCGATTCGCTGCCGGCCGCGGGACGGTCGGCAGCATTGCCTTCGAAGCTACGAAATTCCAATCAAACGTCTCTTAAGCGTTCGCTCAGGCCTCTTCGCCGCCTTCGAACAACTGGATCGGCGCGCCCGGCATGATGGTCGAGATCGCATGCTTATACACCAGCTGCGAGTGGCCGTCGCGGCGGAGCAGAAGACAGAAATTGTCGAACCAGGTGACGATGCCCTGCAGTTTGACGCCGTTCACGAGGAAGATCGTCAGAGGGGTCTTGGTCTTGCGAACGTGGTTGAGGAAGGTGTCCTGTAGATTTTGTGCGCGGTCTGCCGCCATTTTTCTTAATCCCGCAGTCTGTTGTGTCTGTTTTGTTGCTTTTGTTGCGCCAGGCCCGCCCTCTTTTGGGGCATCGCCTGACTGCTGCATCGCCCAAAGATCCCCCTCAGAGCGCGCAGCACCGCAATTAGACGGCAGACAGCGTGTGAAGGCAAGCCGCCACACGGAAAACCTGCCTGGAAAGGCAGCAAACCTCAGCCAATGTCCGCAAATTTATGGAATTCCTGGCGCAGACGGAGCGCAGTCGGTCCCGGTTTACCGTCGCCGATGCTCTTTCCGTCGATCGCGATGACCGGCATGACGATCTGACTCGCCGATGATACGAAGGCTTCGGCGGCGTTTGCGGCCTCTTCCGGCGTGAAGTTCCGTTCCTCCAGCTTGAGCTGCAGGGAGGCCAGAACCTCGACCAGCACCGCCCGGGTGATCCCCGACAGGATGCCGCGCTCGGCGCTCTTGGTGATCACCTTGCCGTCTTTGGTGATAATCCAGGCATTGCAGGAGGCGCCCTCGGTGACAAAGCCGTCGGCGTCCACGTACCAGGCTTCATACGCGCCCTTGTCGCGCGCCTCCTGGCGGGCAAGGACGTTGGGCAGCAGGCCGACGCTCTTGATGTCCACGCGCGGCCAGCGGTTCTCGGCCGTGGTGATCACCTTCACGCCGCGTTCGGCCGAGGCCTGGTTCTTGGCGAAGTTCAGCGACTTTGCGGTCACGACGACGCTCGGCTTCACCTCCGGCGACGGGAAGCCATGGTCGCGATGGGCGACGCCGCGGGTGACCTGCAAATAGACGATGCCGTAATTGATGCGGTTGCGGCGGACCACTTCCTGCATGATGACCTTGAGCGATGTCAGCGCCATCGGCATGGCGATGCGCAGCTCACGCAGCGAGCGCTCCAGACGCGCCATGTGGCGCGGGAAATCCACCATCTTGCCGCCGACGATCTCGCAGACCTCATAGACGCCGTCGGCGAACTGATAGCCGCGGTCCTCGACATTCACCGCTGCGTCGCTGAGGTTTGTGTAGAGGCCGTTGACGTAAGCGATGCGCGACATGGTGGCGGATTCCGGTTGGTGTTTGCGACAGACCTATAACACAAACGCTACAGCGTAGGATGGGTAGAGCGAAGCGAAACCCATCACCACAAGCGCCGGAGCGTCCGGTGATGGGTTTCGCTCCGGCGCGATGCGCCTGCGCTCTACCCATCCTACGGCTCAGAGCTACCCCACGCCGAGCGCCTTCAATTTGCGATGCAGGGCGGAGCGCTCCATGCCGACGAATTCGGCGGTGCGCGAGATGTTACCCGAGAAACGGCTGATCTGCGCAATCAGATAATCGCGCTCGAACACTTCGCGGGCTTCGCGCAGCGGCAGGCCCATGATGTGCTCGCCATTGTTGGAGGTCGGCATTGACGGCACCATGGAGCCGACATCCTGCGGCAGCATGTCGGCGGTGATGATCACCTCCGGCCCGCCACCAGCGAGGATCATGACGCGCTCCACATTGTTGCGGAGCTGGCGGACATTGCCGGGCCAGACATGGGACTGCAGCACGGCCATGGCGTCCTGGCCGATCTGCCGCCTGGGCAGACCGGTATTGGCGGAGATCTGCTCCATGAAGAACTCGATCAGCTCCGGGATGTCCTCGCGATGTTCGGACAGCGGAGGGACGCGGATGGGGACCACCGAGAGGCGGTGATAGAGATCCTCGCGGAAGGTGCCCGCAGCGATTTCCTCTTCAAGGTTGCGCGCCGTCGACGAGATGATGCGGACATCGACGCTGACCTTGGTAGTGCCCCCTGCCCGCATGAATGTCTGATCGACCAGCACGCGCAGGATCTTGTTCTGGGTCTCGCGCGGGAGATCGCCGATCTCGTCGATGAACAGCGTGCCGCCATGCGCTTCTTCCAGCGCGCCAGCCTTGCGCTGCTGCTCGCCATTGCTCTGTTCGGTGCCGAATAGTTCGAGCTCCATGCGCTCCGGCGTGATCGCGGCAGCGTTGATGACGACGAAGGGGCCGTTGGCGCGCGTCGAGGACGCGTGCAGCGTGCGGGCCGCCAGCTCCTTGCCGGCGCCGGACGGGCCGACGATGAGGATACGGCTGTTGGCCTTGGCGGCGCGGTCGATGGTCTGGCGCAGCTGGTTCATGGCGGCGGAGCGGCCGGTGAGCTTGCTGGCGATCGGCGCCATCTGCTTGAGCTCGCGGACCTCGCGTTTGAGGCGCGAGGTTTCCAGCGCGCGGGTGGCGACGAGGATCAGGCGATCGGCCTTGAACGGCTTCTCGATGAAATCATAGGCGCCGCGCTTGATGGCAGCGACCGCGGTTTCGATATTGCCGTGACCGGAGATCATCACCACCGGCAAATCCGGATTGTCCTTCTTCACCTGCTCGAGAAGCTGCAAGCCGTCCAGCTTGCTGCCTTGCAGCCAGATGTCGAGAAAAACGAGATTGGGGCGCCGGTTGGAGATTTCATTGAGCGCACTGTCGCTGTCGCGCGCAGTCCGTGTCGTGAAGCCTTCGTCCTCCAGAATGCCCGCAACGAGATCGCGGATATCGGCTTCGTCGTCGACGATCAGAATGTCATTTGCCATGGGTCAAACTGTCCTGGTCACGTTTCTTCTGTTCAACTGCCGGTGACGGCTTCGATCTTCGTGTCTTTGCCCGGCGACGCTTTCGCCTCGCCTTGTTCTGCATCGGACTTGTGGCCGGAAATGGCGAAGCGGAGCCGCATCCAGGCGCCGCGCTGGCCCGGACGCATGCTCGATGCATCGCCGAGTTCGATGCCGCCACCATGGTCCTCCAGCACCTTGCCGACGATGGCGAGGCCGAGGCCGGTGCCCTTTTCGCGCGTCGTCACATAGGGCTCCAGCAGACGCGAGCGATTGGTGGTCGGCAGGCCGATGCCGTTATCGACGACGTCGATCACGATCTGGCCGTTCTCGCTGAACGCTGTGACATCAATGCGACCCTTGCCGAGTTCTTCGGGCGGCACGGCCTCGATGGCTTCGGTGGCGTTCTTGATGATGTTCGTGAGGGCCTGCGAGATCAGCCGGCGGTCGAACTGCGCCTTCAGCGGCTCTTCCTTGATCTCGGCATTGATATCGAGTTCGGGATGGCCGACGCGCATCAGGAAGACGGCCTGACGCACGGTGTCGGCGACATCCTCGCCCTCGATGACCGGCTTCGGCATGCGGGCGAAACGCGAGAACTCGTCCACCATGCGGCGGATATCCTCGACCTGACGCACGATGGTGTCGGTGCATTGCTCGAAGATGTTCTTGTCGTCCACGATCACCTTGCCGAATTTGCGCTTGATGCGCTCGGCGGAGAGCTGGATCGGCGTCAGCGGGTTCTTGATCTCGTGGGCGATGCGGCGGGCGACGTCGGCCCAGGCGGATGTGCGCTGCGCTGAGACCAGCTCCGTGATGTCGTCGAGGGTGATGATATAGCTGTCGCGCGACTGGCTGGTCTGTTCGGCCGAGATGCGGACCGACAGATTGCGCTCGCGACCCTCGCGATCGATGGTGATCTGTCCCTGCACCAGCCGCTGCGCACTCTCGCGGGCGTTCTGCATGAGTTCGTCGAGTTCGGGGATGATCTCGTGCAGGGGATGCCCGAGTACTTCGGACTCGGAATGGCCGACCAGCTTCTCAGCCGAGCGGTTGAGAATGCCGATGATGTTGGAGCCATCGACGCCGATGATGCCTGCCGAAGCGGAAGACAGCACGGCCTCGATGAAACGGCGGCGGCTGTCGATGACATCGGAGGCCGAGACCAGCTCGTCGCGCTGGCTGCGCAGCTCCGAGGTCATCTTGTTGAAGGTCTCGCCGAGATGAGCGAGATCGCCTTCGGACTGGATCACCGGCACCTGCACATGCAGGTCGCCGGTGGAGACCATATTGGCGGCGCTGACCAGACGGCGGATCGGAGCCACCAGCCAGTTGGAGAAATTGAGGCCGATCAGCACGGCCGACATCAAAACCGTCAGCGCGATGACGGTGAACATCAGGCCGAAGGCGATCTGGATGCCGAGGCGGCGCGATTCCAGCTCGGTGTAGTCGGCGACGCTCGCCTGGGTCTGCGCCATCTGCGCAACCACCCGCGGATCAAGCTTTCGCGCCACATAGAGATACATGTTGTCGAAGGCGCGCAGCTTGATGACCGCGGCCACATAGTTGCCATCGGGAATGATGGTGATGGCCGGCTCGCTGTTGCTGACATTGACCAGAAACTCTGCCGGCGGGGGCTCGAATTCCTGCCTCACGCCCGGCTGGTCGGGCTCGATGACATTGCGATCCTTGTCGATCAGCATGGCGCCTGGCAGATTTCGCGCTTTGGCATTGGCCAACATCAGCGAACGGAAGGTGCCGCGGTCCTGATAGAACAGCGGTTGAATGCGCGCGAGATCGTCGGCCATGCCGAGGATGTCGCCGCCGATGAGCTGCGCATGCTCGTTCACATAGGCCCGCGCCACCGTCATGGAATTGCCGATCACGGCCTTGGTCGGACCGGAGAACAGCCGATCGAGGCCGCGGTCGAGGGTGACATTGGCGACGATGGACACCAGCACCGCCGGCAGCACGGCGATCACCGAGAACAGGCTGACGATCTGGACGTGCAGGCGGGCAGCAGCTCTGCCCCGGCGCCGCGCCTGGACCACCTTCCAGATTTCGCGGGCGATGATCAGCACCAGCAGCAGGATGGTGGCGGCGTTGATCAGGAGGAACGAGACGACCACCAGATGGGTCGGCGCGATCGGCGTCAGGCCGTTGAGGACGAGGAAGGTGAGACAGGCCGACAGCAGCGCCATACCCACGGCCATGGGCACGAACAGCCGGCGCAGAGGCCTGCGCGACTCAAATACCGATGGTTCGAAGACTGGAGCCGACGTCTCTGCGTTCGTCATTCCGGGATTTTTGCTGAGCGGGCCGCGATTGCACGGGCTGGGTGGCTACCTGCCGCGCACTGATGCAATCATACAACAATGTTGCCCAATTACGACAAATCCGCGGCGTAGAACAGCCGCGGATTGCGCAGGTCGCCCAATTTCACCGTTCGAGCGGTGAAAAATCAGGAAACTCCGTCCTCATCATGAGGAGCGGCCCTGAGCCGCGTCTCGAAGGATGGTCACAAGCTCAGAGACAAGCCATCTCATGGTTCGAGACGGCGCTTCGCGCCTCCTCACCATGAGGGGCACAGTCTACCCCCCCGTCCGGTACACCTGAATGTCCAGGTCCCGAATCTTCTTCCGCAGCGTATTCCGGTTGAGGCCGAGCAAATCGGCGGCGCGAATCTGATTGCCCCGGGTGGCTGCCAGCGCGGCGGTCAGCAGTGGCACCTCGATCTCGCGGAGAATGCGGTGATAGAGGCCCGGCGGCGGCACGCCATTCGGGAAGCCGGAGAAGTGCGAGGACAGATAGACCTCGACGGCACCACCCAGATTATCCACGGTGGTCGGCGCGTTACCACCCGAGGCCACAGCGGGCGGCGCCAGTTCGCCATCGATGACCGGGCCGGTGATGACGTCCTGCGGATAGAGGGCGGCAAGCCGGCGGGCGAGGTTTTCGAGCTCGCGGACATTGCCCGGCCAGCGATGCTGCTTCATGCGCTCCAGCGCCAGCGCGTCGAGCTTCTTCGGCGGCAGGCCGTCCTTCTCCGCCAGCGCGAAGAAGTGACGGATCAGGTCCGGCAGATCCTCGATGCGCTCGCGCAGCGGCGGCAGGCGCAGTGGTACGACATTGAGGCGGAAGAACAGGTCTTCGCGGAACAGGCCCTGCTGGATCAGGATGCGCAGGTCCTTGTTTGACGCCGCCACGATGCGGACGTCGGTCTTGATCGGGGTGCGGCCGCCGACCGTGGTGTATTCGCCCTGCTGCAACACGCGGAGCAGACGGGTCTGCGCTTCCATCGGCATGTCGCCGATTTCGTCGAGAAACAGCGTGCCACCCTCGGCCTGCTCAAAGCGGCCGGTGGCGCGGGCATTGGCGCCGGTGAAGGCACCGCGCTCGTGGCCGAACAGCTCCGATTCAATCAGGTCGCGCGGGATCGCCGCCATGTTGACAGCGACGAACGGGCCATTGCGGCGCTTGCCGTAGTCATGCAGCGCGCGGGCGACCAGTTCCTTGCCGGTGCCGGATTCGCCGGAGATCATGACCGTGAGGTCGGTCTGCATCAGGCGGGCGAGAACGCGGTAGATTTCCTGCATTGCCGGCGAGCGACCGACCAGCGGGATCGAGTCGAATTCACCGTCATCGTCGTTGCTTGCCACCCGCTCCTTCGGTTCGGCCAGCGCACGGCCGACAATGGCGATCAGCTCTTTCAGGTCGAACGGCTTTGGCAGATATTCGTAGGCGCCACGCTCCGATGCGCGGATCGCGGTCATGAAGGTGTTCTGCGCGCTCATCACGATGACCGGCAGATTGGGGCGCATCTTCTTGATGCGCGGCAGCAGGTCGAACGCATTCTCGTCGGGCATCACCACGTCGGTGATGACGAGATCGCCCTCGCCCTGGCTCACCCAGCGCCACAGTGTGGCGGCATTACCGGTGAGACGTACCTCGTATCCTGCGCGCGACAGCGCCTGATTGAGGACCGTGCGGATTGCCGTATCGTCATCCGCAACCAGAATACTTCCTGCAGGCATCGTCAGTCCTCGTCTTAACTCTGCGAGCCCGGCGCCGATGACATCGCATCGTCGCTGCTCATGTCTGTGGTCTTGTCGTCAAGGTTCTTGGCTGGATTGAACATCGGCAGCAGTACGCGGAACGTGGTCTTTCGTGGTTGGGATTCACACTCGATGATCCCGCCGTGGTCGCCGATGATCTTCGCCACCAATGCAAGACCCAGGCCGCTTCCGGTCGGCTTGGTGGTCACGAAAGGATCGAACAGATTCGGCAACAGGTCCTCGGGCACACCGGGGCCATTGTCCTTCACGCAGAACTCCAGCGGCAGCGACACGCGCGACTTCTTGCCGGGCACCGACAGGCGCACGCCGGGCCGGAATGCGGTGGTGAGCTGGATTTCGCCATCGGAGCCGAGATCGACGATGGCTTCCGCAGCATTCTTCACGAGATTGAGAAAGACCTGGATCAGTTGGTCCTGATTGGCGAGGACCGGCGGCAGCGAGGGATCGTAATCCTCGATGAAACGGATGTTGCGCGCGAAACCGGATTGCGCGAGGCGCTTCACATGATCGAGCACCGAATGGATGTTGACCGGGCCGCGCGCGACGGGGCGCTCGTCGCCGAATACTTCCATGCGATCCACCAGCGTGACGATGCGATCGGCCTCGTCGGTGATCAGGCGGGTCAGCATGCGGTCTTCGGCGGAAGCCTGCTGTTCGAGCAGTTGCGCGGCGCCGCGGATGCCCGACAGCGGATTCTTGATTTCATGCGCCAGCATCGCGGCCAGCGCGATCACCGAACGCGCGGCGCTGCGATGGGTGAGCTG
The DNA here is from genome assembly GCA_023449855.1 of Pseudomonadota bacterium. Classification (GTDB taxonomy): domain Bacteria; phylum Pseudomonadota; class Alphaproteobacteria; order Rhizobiales; family Xanthobacteraceae; genus Tardiphaga. The sequence continues at coordinate 10,014 of JAEXHR010000314.1, read as the reverse complement.
GCGGTCCATCTTGTCGGCAATGGTGCGCTCCTGCAGCATGACGACGATATGGCCGGGCCGCGCGGTGCGCGGCGCCACATGCAGATCGACCTGCCGATCGCCGCCGATACGCGGGGTGCCGAGATCGACCTTGTATTCGTTGACCGGCGAATTGGCCGTTCGCACCTGGTCGATCAGCGCCAGCAGCGGACTGCCGAACGGCACCAGCTCCTTCAGCGATTGCCGGCGCAGGAACTGGGCCGAAATATCGAAAAAGGACTCCGCGGCCATATTGGCGTCGACGATCTTGCCATCCGGTGCGATCACGATGATCGGATGCGGCAGCGCATTGAGGATGGCCTCACTGTCGGCGGGAGCCAGGCGACGATACTCTGCGGCGCTCATGCGGCAGCACTCCATGCGAAATCATCGAAGGCCTCGCCGAGCGCGCGCTGAACGCCGGACGGGTCTTCGGAGGTGAGGATGGACGCGCGCCAGGCCTTCAGCTTTTCGGCCGGAGCGCCTGATGTGACGGCGGCTGCATCGAGCGCCCAGCCGAGATGTTTTCGCGCATGGCGCAGGCCAATGCGCAGGCCGTAATGACGGCAGACCTCGTCATAGAGCGCACAGACATAAGCGAGCTGCTGCTTGAGTGTCGGCGCTGTTTCCACAACGCCGGTCTCAAGTCGGCGACCGATCTGGCCGGGCAGCCACGGCTGGCCATAGGCGCCGCGGCCGACCATCACCGCATCGGCGCCCGAGGCCTCGAGCGCGCTGACGGCCTTGTCGTAGGAGGTTATGTCGCCATTCACGACGACGGGCACTGACACCGCTTCTTTCACCGGACGCACCGCGTCCCAGTTGGCATCGCCCTTGTAGAACTGGCAGCGCGTGCGGCCGTGCACGGTGATGAGTTGCACGCCTGCCTCCTCCGCACGCCGCGCCAACTCTGGCGCATTCAGCGAACGGTCGTCCCAGCCGAGACGCATCTTCAGCGTCACCGGCACTTTGACGGCGGAGATCGTGGCTTCGATCAGTGTCAGCGCATGATCGAGATCGCGCATCAGCGCGGAGCCAGACTGGCCGCCAGTCACGTGCCGCGCCGGACAGCCCATATTGATGTCGATGATATCGGCGCCGCCGCCTTCGGCGATACGTGCGCCCTCGGCCATCCAGTGCGCTTCGCAGCCGGCGAGCTGCACCACATGCGGGCCTACGCCGGTCGCCTCGCAGCGCAGCACCGACATCGGGCGGCCATTGACCAGATCGTCGCTGGCGGTCATTTCCGAAACCACCAGCCCGGCGCCAAGTTCGGCAGTCAGCCGGCGGAACGGAGCGTCCGTAATGCCCGACATCGGCGCAAGGACGACCCGGTTGGCGATTTCCACGTCACCAATTTTCAGTGGCTTGCTGTATAGTGCGTCCGGGGTCACAGACCTGCTCGTCCTGCTCTCATCCGCAGCGTTGCGGAGACTGGGCGCAGTATGCGCACATTTGTTGTGCAGTCAATTGTCATGCCTACACATTAGCCAAGTGCATCCATTTTGCAAGTGCAGTGCAGCAATGCACGGATATGCGTCACGCGCGTGTAATCCTACTGCTTTTCCGCGCGGCCGTGCTAAGGGCATGCGATCAAACGCTTACCTCTTAATCACCTGAGCCTGATGACAAAATCACTGAAGACCGCCGCCATTATCGTCGCTGCCGGCCGTGGCCTGCGTGCCGGCGGGGGCGGACCGAAGCAGTATCGCACCATCGGTGGTCGTCCCGTGATCGCTCGCGCCATGGAGCCGTTTTGTGGGCATCCACAGGTGTTTGCGGTGCAACCCATTACCAATCCGGACGATGTCGCTCTGTTCAATGAGGCGGTCGCGGGGCTCCGGTATCAGGCTCCTGCCAATGGCGGCGCGACGCGCCAGGCTTCGGTTCATGCCGGTCTTGAGGCGCTGGCCGATCAGGCGCCGGACATCGTGCTGATTCACGACGCCGCCCGCCCCTTCGTTTCAGCCGCCGTGATCGAGCGCGCCATCGCGGCAGCACAGATCACGGGCGCGGCCGTGCCCACCGCACCGGTCGTCGATACGATCAAGGTGGTCAATGACAAAGGTCATGTGGAAGCGACACCCGAACGGGCAAAGCTGCGCATCGCACAGACGCCGCAAGCCTTTCGTTTCGATGTCATCCTCGCAGCGCATCGTCGTGCAGCGGCCGAGGGACGTGACGATTTCACCGACGACGCTGCGCTCGCCGAATGGGCGGGATTGACCGTGGCGACTTTTGAAGGCGATCCTGCAAATATGAAGCTGACGACTCCCGAAGACTTTTCCCGCGAAGAAGCCCGCCTCGCCGCCTCGCTCGGCGATATCCGCATGGGCACGGGCTATGACGTGCATGCTTTCGGCGACGGCGATCACCTGATGATCTGCGGCGTCCGCGTGCCCCATACGCGCGGCTTCCTCGCGCACTCCGACGGCGACGTCGGCCTGCACGCGCTGGTGGATGCGATCCTCGGCGCATTGGCGGATGGCGATATCGGCTCGCACTTCCCGCCGAGTGACCCGCAATGGAAGGGCGCGGCCTCCGACAAGTTTCTGGAATACGCCGTCGGCCGCGTCACCGCGCGCGGCGGCCGTATCGCCAATCTTGAAGTGACGCTGATCTGCGAGCGGCCGAAGATAGGCCCGCTGCGCGATGCGATGCGCACGCGCATCAGTGAGATCTCGGGCGTGCCGGTGTCGCGTGTCGCCGTGAAGGCAACGACCAGCGAGCGCCTCGGCTTCACCGGCCGCGAGGAAGGCATTGCCGCAACCGCGGCGGCGACGATTCGCTTACCCTGGGTGGACTGACATGGCCGGCAGCGACGCACGAGCCCTCTCCCGCGCGCTGCTCGATCTTTGCCGCAGCCGCAAGCTGACCATTGCGACCGCGGAATCCTGCACCGGCGGCCTCGTCGCCGGCGCGCTGACGGAAATTCCCGGATCGTCCGACGTGATCGACCGTGGTTTCGTCACCTATTCCAATGAGGCCAAGCACAAAATGCTGGGCGTCAAGGTGACGACGCTGGAGAGTTTCGGCGCCGTCAGCAAGGAGACCGCGATCCAGATGGCGGTCGGCGCGCTTGAAGAAGCCGATGTCGATCTCGCGGTGTCGATTACTGGTATCGCCGGTCCCGGCGGCGCGACTCCGGGCAAGCCGGTTGGCCTGGTGCATTTTGCCGTCGCTGCGCGCGACGGGCGGATCGCGAGCAAGGAATGCCGCTTCGGCGCCATCGGCCGCAGCGCGGTGCGTCAGCGCTCGGTGCTGGAGGCGCTGCGGATGCTGATGGATCTGGCCCGCGGCCCGCAACAGCCCGCCAAGAAGAAGCCGGAACTGGCGAGCAGCGTGCGCTCGCGCGTGGCCCGATCGCCGCGTCGGAAAGCCGCGACGCGGCCGGTGAAGAAGCCGACGACGCCGAAGCCGAAAGCGGAGTGATAGTCTGCCCTCATCCTGAGGAGCCGCGTAGCGGCGTCTCGAAGGATGGCCACAGCCTCGGAGCCAGCCAAAATGGTTCGAGGCGGCGCTGCGCGCCTCCTCACCATGAGGGACGGAGTTAGGTCCGCTGAGCCCGATACACCTCGTCCGCGCGCTTCTCGAACGCCGCGGCAAAGCGCTGGAACGCGGTGTCGAACATGGTGCCCATCAACATCGCGAGCATGCGGCTCTTGAATTCGTAATTGATGAAGAAGCCGACATCGGATTCGCTCTCGCCCTTCGGCTCGAAGGTCCAGCGGTTTTCGAGATTGCTGAACGGGCCGCGCAGATATTCGACGAGGATCTTCAGGTTGGCGCGATCGAGAGTCACCTTGCTCGTGAAAGTCTCCTGCACCAGCTTGAAAGACACCGTCATGTCCGCGACGATGACTTCCGTGCCGTCGGCGTTCTGCGTGCGCTGGCGGATCTTCAGCGCCTTGCAGAGCGGGACGAATTCCGGATAGCGCTCGACATCGGCGACCAGATCGAACATCTGCGAAGCGGCGTGGCGCACGCGGCGCTTGTTGGCGAATCTGGGCATGTCGTAACTCTTAGCGCTGCGCGGCTTCGCGTGCGGCCTTCAGCTTGGCAAAGTCCTCGCCGGCATGATGCGACGAGCGCGTCAGCGGGCTGGCTGACACCATCAGGAAGCCCTTGGTGTAGGCGACCTTCTCGTAGCCGGCGAATTCGTCCGGCGTGACATAGCGCGACACCACGTGATGCTTGCGGGTCGGCTGCAGATATTGCCCGATGGTGAGAAAGTCGATCTCGGCCGAGCGCATGTCGTCCATCACCTGCAGCACTTCGGGCCGCTCTTCGCCCAGGCCGACCATGATGCCGGACTTGGTGAAGATGGTGGGATCGAGCTCCTTTACCCGCTGCAGCAGGCGCAGCGAATGGAAGTAGCGCGCGCCGGGGCGGACGCTGAGATAGCGCGACGGCACGGTTTCGAGATTGTGGTTGAACACGTCGGGCTTCGCGGCGACCACGACTTCGAGGGCACCCGGCTTGCGCAGGAAGTCGGGTGTCAGGATTTCGATGGTGGTCGTCGGGCATGCCGCACGAATGGCGCGGATGACCTGGGCAAAATGCTCGGCGCCACCATCGGCGAGATCGTCGCGATCCACCGAGGTGATGACCACGTGCTCAAGCCCGAGCTTGCGCACGGCTTCGGCGACATGCGCGGGCTCGTCGGCATCGAGGGCGTTCGGCATGCCGGTCTTGACGTTGCAGAAGGCACAGGCACGGGTGCAGGTGTCACCCATGATCATGAAGGTGGCGTGCTTCTTCTGCCAGCACTCGCCGATATTCGGGCAGCCGGCTTCCTCGCAGACGGTAACGAGACCGTTCTCTTTGACGATCTTGCGGGTATCGCTATAGCCACGGCTGGTCGGCGCGCGGACGCGGATCCAGTCCGGCTTCTGCGGCGAAAAATTATCCGGCCGATTCACCTTTTCCGGGTGGCGCGGGCGAACCTGCGATGATGATACGGTATCGAGGACGACGACCATGAATTGTCCGTTCTGTGCAGTGCCCTAGGTAATCCGCCGGGGGCGCGCCCGCAACCCGCCCTCGCCCGACCCCGCCCTGCATCCAAGCATATCGTGTAAGAATGGCCCGAAAACCTGACCAAAACGTCCATAAACTGGGCAAAGTACTGAATCGTGCGTTCTTCGATCGCAGCGTCCACGAAGTCGCGCCGGAACTGATCGGGGCAACTCTGCTGGTGGACGGCGTCGGCGGCGAGATTGTGGAGGTCGAGGCCTATCACCACACCGACCCTGCCGCGCATTCCTATAACGGCGAGACGCCGCGCAACCGGATCATGTTCGGTCCGGCCGGCTATGCTTATGTCTATCGCTCCTACGGCATTCATTGGTGCGTGAATTTCGTCTGCGAGGGCGAAGGCTCCGCAAGCGCCGTGCTGATCCGCGCATTGCGGCCGACATTTCGACTAGACGAGATGCGGCAGCGGCGCGGACAGGAGGATGAGCGAACACTGTGTTCCGGGCCGGGTAAACTGTGTCAGGCACTGGGCATCAGCATCGCGCATAACGGTCTGGCGCTGGACAAGCCGCCGATCGCGCTGCATGCGCGGACGGAAGCGCCGGACGTGGTCGCGGGGATCAGGATCGGGATTACCAAGGCTGTGGAGCTGCCGTGGCGCTATGGCGTGCGGGGATCGAAGTATTTGAGCAAGCCATTCGGGAAATGACTCCGTCATTGCGAGGAGCCCTTGCGACGAAGCAATCCAGTTCTTGGCTTTCTGGATTGCTTCGCTACGCTCGCAATGACGGCCGAGAGAGCGCCGCTTAACTCATCCCCTTCAGCCGCTCGATCGCTTCCAGCACCTTCGCCTTCCGCGCTTCGGCCGCCGCGCGCTTCTCGCGCTCTTCCTCGACGACCTCTTCCGCCGCATTGGCCACGAACTTCTCGTTCGACAGCTTCGCATCCGCGCGCTTGATGTCGCCCTCTGCCTTGGCGAGCTCCTTTTCCAGCCGCGCCTGCTCGGCGGCGACATCGATCAGGCCCTTGAGCGGCAGGCCGGCGACTTCACCGCGGACGATGAGCTGCACGGTGCCTTCCGGCGCCTTGTCGGCGAAAGAGATGTCGCCGAGGCGTGCGAGGCGCTTGATGACATCGCTCCAGCGTTGCGCGCGCGATTGCGTCTCGGCAGACGCTGCAACAAGCACCAGCGGCGTCAGTGTGGCGGGCGCGATGTTCATCTCGGCGCGCAGCGAGCGCACGGCGGTGACGAGATCGACCACCCAGCCGATTTCGGCTTCGGCGGCCTCATCGGTGAAATCTTCCGACACCGGCGCGGGATCGCCGAGCAGGATCGGCGCAACCATCGGATCGCTGGCGGCGGTGGCGACGATCAAAGCTTCCTGCTCGCGCGTGATGCCCCGTGTCTTGCGAGACCACGGGGTGAGCACCAGCAGGCTGTCGCGCTTGGCGGTGACCGCCCACAGCTCTTCGGTGATGAAGGGCATGAAGGGATGCAGCAGTTTTAGAATCTCGTCGCGCGCCCAGGCGACCATGGCGCGAGTCTCGGCCTTTGCGGGGCCGTCCTCGCCCATCATGAAGGGCTTTGCGAGTTCGAGATACCAGTCGCAATATACGTTCCAGACGAAGCGATAGGCGGCGCCGGCCGCATCGTTGAAGCGATAGGCCTCAATGGCCTCGGTGACTTCGCGCGTCGCCTTGACGGTCTCGTGGGCGATCCAGCGATTGAGCACTTCCTTCGCCGCTGTCGGATCGAATCCGGCGGGCAGAACGCACTCGTTCATTTCGGCGAAGCGCGAGGCGTTCCACAGCTTAGTCGCGAAATTGCGATAGCCCTCGACGCGCGAGGTGGCGAGCTTGATGTCGCGGCCCTGAGCGGCCATGGCGGCCAGCGTGAAGCGCAGCGCGTCGGCGCCGAACTGGTCGATCAGGTTCAAAGGATCGATGACGTTGCCCTTCGACTTCGACATCTTGGCGCCCTTCTCGTCGCGGACGAGGGCGTGGATGTAGACGGTCGGGAACGGCACGTCCTTCATGAAGTGCATGCCCATCATCATCATGCGGGCAACCAAGAAGAAGATGATGTCGAAGCCGGTGACGAGGACGTTGGTCGGATAGTAGCGTTTCACATCCTCGTCGGTCTGCGGCCAGCCGAGGGTCGAGAACGGCCACAGCGCCGAAGAGAACCAGGTGTCGAGCACGTCTTCGTCGCGGGTGATGAAGCCGGCGCGCAGGTCCGGATCGAGCGCCATGTCATGGCCCTGCTCTTCCGTGATGACTTCCTGCTCGACGTAGTAGCCGAGCGCATTCGCGACAGCTTCCTCTTCGGTCTCGGCGACGAACACCTTGCCGTCCGGGCCATACCAGGCCGGGATCTGATGGCCCCACCACAGCTGGCGCGAAATGCACCATGGCTGGATGTTCTCCATCCACTCGTAATAGGTCTTTTCCCAGTTCTTCGGCACGAACTCCGTCGCACCGGTGCGCACGGCGGCGATCGCCGGCTGCGCCATAGTCTTGGCGTCCACATACCACTGGTCGGTGAGGAACGGCTCGATGACGACGTTCGAACGGTCGCCATGCGGGACCATGTGGACGTTCGGCTCGATCTTTTCGAGGAAGCCGAAATCTTCGAGCCGCTGGACGATGGCCTTGCGGGCGGCAAAGCGCTCCATGCCGTGCAGTTCCTCGACGAGCTGCGCCGAGCCTTCCGGCAGACCGCGCAGATAGTCCTCGTTGCCTTCGAGCGCGAGCTTGCCCTCGATGTCGAGAATGCTGATGCGCGCGAGGCCGTGACGGTTGCCGACTTCGAAGTCGTTGAAGTCGTGCGCCGGCGTGATCTTGACTGCGCCCGAGCCCTTCTCGGGATCCGAATATTCGTCGCCGACAATCGGGATCAGGCGACCGACCAGCGGCAGCACCACCTTCTTGCCGATCAGCTTGGTGTAGCGCTCATCTTCCGGATTCACGGCGACGCCGCTGTCACCGAGCATCGTTTCGGGACGCGTGGTGGCGACGACGATGAAGCTCGACGGGTCTTCCGGATTGAAGGTCTTGCCCTCGATGGGATAACGCAGATGCCAGAGATGGCCCTTGACCTCGACCTGCTGCACTTCGAGATCGGAGATCGCGGTGAGCAGCTTCGGGTCCCAGTTGACGAGGCGCTTGTCCTTGTAGATCAGCCCTTCGCGATAGAGCTGGACGAACACCTTGATGACGGCCTCGGAGAGACCTTCATCCATGGTGAAACGTTCACGCGACCAGTCGCAGGATGCGCCGAGGCGCTTCAGCTGGTTGACGATAGTGCCGCCGCTTTCGGCCTTCCACGTCCAGACGCGTTCGAGAAACTTCTCGCGGCCCATGTCGCGACGGCCGGGCTCCTGCCGTTCCATCAACTGGCGCTCGACCACCATCTGCGTCGCGATGCCGGCATGGTCGGTGCCGGGCTGCCACAGCACGTCGCGGCCGCGCATGCGCTCGAAACGACAGAGCACGTCCTGCAGCGTGTTGTTGAGCGCGTGGCCCATATGCAGCGAGCCGGTGACGTTCGGCGGCGGAATCACGATCGTATAGGGCTCCGCCTCGGCGCGGTCCGGACGGCCGGCCTTGAAAGCGCCTTCGCTCTCCCACGCCGCCGCGATGCGGGCTTCGATGTCGGCGGGCTGATAGGTCTTTTCGATCATGACGGATGCAATCAAGTCAGAGGTTTGCAAATCAGGGCGTTGGGCCGCGGAAATGGCCGTTCGGGTGCCTGTGGGCTAGAAACCCGCAGGGCACGCGCAAGTCAACAGATGGCAGGTATATAAGCCCGGAATGGGCCAAACGAAGGCCGGTTTCCGCGTGAAACGGCTAACGGCGCTTAGCGGCCTCCGCCGCCGCGCGAAACACGCTCGATCTCGGCCTTTACGATGCGCTCCACGAGGCCCGGCAGATTGTCGTCGAGCCAGGATTTCAGCATCGGCCGCAGCATCTCCTTGACGAGATCCTCCAGCGTGCGCGCATTGTTGCTGAGCACAGTATTGGCAAGCGAGTTGAAGGCAGACTCCACGGCAGAGGCCGTGGACTGTGACATCATCTGCGGTGCCGTCGCCTGCTGTTCGCGCGGCAGCGGCTCGTAGGACGGCGGATCGAAGCGCGGCGGCTGCACGCTGGCTGCCGCAGCCTCGGCGAACTCGAGATCGTCGGCGGGCTCTACGCGTCTGAATGCCGGCTCAGGCTCTTCGGCGACCACCATCTCGTCAGTGAGCTCGAACACGTCATCCACCGGCGGTGCAGCGGGGGCTTCCGGTTCGGGAGCAACAGCATCGAAGCTTGCGAGCATCGCGTCGATGTCGTCCTGGCTATTGCTGACTGCAGGCTCCGGTGCCTTTTCAGGCGCCTTTTCAACTGCCTTGGGCGCCGGTGCAGGCGCGGGTTTGGGAGCTGGCGGCGGAGCGCTGGCGACGACGGCTGGTTTCGGCGGCGGTGCAGCGGGCGCTGGGGCTGGCGCAGCTTCGGCAGGCTTGGCTTCGTCATCGGCAATGATACGGCGGATCGACGCCAGAATCTCCTCCATGGAGGGTTCCTGAACCTTTGCAGGTTGCGTCATGTCCGACTCCGCATCGTCAAAGCTCTCGTCACTATCCTACACCAGACGAGGCTGAATTTGGCGGCGCCCGGTTGAATTGGGCTGACCATTCATCGCGCAAGCCTGACTTGTCCCCAGTTCAAGCGACGCCTCACCGTTAGCTGTCGCGAAAGGTCCTGCGTGATGCATTCCGAATCGCTCCGCTACTACGTTGAACGCTACGTCATTGCATCAAATGATTGCAAGCAAAGGCGAAAAGCGAAAGGGCCGCACGAGGCGGCCCTTTGATGCAGATGCGATCAAGCAGATACCCGAAGATGTGAGAGCCGCCTTCACCTCGGCGAACGCCCCGCGGAAGTCGGGGTTCTCGGCGTACGTCTCGAGCTCGCGGAGCCGCTCGAGGTCGGTCGACCAGCCGGTGCCGATGGCCTCGGTGATGAGGTCGGACAGCC
>JAEXHR010000296.1 GCA_023449855.1 Pseudomonadota bacterium | reverse complement strand
GGCGGTCCCTTTGGAGCGGCCTTCTGTTCGCCCTCGGCAGCGGGTGGCGCCGCCTGTGCGAGCAGGATCGGCGCATCGCCATTCGATGCATGAGACGCAGTGACTGCAATCTGCGTCACACCGAACGCAGTCGTCGCCAGCAGGACGAGACGAAGTTTTGTCATGATGAGCTTGAGCCCCTCGCTTAAGAATACGTCGACAAGAAATCTGTCGGCCGAACAAATCGGCAGATCGATGAACGAATAAGCATGGGGCCGGAATGTGGCGGCCCGCAAAGCCACAGTCGTATTTATTTCACGCAGGATAACGGCCTGAGCGCGCATTGTTCATGCCGCGTTCAGACCGTTTGTTTAGTAGCCGGATTACATCGCCGTGGGCGGCTGCTGTCGCGGCGCCTCATCCGGATTCGGCATCGGAATATCCGCCGGCAGATCGCCGGGCAACTCATCCGGCCGCGAAGGCTCGCCGGGCTCCCGCACGGGTGGGGGCACTTCCGGCCGTGGATTTCCAGGCGGACTTTCCTGCGGCGGCTCGGACGGCTTGCCCGGCGAGAGCGGAGGATACTCGACAGGCTTGTTGCCGGGTCCAGCACGGGTCATCAGATCGCGACCTTGCGATTGGTGCCGATATCCGGACGCGAGCCCGTCATCGCCGCAGTCGCCATCTTGACGTAGCTGATGACAGTGCCTGGCGAGTCCCAGAATTCAGCTTCTTCAGGCGTGAACTTCAGCACGCGAATATTCGGATCGTCGGCATTGTCCCACCAAGCTTTCGCTGCGGTCGTGAACAACTCCTTGATCTTGGCGCGATCGTCGGAGACCGACACCGTGCCGCTCACGGAGACGTATTTCTGTTCACCCGCATCGGCGAAGGACAGATTGACGTTGGGATTCTGCCTGATCTCGTCGTCCTTGTGCCGCCTTGCATCGCTGAGGAAGTAGACCGCGTCCGCAGCGCGATCGACGTAGGCAGCCATCGGGCGGGCGCGGAGCTTGTCGCCATCGTGGGTCACCAGCATGGCGAAGCCGATCTTTGTCATCAGTTCCCAGGCACGTTCGGTATCGCGAGTATTGTCATTGGCCATATGCGTACTCCTTTGCGAGGTAACGGACGCGCGCAGGCGATGTTCCGTACGACTGCGGTCACCGGATTTGACAGCGGATCGGGAACCACCCATCAAGGCGCATTCGCGCCATCACGCGCCTGGGGGAAATTCGATGCCGTTTGCCTATTGGAGCATTCTGATTGCCGCTCTGCTGCCATTGATCATCGCCGGCTACGCCAAATCCGGATCGCGTGACAACAACACGCCGCGCGACAGCGCAGAAGATCTCACCGGCGCCAAGCGCCGCGCTTATGCGGCGCATCAGAATGCATTCGAGAGCTTTCCGTTTTATGCCGCCGCGGTGCTCGGCGCGCTGACTTTCGGTGCATCAGCGAAAACCGTCGGCGTGCTGGCTGCCGTCTATCTCGTGTTCCGCATCGCCCATGCGCTGCTTTACATCGCCGATAAACCGACGCCGCGCTCGCTGGCCTATGCCGGCGGCTTCTTCACCAATATCGCGATCTTCGCGCTGCCGGTGCTGCAGATTAATTTCATCTGATCTTCGTCAGGCCGCACTGTTCGCCGGCTTGCGATGGCGCAGGAAACGCCCGAGCAGACGGCGTTTCCCCTGACGCGGAATCAGATCGATATCGCTGACCAGCTTGGCTCCGCCCTTGCGGCGCTCCAGCACGATCTTGCGGCTGTGGAAGGCCTCCAGCTCGGCCCGATGCGCCACGCTGACCACCGTGGCGTTCGGCATCTCCTTGGTCAGCAGCTCCATCATGCTGTCCTGGCTCTTCTCGTCGAGCGCCGAAGTCGCTTCGTCCAGCACGATGATATCGGGATTGTGCAGGAACAGCCGCGCGAAAGCGAGGCGCTGCTTCTCGCCGCCTGACAGCGTCTGGTCCCACGGCGCCTCCTCCTCGATCTTCTCCTTGAGATGCGCAAGACCGACCTTGTCGAGCGCCTCCCCGATCTGGTCGACGCTCCAGTCCTCTTCCGCAGCGGGATAGGCCGCTGCGCGGCGCAGCGTACCCGATGGCACATAGGGTTTTTGCGGCAGCATGAAGAGCCGGCGATCCGGATGGAAATTGACGCTGCCACCGCCCCATGGCCACAGGCCGGCAATGGCGCGCACCAGCGTACTCTTGCCGGTGCCGGACTCGCCGGCGACGAGCAGGCGCTCGCCAGGCTCGATCTTGACCTCGGTGTCGCCGACCACGGCGGTGCCGTCATCCAGCGTCACCGACAGATCGTGCAGGCCAAGCATCGTCTCGTCCGACGTCTCGCCGCGCTTGATGCGGCCGATGCCGTCACCGAGCTCCGCGCGCTCGAGGCCGTCGAGCGACATCATCAACGAGGCGATACGGCGCGCGCAGGCATTCCAGTCCGCGAGCCGCGGATAATTGTCTACCAGCCAACCGAACGCACTCTGCACGATAGTGAAGGCAGAGGCTGCCTGCATCACCTGGCCGAGTGACATGCTGCCTTCGAGAAATTTCGGCGCGCAGAGCAGCAGCGGGACTACGGGCGCGATCAGGCTGGAGCCCTGCGACACCAGCGTGGTGCGCATGTATTGACCCGCGAGCCGGGTCCATTGCTTGAGGACATTGGCAAAGGCCTTATCGATGCCCCCGCGCTCCTCCTCCTCGCCGCCGAGCAGCGCGATGCTCTCGCCATTCTCGCGCACGCGGGTGAGCGCGTAGCGATATTCCGCCTCGGCCTGGTTCTTGTCTTCGGAAATGCCGACAAAGCGACGGCCGATCGCCATGATCGAGCCGGAGGCGATGGCCGCATAGAGGATCGCCGCGATGACGAGAAAGCCGGGAATGGTGACCACGCTGCCGCCGACCGACAGCGTCAGTGCGCCGCCGATGGTCCACAGCACGACGATGAATGTAGCGGCTGACAGCAATGCCGCGGTGACACCGGAAATGAAATCCACCGGCGAGTCCGTCGCGATGCGGAGATCCTCGGCGATGCGATATTCCGGATTCTTGTGATCGCCGCCGACCAGATTGAGCTGGTAGTAGCGGCCATTCTTGAGCCAGCGCGAGATCACCGCATGAGTTAACCACGCGCGCCAGCGGCGCTGGATGCTCATGCGCGCGAACACCTGCCCGACACCTAGCAACACGCTGCCAATCGCGAGCGGGAAAAACACGCCCGTGAGATGAAAGACGGTTGCCGCATCGCGCTTCTCGATGGCGTCGAAGATCGAGCGATTCCAGACATTGATGCCGTACTGGAATGCGACATTGGCAACAATCATCACGAGCAGACCGATCGAGAAGGCCCAGGCGAGCTTGTCGCCGGCCTTGCCCCAGAAGCCGCGCGCGCTGATCCAGAAACGCGTCAGCAGATAGTCCTTCCGGGCCTGCTCGACTTCTTCCGGCGACAGCTCCGGATCGGGCTCGACCACTTCGGGTGGCGGTGGCTCGATCTTGTCGCCGGCCTCGTCCGTCAGCGGAACGATCGGGCCTTGATGGGCGGCGCCTTTCGGCTTGGTGGCGTTAACACTTGGGTGACCCGCAGGCTTGCTCATGGCGCGATAACGCCAAGGCAATCATGGGGTTCCCTTAGGTTCCGCGAATCTCAGGCGGTTTCGCGCCGGGCCTTGCGCCAGTTGCCGGCCTTGGCCAGGACGCGCGAAAGCTGCTCAATGGAGTAGGGTTTCTGCAGCAACTCGAAGCCGAACGTGCCGTTCTCTGCCAGCACATGGCTGTAGCCCGAAGTGAGCACGACGGGCAGGTCGGGATAAAGCTTGCGTATCTGCTGCGCGAGTTCGATGCCGCTGATGCCGGGCATCACCACATCGGAGAATACGACGTCGTAACGGCCGGCATGACTCTTGAGCTCGTCCAGCGCTTCCGCAGCGCTATGCCTGAGTTCAGTCGCATAGCCGAGCTCGCGCAGCGCGTCGGTGGCGAAGGTGCCGACATCGCGATTGTCCTCGACCACCAGCACCGATAGTCCATAGCCATCGACCAGCGGCGTTTCGCTCAACGACAACGCTGGCGACACACTGCTCGCGACCCGTGGCAGATAGAGCGTGAAGACGCTGCCCTTGCCGACTTCGCTGACCACCACGACCTCGCCACCGGACTGCTTGGCGAAGCCGAACACCTGCGACAGACCGAGACCCGTCCCCTGTCCGACTTCCTTGGTGGTGAAGAACGGTTCGAAAATGCGCTCGAACTGATCGGCAGGAATGCCGCAGCCGGAATCCGCGATCGCGACCGCGACATAACCGTCCTTGCGCGGCATCGTCGCCGAAGGGAGCCATTCACTCGCCGTGACGCTGATGGCGAGACGGCCTTCGCCCTTCATCGCATCGCGGGCATTGACGGCGATGTTGATCAGCGCCGTCTCGAACTGACCGAGATCGGCGTCCACATAGAGCGGCTTGTCCGAAAGATGCGTGACGATCTCGACGGGTGCTCCGGTCAGCGTGCCGATGATATCCGTTACTGAACTCACGCATTGGCCGACATCGAACACTTCCGGCTTCAGGGTCTGCCGGCGCGCAAAAGCGAGCAATTGGGCGGTGAGCTTCGCCGCACGGGTCACCGTATCGGAGATCGCAGCGATGTAGCGGGCACGGCGCTCTGGAGCGAGATCGGGCCGCTGCAAGAGATCGACGGACGAGCGGATCACCGTCAGCAGATTGTTGAAGTCATGGGCGACACCGCCGGTCAATTGCCCCAGCGCTTCGAGACGCTGGCCATGTTTCAGCGCTTCTTCGGCTTCGCGCCGCTTCGTCGCTTCGAAGTTCAGCCGGCGCGTGCGGCGCAGAGCGAACAGCAGCAATCCGAACAGCAGGGCTGTGGCGGGAATGCCGAAGATCAAATGATAGCTGATGGCCTTCAGCCAGCGATCGCGAATGGCCGAGGTTTCCAGGCCGGCCGAGACATAAACCGGATAGCCCGCGAGCCGCCGATAACCGATGCGGCGCTCGATATTGTCGCCGGGCGCCTGGATGGTGACGAGACTGCCATCCGGATTTGCCGACAACACCCGCCCCACCGGTCCCTTGGGATCGAGCCGTGCGGCTCGGTCGAGATGGGGATAGCGCGCGAGAATCGATCCATCGGTCAGCCCAAGGGCGAAGAAGCTGCCCGGTGCGCGGCCGATGCGCGCATAGAATTTCTCGAAATATTCCGGCAGGACCGACGCCTGCACGACACCGGTAAAGCTCCCGTCAGTGCTGTTGCGACGGCGGCTGACGCCGAAAAACGGCGCGCCCTGATAAGGAGGCCGCGGCAACATGTTGGCGCCGATGAAGGTGCCGACATCGCCGGCCACGTGCGCTTTGTAGTAATCGCGATCGGAGAAATCGATGTGAGGCAGCGTGAGATGCAGGCTGTTGACGAGCGCGCGGCCCTTGTCGTCGAACACCCAGGCCGATTTGAGCTGCGGCAATGCATCGGTGAGCTGCTTGAGCCGCGCCGACATCGCATCCGCATTGGCGCGCAGCTCGTCATTCGAGCGATCGCGCACGATCTCGTTGATCTCCGACAGGCTTCGATCGATGGTCTCGAACACCTTCAATGCGTGCTCATGCGCGACATCGAGCGTCCGCTCGATCTCGCGATCGGCGATGTCGTTAGTGGAGAACCAGGAATTGGTTGCGGCAAAGGCGAATAGCGCAACGGGGAAGGCCAGGGATGCGGCCATCATCCACTGCAGCATTCTCAGAGAATTGTGCTGTTCTGTCTTCACAGTCCTGCCCGCTTCGCACCAGTCTAGCGCATACAGCGGGATCGACCAACCCTGCGCCGCGGCGGGAACTTTCCCGAACGTGACGCTATCTAAAAGAGATTTACGCTAGCCGGCGTTCATCTGCGAGCGGAAGGCCCAGCGGGTGGAGCGCTGCTCGATCCAGGCGAACACCGCATACATCAGCACGCCTTCGAAGGCGAGCAACAGCAACGCAGCATAGACATTCGCCATGCGGAAACTGGCGCCTTCCTGTGCGATCAGAAAACCGAGACCGGCATTGGCGCCAAGGGTTTCAGAAACGACAGTCCCGACAAAGGCCAGCGTGATCGCGACTTTCAGCGAACCGAAGAAATAAGGCAACGCGCGGGGAATGCCGACCTTCAGCATGATATCGAGCTTGCCGGCGCCGAGCGCGCGCAGCACGTCCTCGAGTTCCGGCTCTGTGGTGGCAAGACCGGTGGCGATGTTGACGACGATCGGGAAGAACGAGATCAGGAAAGCGGTGACAATGGCCGGCACTTCGCCGATGCCGAACCACAGGATCAGCAACGGCACGATGGCAACTTTCGGGATGGTGTTGAAGCCGATCATGACGGGATAGAGCCCGCGATAGATCGCCCGCGACCAGCCGACCACGAGGCCGAGTATAACGCCGAATATCACGGCCAGCGCGAAGCCGACCATGGTGACCCACAGCGTCACCCAGGAATGATAGAGGAACACCTTCCATAGCTTGAACATCGCCGCAAAGGCCGCCGAGGGCGGCTGCAGCACCGATGGGTTGATCTTGAAGGCGGCGCAGGCGCCCTCCCAGATCAGGAAGATCGCGACGGTGAACATCCACGGCGCGAGTTTCTCGACGAGACGCGGCATCATGACTTGCGCACCTCCGCGATCTTCAGGCGCAGCTCATGCACGATGTCGCCGAATTCCTTGTCATAGGTGACTTCGAGATCGCGCGGGCGCGCAAAGCCGACCGGCTTGATCTGCACGATGTGGCCGGGACGTGCACTCATGACGTAAATATTGTCGGCGAGGAACGCGGCCTCACGCAGGTCATGCGTGACCAGGATGACCGTGAAGCCAAGGCGCTGCCAGAGATCGCGCAGCACGCACCAGAGTTCTTCGCGGGTGAAGGCGTCCAGCGCCGCGAACGGCTCGTCGAGCATCAACAGCGCCGGCTCATGGATCAGCGAGCGGCAGAGCGAGACACGCTGCTGCATGCCGCCGGAAAGCTCCCACGGATAGCGATCGCCAAAGCCAGCGAGCCCGACGGTGGCGAGCAGCTGCTCGGCCTTGGCGCGGAATTCAACTTTCTTCGACCGAAACTGCGAGCGATAGGGTTCGACGATTTCCAGCGGCAGCAGGACATTGTCGACCACCTTCCGCCACGGCAGCAGATTGGCGTGCTGAAACGCCATGCCGGCCATCTTGACCGGACCTTTCACTTCCTTGCCGTCGATGGCGATGGTGCCGGCTGTCGGCTTGTGCAGGCCGGTGACCAGCCGCATCAAGGTGGATTTGCCGCAACCGGACGGGCCGACCACGGCAGCGAATTCGCCGCGCCCGACCTTCAGGGTCGTGTTCTGAAGCGCAGTGATGTCGCCGGACGCACCGCGATAGTTCAGCGTCACGTTCTCGATGTCGACAAAAGAATTCATAGGCCCGAAACGTCCGAAGCTCAGAACTTGCGCTGATCGAGAGGCGGCAGATAGTCCGCGGTGAAAAGATCCGTCGGCTTCGGCTTGGGGTTCTTGAACTCATAGGTCACGGCAATCTGATCGATCGCATCCGACATGCGCTTGCTGTCGATATCGCCGATGCCGTTTTCCTTCACCCAGGGCGTCACGAAATTGTCCTTCAGCGACATCTTCAGACGTGCGAGTTCGACCTTCTCGTCGGCGGTCTCATTGCGCTTCATCACCGATTTGATGGCGGATTCAGGGTCCCTGTAGGCGTCGGCGATGCCCTTGATGGTGGCCCGAACGAAGCCGGCAACAGCCTTGGGATTGGCCTTCGCGAATTCGGGATTGACCATCAGCGCGTTGCCATAGAGCACGATGCCATGGTCCGACATCAGCATCACCTTGACGTCCTTCTCGGCAATGCCGCGCGACAGCATGTTGAAATAGGAGGAATAGGCAAAGCCGGTGATGGCGTCGACCTTGCCGTCCGCCAGCATGGGCTCGCGCACGGGAAAGCCGACATTCTCGATCTTCACCTTGCTGTCGTCGATCTTGTTTTCCTTGACGAAGATCTTCCATTGCGCGAAGGCACCGTCCGCTGCCGGCGCGCCGAGCACCTTGCCTTCGATATCCTTCGGTGCGTTGATATTCGACTTCGCGGTGCTGACGATGGCGAAGGCCGGACGGTCATAGACCATCATCACCGACTTCACGTCCTTGTCCGGATTCTGGTCGCGGAAACGGGCCAGCGAATTGATGTCGAAGAACCCGATCGGATAAGTGCCTGCTGCAACGCGCGCAATGCCGGCCACCGAACCCGGACCGCTATCGATGGTGACGTCGAGGCCTTCGGCCTTGTAGTAGCCCTTGTCGAGCGCAACGAAGTAAGGCGCCGAGGTGCCTTCGAACTTCCAGTCGAGCGCGAATTTCATGGCGGTCTGGGCGTTCGCCGACACAATCGACGTCATCAACGCGGCGCCGGCAATTGCACCCAACCCCAGTTTGCGAAGCATCGAGAAATCCCTCATGGCCAATGTGGGGCACAAGCTAGCACAAGCCGTGCCTGACATGGCGAGAGGGATTTGCCGGAGCCACAGCAATATCCGCATTGTCCGCGCGGTGGAGGGCGGACTGCACATCGCTTGGGCAGGGGAGCGGACGCGGGTTATCGCGACAGGAGGATGGGGATGGTCGCGTTGCGGAGCAACGTACCCGTCGCCGAACCGAACACGAATTCGGTGATCTTGGATTGCCCGAACGCGCCCATGACGATGAGATCGGCGTCGATCTCCGCGCTCTTCGACAGAATGAGCGCACCGGCATCGCTGCCTTTCAGGCTGTCGAGGGTCACCCGCACGCCGTATCGGGCGAGATGCCGGGAGATGTCCGCTCCAGGATCCTCACCGAGCAGGCGATTGATCTTGGCTTCAGGCACCACGACGACACGGACATCCTCTGCCTGAGCCAGCAACGGGATGGCATCGGAGATCGCCCGTGTAGCTTCCCTGCTCGCATTCCAGCCGATGACGACCTTTCGCACCGGCCGCGCAGTGTCCCACCGTGACGGTACGAGGATCGAGGGAACGCCAGAAGCGAAAATGACATCTTCGGACAGCGTCAGCGCGCTCTCCCATCGTTCCGCGCCGCGCGCCGAACCGAGAATGGCGAGACTGGCATGCCGCGCGTGCAGCATCAGCGCCTCGCCGGTCTCGCCGTCGCAGTTCCGCAATTCGCATTCGATCCCGTGGATGCGCGCCAGCTCGGTGAGCATCGCCTCCACCGATGCGAGACTCGCACGCTTTCGTTCCTGATAAAGCTCAAACATCGCGGCCACCGCGCTACCGCGAGCAAATTCCGAATGCCTGTTGTAGCCGGGCTGCTGCGGGACGAGAGCGGCAACAAGATGCGCATCCCAGGTCTTCGCGAGTATTGTTGCATATTGCAGGCGCGTCTGATGCGCATCCTGATCGGCTGCGTCGAGATAGACGACGATATCCTTCGGTGTTTGCATATGGCCCTCGAACGTGCCGGCATTCGCGCTCGGCTGCTGGAGGATTGCACGCGATGTTCTTAACGAAACCTAGAGTTCTGCATTCACGATAACGAGAGACTGCTGCGTCATGACGCAGCATCCATGCCGACAGCTAGAACGAGATTCGCCTGCGACAAATTGCATAGGCGCACGGAACGAAAAACGCCGGTCTGCGCGAGCAGACCGGCGTTGATATTTCGCAATCGCTTTCGCGATGGACGCGTCAGACCTGACGCTCGACCATCTTCATCTTGAGCTCGGCAATGGCTTCGGACGGGTTGAGACCCTTCGGGCATGCCTTGGCGCAGTTCATGATGGTATGGCAGCGATAGAGACGGAACGGATCTTCGAGATTGTCGAGACGCTCGCCAGTGGCTTCGTCGCGCGAATCCTTGACCCAGCGGGTGGCCTGAAGAAGCGCGGCCGGACCGAGGAAGCGATCGCTGTTCCACCAGTAGCTCGGGCACGAGGTCGAGCAGCAGGCACAGAGAATGCACTCGTAGAGGCCGTTGAGCTTCTCGCGATCCTCGTGACTCTGGCGCCATTCCTTCTGCGGGGTCGGCGTCGTGGTCTTCAGCCACGGCTCGATCGACGCATACTGGGCGTAGAAGTTGGTGAGATCCGGCACCAGGTCCTTCACGACAGGCTGATGCGGCAGCGGATTGACCTTGATGGCGCCGTCGGCGACTTCGTCCATGGCGCGGGTGCAGGCGAGCGTGTTCTGGCCATCGATATTCATGGCGCAGGAACCGCACACGCCTTCGCGGCAGGAGCGACGGAAGGTCAGCGTCGGATCGATATTGTTCTTGATCCAGATCAGACCGTCCAGGATCATCGGACCGCAATCGTTCAGATCGACATGATAGGTGTCGACCGACGGGTTCTTGCCGTCATCCGGATTCCAGCGATAGACGCGGAATTCGCGCGTCTGCGTGGCGCCGGCCGGCTTCGGCCATTCCTTGCCGCCGGTGATCTTGGAATTCTTCGGGAGTGCGAACTCAGCCATAGTCTCAAGCCTTCGCTTTCTCAGTACACGCGCGCTTTGGGCGGGATGTACTGCACGTCATTCGTCATCGTGTAGTCGTGCACCGGGCGATAATCGATGGTGGTCTTGCCGCCCTCGCCGACCCACGCCAGCGTGTGCTTCATCCAGTTCTTGTCGTCGCGATCCGCAAAATCCTCGCGGGCATGCGCGCCGCGGCTTTCGGTGCGGTTCGCAGCGGAGTCCATGGTGACGAGCGCCTGACCGATCAGGTTGTCGTATTCCAGGGTCTCCATCAGGTCCGAATTCCACACCAGCGAGCGGTCCGACACGCCGATGTCGTCGATGCCGTCATAGACCTTGTGGATCAGTTCCTTGCCTTCATTGAGCACGTCGCCGGTGCGGAACACGGCGCAGTTGGTCTGCATGACTTGCTGCATGCTCTCGCGCATCTTCGCCGTGGGCGTGCCGCCCTTGGCGTTGCGGAAGTGATCGAGACGGCCGAGCGCCATATCCGCCGAATTCGACGGCAGATCGGGCTGCTTGGCATTCGGCGTCAGCTTGTCGGCGAGACGCAGAGCGGCGGCGCGGCCGAACACCACGAGGTCGATCAGCGAGTTGGAGCCGAGACGGTTGGCGCCATGCACCGACACGCAGGCCGCTTCGCCGACGGCCATCAGGCCCGGAACGACGGCATTGTCATCGCCGCCCTTCTTGGTGACGACTTCGCCGTGATAATTCGTGGGAATGCCGCCCATGTTGTAATGCACGGTCGGGATCATCGGGATCGGCTCGCGGGTCACATCGACGCCGGCGAAGATGCGTGCCGATTCCGAAATGCCCGGCAGGCGTTCATGCAGGATCGCCGGATCGAGATGATCCAGATGCAGGAAGATGTGATCCTTCTTCTTGCCGACGCCGCGGCCTTCGCGGATTTCGATGGTCATCGCGCGCGAGACGACGTCACGCGAGGCGAGGTCCTTCGCCGACGGCGCGTAGCGCTCCATGAAGCGCTCGCCTTCGGAGTTGACGAGGTAGCCACCTTCACCGCGGGCGCCCTCGGTCACCAGACAGCCCGAACCATAGATGCCGGTCGGATGGAACTGGACGAATTCCATGTCCTGCAGCGGCAGGCCGGCGCGCAACGCCATGCCGCCACCGTCGCCGGTGCAGGTATGGGCCGAGGTACAGGAGGCATAGGCACGGCCATAGCCGCCGGTGGCGAGAATGACGGTCTGCGCCTTGAAGCGATGCAGCGTGCCGTCATCCATCTTCAGCGCGATGACGCCGCGGCAGGTGCCCTGATCGTCCATGATCAGGTCGATGGCAAAATATTCGATGAAGAACTCGGCGGCGTGGCGCAGCGCCTGGCCATACATCGTGTGCAGCATGGCGTGACCGGTACGGTCGGCAGCCGCGCAGGTGCGCTGCGCCTGGCCCTTGCCGTAATCCATGGTCATGCCGCCGAACGGGCGCTGATAGATCTTGCCGTCTTCCGTGCGCGAGAACGGCACACCCCAGTGTTCGAGCTCGTAAACGGCGTCCGGCGCGTTGCGCACCATGTATTCGATCGAGTCCTGATCGCCCAGCCAGTCCGACCCCTTCACGGTGTCGTACATGTGCCAGCGCCAGTTATCCTCGTGCATGTTGCCGAGCGAGGCCGAGATGCCGCCCTGGGCAGCCACGGTGTGCGAGCGGGTCGGGAACACCTTGGTGATGCAGGCGGTGCGGAGACCCGCCTCGCCGCAGCCGACGGTCGCGCGCAGGCCGGCGCCGCCGGCGCCCACGACAACGACATCATAGGTGTGATCTTCGATGGGATAGGCGTAGCCGTTGGTGGCGGGGCCGCCAACGCCGTTCGCGCCATTGCCGTTCGCGGCCATGCGCTAGACTCCAGATGACAGTTTGAAAATGGCGTAAGCCGATGCCAGCGCGATCACGGCCGAGAAGAAGTTGTTGCCCATGATGGACACCAGCTTCAGCTTCTCGTCATGCACATAGTCTTCGATGACGATCTGCATGCCGATGCGCATATGGACAACGCTCGCGATGATGAACAGCAGCAGCGTGATAGCGACCACCGGCGAACCGAGGATCTGCGCCGCGCCGGCCTGATTGCGGCCGAGCAGCGACATCACGATGAAGATGACCGGAATCAGCAGCAGCAGCATCGCGACGGCGGTGAGGCGCTGACGCCAGTGATCGCGCGTGCCAGAATGCGAGGAACCGTGATTGCGGACGCGGCCAAGCGGCGTGCGCATCGACTTCTGAGAGGGCGAGCTCATCGGCCACCTCCGATGGCGTAGGCAATGATCCAGAGCAGGATGGTGATAACGATCCCGGCGATCAGAGCCGCACGAGTGAGCCACTCACGCTCATTCGGCTTAAAGCCGTAACCGAGATCCCAGACCAGGTAGCGGATCCCGCTCATGGCGTGATGAACCAGCGCCCATGTGTAGCCGAATGCGATCAGACGCCCGATGATGCTGCCCGTGAAGGCCTGCACATAAGCATAGGCCGCAGGGCCGGAAGCGGCGGCGATGAGCCACCAGACGAGAAGCATGGTGCCGAAATACAAGGCAATGCCGGTTGCGCGATGGATGATGGACAGCGCCATCGTCAGCGTCCGGCGATAGATTTGTAGATGCGGTGAAAGGGGGCGTTCGATCCTGGCGGCCATTCAACAACTTTGACAGGTTAATGGGCATCAAGTGCCCGAATTGGGATCGCGTAGAGCAATTCTATTTACGAAGTCGGTACGATGAGTGCAATCGCGAAATGACATAAACCGAACTCACGTTCAGAGTTTGAAATCAGCATTGCACGCGGCGGGATTGACACTTGGCATGCCACGGGCGCACAGCCGGTGAAGCGCGATTCAGGCAAGCTTTATGGCGCGATAGCAAACATAAATCGGGACGGGATATGGCGGGGCTGAATATCACCGAAGTTGTCGAACTGGCGCTGCTTCTGGTGGCTGTCGGTGGACTGAGCGGTTTCCTTGCCGGGATGTTCGGGATCGGCGGCGGCGCCATCCTAGTCCCCGTATTTTACGAGTGTTTTCGTATTGCCGGCGTGCCGCTGGAGGTGCGGATGCCGCTCTGCATTGGCACCTCGCTAGCCATTATCATCCCCACATCGTTGCGCTCGTTCCGTGCTTACATGGCGCGCGGTGCGGTGGACATGGAGATCCTGCGCAAGTGGTGGCTGCCGATCCTGATCGGCGTCGCCGTGGGCAGCGTGACCGCCCGTTTCGCGCCGGAGCGGCTGTTCAAGATCGTGTTCGTGGTGGTCGCCTGGTCCGCTGCTGCACGGCTGCTATTCGCTCGTGAAGGGTGGAAACTGGGCAACGACCTGCCTGGCGGCCCGTTGATGAAGGTCTATGGCTTCTTTGTCGGCCTGCTCTCGACGCTGATGGGCATCGGCGGCGGCCTGTTCTCGAACCTGCTGATGACCTTCTACGGCCGTCCGATCCATCAGGCCGTGGCAACCTCATCGGCGCTGGCAGTGCTGATCTCTATCCCCGGTGCGATCGGCTACATCTATGCCGGCTGGCCGGCGGCAACGACCTATCCCGACGTCGCCCCGCTGCAACTCCCTTTCGCGCTCGGTTACGTCTCATTGATCGGCGCCTTGCTGGTGATGCCGACCAGCCTGCTCACCGCGCCGCTCGGCGTGAAGGCCGCGCACGCGATGTCGAAACGCACGCTGGAAATCGCATTCGGGGCCTATCTCTTCATCGTGGGCGGCAGGTTCGTTGTGGCGTTGCTGTGATGCGTAGGGCGGATTGGCGAAGCGTAATCCGCCGGCCGAGGTCAAAGCTGAAACTCCGCGGCGGATTACGCTTCGCCAATCCGCCTACGGCTTCCGCGTAACACTATCCGTAATAGTATCCATATGCAGGCTTGCTATGGATCGCGCATGTCACAAGCTCATCACCACGACCATGCGCATGATCACGACGACCACGCCGGCCATTCGCCCGGCCCGGGCGGACACGTCCATGCGCCCGCCAGTTTCGGCAAGGCGTTTGCCATCGGCATCACGCTCAACACCGCCTTCGTCATCGTCGAAGCCGTTTATGGCTATGCGGCAGGCTCGATGGCGCTGGTGGCCGATGCCGGGCACAATCTGTCCGACGTGCTCGGGCTGATCGCCGCATGGACTGCCGCCGTACTGTCGAAGCGCGCCGCCACCATGCGCTATACCTATGGCCTCAAGGGCTCGTCGATCCTCGCGGCACTTTTCAATGCGGTGTTCCTACTGGTTGCGGTCGGCGCCATCGCGTGGGAAGCGGTGCTGCGGCTGTTGAATCCGGAGCCTGTGACCGAGATCACCGTCATGGTGGTCGCCACCATCGGCATTGTCATCAACGGCGTCACCGCCCTGATGTTCGCCTCGGGTCGCAACAATGATCTCAATATCCGCGGCGCCTATCTGCATATGGTCGCCGACGCAGCCGTCTCTGTCGGCGTTGTCGTCGCCGCCGTCGTCATCATGTTTACCGGCTGGCTGTGGATCGATGCCGTCACCAGTCTGGTGATCTGCGTGCTGATCGTCTGGGGCACCTGGGGTCTGTTGCGCGATTCCACCGCGATGTCGCTGGCTGCTGTGCCGCGCGGCATCGATGCCG
>JAEXHR010000333.1 GCA_023449855.1 Pseudomonadota bacterium | reverse complement strand
CCGTCGCGCTGTGTGCGCCGACCTCTCCCCGGTGGGGAGAGGTGAAGTTGTGTGCTCTTGTTATCTTGCGAGCCAGAGCACCAGCAGCGCCAGCGCTGCCGGCACCGCCTGGACGTAGAGGATGCGCTTGCTCACGCTCAGCGCGCCATACACGCCGGCCACGATCACGCAGAGCAAAAAGAACGCCTTGATCTGGATGGCGAAGGCCGCATCGGGATGCAGCAGGCCCCAGATCAGGCCGGCGGCGAGGAAGCCGTTATAGAGGCCTTGATTGGCGGCGAGCACCGCGGTGATCTCTGCCTTTTCCGGCGTGTTCCGGAACGTCTTCAGGCCCTGCGGCTTCTGCCAGAGAAACATTTCCAGCACGAGGAAGTAGATGTGCAGCAGCGCGACGAGTGCGGTGAGGATGTTGCCGATGAATGTCATGAGTGCCCCCGTGAATGATGCCCGACCGTAGGGCGGATTAGCCAACGGGTCGCGCAACGCGCGCCCGATGATAAACTCCGCGTAATCCGCCGCGGAGCTTCCACCACGAATTCGGCCGGCGGATTACGGCTGCGCCTAATCCGCCCTACGGCTGAGCGAAGGCGCCGCCGCCAGCCATGGCCTGTCCGACGAAGCGAGGCCCGTCAGGCGGCCCTGGATGTAGTTGCAGCCCCAGTCGCGCAGCATCGATGCGCTCGTCTCGTCCTGCACCCATTCGGCCACGGTCGCAATTTCGAGGCGGCGGCAGAGATCGATCAGCGTCTGCACGAAAGCGCGGTCGTCGGCGGAATGGGCGATGTTCTGCACGAAGGCGCCGTCGATCTTGACGATGTCCACGGCCAGCTTGCGCAGATTGCGGAACGAGGTGTAGCCGGCGCCGAAATCGTCGATGGCGATGCGGCTGCCGAGCGCCTTCAGGCGATTGACGAAGCTCCGGATGTCGTCGAGATCGTGGATCGCCACCGTCTCGGTGATCTCCACGATCAGCCGCCGGGCGACGCCGGGATGCGCGCGCATCAGGGATTCGATGGTCGCCCACCAGTCCGGGTCGGTGGTGGTCGCCGGCGAGATGTTGAGCGAGAGCTGCACATCCGGCGTCTCGGCCAGCTCGGCGATGACGAGTTCGAGGATGCGGTGATCGACCAGGCGGATGAGGCCGAGCCGCTCGGCCACCGGCACGATGTCCGGCGCCAGCAGGAGCTGGCCGTCGTCCTGCTTCATCCGCACCAGCGCTTCATAGAAAGCGGGACCGCTGCGGTCGGCATGCACCACCGGCTCGAAGGCGCAGACGATGCGGCGCTCGTTCAGCGCGGTGACGATCTCGTCGGTGACGCGGATATTGACGCGGCGCTGGGCCTCGCGCTCCACATTCGGGCGCCACAGGTTGAAGCTGCCGCGGCGGCGGCGCTTGGCGCTGTCGAGCGCCTCCTGGGCGCGGTTGACGGCCTCGTTGACGTCGCGGCCATAGCGGGGAACGCTCACCGCGCCGATGGTGGCGGTGACCGAGACCGGACCGGACTTGGTCGGAATCACCTCGTCGCGAATGCCGGCGAGAAAACGCTCGGCGGCGACATTGGCGTCGTCGGCGGTGCAGTTCTTGAGCACCAGGCCGAATTTGTTGCCGGAGAAGCGCCCCATGATGTCGCCGCCGCGCAGCCGCAGGCGGATGCGCCTGGCGAGATCGGCGATGACGTCGTCGGCCACATCGAAGCCGAACGCATCGTTGATGCGGCCGAGATGATCGATGGCGATCACCATGAAGGCGAAACTGGCGCGGAAGCGCGTGGCTTCCTCGATGGACTCGGCGAGCGCCGCCAGCAGATGCGTGCGATTGAGTTCGCCGGTGACGGGATCGCTCTGCGAGAGCTTCAGGAGCTGCTCGTCATGGGCATGGCGCTCATTGTTGACGCGCACGATGCCTTCGACGCGGAGCGGCCGGCCATCGCTGCCCGCGCGGACACTGCCGCTCTCCTCGATCCACAGCAGCGGCGCCGTGGTGGAGGCGCGCAGGCCGTAGTCGATGCGATAGGTGCAGCCGGATTGCAGCGCCGACACCAGCGCCTCGCTGCGCACGGCGCGGTGCGGCTCGATCAGCGCGGCAAAGTCGCTGCCACGCTGGAGCGTTTCAGCGGGAATGTCGGTGAAGATCGCTGCGGCGGCGCCGGTCCAGGTGAGGGTGTCGCTGGCAATGTCCCAGACGAAGGCGGCTTGGCCGAGCCGCGCCAGGATGTCCGCTTCGGACATCGCGGGTCGTTGAGCAGGAGTCTGATCGGATGGGGCGGATGTCAATGTCGCCTCGTTTCGGGACGCCGCTTGCGGTGATTCGTGTCACGACAATACGGCCTGACTGCTCAAAAAAGTTAGTCGAAGTTCCCATAAGACGAAGAAATCGTAGCGGTGTGGCGCGTTTAAGCAAGACCCGCGTAAGCTGATACAACTGTGGAGAGCAGCGGCACGGGACTTGCGACATGAGTACCGGAGGGACCACCCTCCGTCCTGATTTGAGACGCGAGCGCGCTTAACCATGTCGATCACGGCGACCAGCCGAGTATCCCCCACCACGTCGCATCCGATGCGGCGCGCTGGTGATATCGTGATCGAGCGGGAGCCGCAGTCGCAGCCGCAAAGCCATGCGATCGCTCAGGCCGAGCCGGTGACGCGGGCGACTCCGAGCTCGCTGCATGTCGTGCGGCCGGATCCATCCTTCATCACGCATCTGATCGCGACGGCAGAGCAGGTGCCGCAGACGCGGACGCTGCGGCGCGCCGAGATCGTGGATGTGGAGGCGGCGTATCGGAAAGCCGCGAATGTCTATGCGGCGGGATCGCTTGCGCACCGCATGACGCGGGTGGCGTAGTCTTTTCCCTCCCCCAAGCGGCGCAGCCGCGCCGTGGGGAGCGACTGTCTTTCGGGTCAAGCGTTTTTGGGCTGCCATGGCGTTTTGTCCCGGAGGATGGCGTTGAGGATGGTGAGGAGCTTTCGGGCGACCGCGATGATGGCAACGAGCTTCGGCTTAC
>JAEXHR010000257.1 GCA_023449855.1 Pseudomonadota bacterium | reverse complement strand
TTGTCCAATCTGCTCGGCATGGGCGGGCTGGCCGTGGCGAGGGTGTTCGGCTGGCTGGAGCGGTGCCGCGAGCCGGGGCGCGGAAACCGCGACTGAACGGCAACGGCACGCCGGCCCCGCAGGGGCGGCGTGCCGCAATCAGAAAAAGGCAAGGGTGCCATCATGCGCTTGACACGCAAGGAAGCTCAGGAACAGACACGCCGGCGCCTGATCGCCGCCGCGAACGCCTCGATCGCCTCGGAAGGGCTGGCCGCCGCCTCGATCCGGCATATCTGCGAGGCCGCGGGCCATACCCAGGGCGCATTCTATTCCAACTTCAGCACGAAGGAGGATCTGCTTCTGGAAATCATGCAGATGCATGTCCAGAGCGAGGTGGCCTTTCTGCGCGACATTCTTGCCGGGACCGACCGGGGCGATCTCGATGCCGCGATGACGCGGCTGGCGGCGAGGCTGGCCGAACTGGCGGCCGAGCCGCAATGGTCGCTTCTTTCGATCGAGTTGCAGCTTCATGCGCAGCGCGATGCCGCCTTCGCCAGCCGCTACAACGAATACAAGGCCGCCTGCCACGGCGAATTCACCCTGCTTTTGGAGGATCTGATCCGCCTTCATCGGTTGAAACCGGCGATGGAGCCGCGGCAGATCGCCATCGGGCTCTACGCATTGTGGGCGGGGCTGATCGTGCAGGGCAGCGTGCCGGATTCCCTGCCGCGCGACCGCATCCTGCTCGCCTTCTTCCGCGCCATCACCGGCTGCCCGGCCTGACGGGCGGCTGCCGCCGATATCCGCGCGCCGTCTGCCGGCCGCATCATCCGCAGGAGAAACGTCCATGACCATAGCCACTGTCACCGTGCTCGGAACCGGTATCCTCGGGGCGCAGATCGCGCTTCAGGCCGCCTGGCACGGATTTTCCGTCATCGCCTACGACATCGATGAGGCCGCGCTGGCAAAGGGGAGGGGGCTGGTTGACGCCTTCGCCCTGCGCTTGCTGGAAGATATTCCTGGCGCGGACGGGGCCTCGGCCGAGGCCGCGAAGGCGCGCATCGCCTGGACGGACGATCTTGAGGCCGCCGCCGGGGCCGCCGATCTGGTGATCGAAGCGATTCCCGAGAAGCTGGAGCTGAAGCGGCAGGTCTACGCCCGTCTCGGAGCCGCCGCTCCGCCGCGCACGATCTTCGTCACCAATTCCTCGACGCTCCTGCCCAGCGCCATGGCGGGATCGACCGGCCGCCCCGAGCGCTTCCTCGCGCTGCATTTCGCCAACGAGATATGGAAGCACAACGTGGCCGAGGTCATGGGCCATGCCGGGACCGATCCCGCCGTCTACGAACAGGTGGTCGCCTTCGCCCGCGCCATCGGCATGGTTCCGATCGAGATCCGCAAGGAGAAAGCGGGCTATGTGCTGAACTCGCTGCTGGTGCCGTTTCTGTCCGCCGCTTCCGGGCTTCTGGTCGACGGCATCGCCGATCCGCAGGCCATCGACAGGACATGGAAGATCGCCACCGGCGCGCCGAAAGGGCCGTTCGAGATCTACGACATCGTCGGTCTCGGTACCGCCTGGTATATCTCCTCGAACGGCGATCCGAAAGCGCAGGCCTTCGCCCGCTATCTGAAGGAAAACTATATCGACAAGGGAAAGATGGGCGTCGCCTCTGGAGAGGGGTTCTACGTCTACGGGAAATAACCTGCCGGAACGGGATGCCGGAGCAAGGCCCCCCCGCTCCTGCATCCGTATTCAACCGGCCCAGCCCTCGCTTCCGATCCAGCGCAGGGCCGTCAGGGAGGGCATGAACATGTATTCGCCTCCTCGCAGACGGTTGAAGGTTGTCACCCCGTCGATGCGGCGGCGCACCGGATCGGCCGGAATGGTGAACCTGCCCGGCTCCTCATGCAGACCGACAATCGGATCTGGCTCGGTGCCGAGGTCGATGAAGTTGCCGCGGTTGATCCACTCCTGTTGCAGGAACTCCACCGTGTCATAGGCCCGCGCGCTGATGAAGATGAAGAACAGGCCGCGTTCGTCCGGCCTGTCTTCCGCCGCCGTCACGTCCGGTGTCCATTTCGGACCGAAGGTCGAGGATCGCCGGATGATGCGGTGGATGTTCTCGTCTGTCAGGATGGTCAAGTCGCCGCCGCGCGGGTTCATGCGGCGCATATGACTGGAATGCGGACAAACGAACCCCCTTACGTCACCCTTGAAATCGAAATCGTTGTTGCGCTGCCGGTCCGCGCCAAGGTCCGGATCGTCCCTGGCCGGTGATAGTGGCAGCGGCGCGCCCGAACGCCAGCGGCCGAACATCTTGGCGGCCAAGGCATGCTGCGCCTCTGCGTCCCCCGTCTGTGCACGCAGAAACTCGTTGAAGGCGCCGACGCGGCTGTCATATTTGCGCAGCACGACGAAGGAGCCGTTTCGCCCCAGAGGATCGGGCGAAGGCATCGAGATGGGCTCGCCGGTCTCGCTGTTTTCGCCCAGAACGAATTCCCCGGCGGCGATGGCGCGCTCCTGCCCCGGCTGCGGATCGACACCGGCGCCCGCCACCGTCGGCTGCGAGATGGAATCGCGAAAGCCGAACGGGTTTTCGGCATCCTCGTCGGCGCCGAACTCATGCGTGCCCACGAGCGTGACGCCGGTCGAGGCGTCGAACTCGGCCATCGCCTTTTCCACGGCAACATCCAGCGCGGGCTTGTCTGCGGCATAGATCGTCAGCGCGATGTGGCAGGTGTCGTTCCTGTAGGCGTCCTCCCAGGTCTCGGGCGCGTTTTCGCCGAAATCATGAAGCTGGGTCGCGCGCCCCGCCATGCCCTGCCGGAAGGCTAGCGGGAAGGAGGCCAAAGAGTCCTCGGGCAGGCCGAGCGCCTTAAGCCCGGCATGGCTGATCGCGACGCCGGTCCAGGCGCTGAGATCGTCGGCCCAGTCGCTGGCCGAGGGAATATATTCAGCCAGCCGGGCGATCAGGTCGCGCCCGCCCTCCGCCTCGTCCACATGCAGCATCGCATGGATGCCCACATAGGGCTCGGGTCGCGAGCGCAGGATCAGGGCCTGGATATCGTCGAGCTGGAGCGTGACCCGGTCGCGACGGAAACGGTCTTTCAGGTGTTTGAAGAAGCTCATCAGTAATCGACCCCCTGCGGAACGGCGATGGCTTCGGACAGCTTCGCGAGCGCCTTGTGCGTCGTCGCGTCCATTTCGGCATTGGCCGACATGGCGTCGAGGAATTCCTCTACTGCCTTGTCCATCCGCTGGTAGCGGCGCACATCCACGACGCTCACCTGCGGATTGGCAACGAACCAGCCCGCCGCGTCGATCTGGTGTCCGGCGATGAAATCCTTCACCTTGGGTGAGGTGATGCCGGGCCAGCCTTCGACATTGGCGAAGAGCAGGTCCATCAGTTCCGGGATCTTGGTCGCGAAATCGTTGATATAGGTGTCCCAGTCGCCGTCATAGGCGGTGGCAAAGATGATACGCGTATCGTTGTCGAAAAAGACGAAGCGCATGTTGTGCAGGGTCGAGACCCTTTGTGCACCATCGAAATTTCCGTTCGTCAGGTTGAAGAGACGGCGCAGGCGATCGGCTCCGCCGGGCTTGAGATCGGCGATCGCCGTCAGTTCCGAAACATTGCCCGACTGCCGCCCGGCGCGCCCTGCGGATTTCGAGCTACCTTCGAACAGCGGATTGTGGTCGCGGATCAGACTGTTGATCTTGATCTGGGCCAGCGTCGGCGCGTCCGCCGCGATCTCCCTGGCGATGCGGCGGAACTCGGCGAGCCGGGACTCGTCGCCCAGACGCGGGTCTTTGGTATCGTTCGACATGAGTGGGGTCTCCTGCTTGGTCGAATGTGTCGGTCAGTCGGGAATATCGGCCAGTGCCGATGGCTCGGCGCGCGGCACGGCATTCAGCCGGTGTCGCTGCGCGGAAGAGGATTCATAGGCCGCCTTGCGCACGCGCATGATCGAGCCCAGCGGACGATGCGCAGCCACGCCGTTCCAGGGATTGAAGGCCAGATGGTCGTCGCCGTGGACTCGCCGGGCCGGCGACAGCACGTCCTGCGGCTCGAACTGCAGGGTCGCGATCGGTACATGCGGCGAGGCGTCGGGATCCCACAGGATGGCGGCGTCCTCGACCGGCATGTTTTCGGCATCGGTGCAAAGCTGGGCGCGCAGTTCGTAGCTCGCGCCGGCGCGTGCGAAATGCGCCGCCACCGCATCGGCCATCGCCGAGAAGCCGTCGCCGACCTCTTGCCCGGTCAGCACCGCGACCTCGCCCTGCGGCGCTAGCGACAGCTTGGCGATGTAGTCGCCGTAGCGGATCGCGGCCTGGGTGTGGAAGGTCTCGCCCAGCACATGCGCCCGGTCGCGGGCGAGGCCCTGGAGCGTTGCGCCGGGCGTCGCGCCCACGGCCTTGACGAGACCCCGCACTCCGCGTGCGGTGGCGGCCGTGGCTTTCTGCACCGCCTCGGGCGCTTGCGCCCTGCGTTCGAGAAGCGTGAGCATCTTTTTGTATTTCTGCACGGTTCCGAAGGCGAGGATGGGAAAGTTCACCATCAGAAAATCCTGATTGGCGCCGCCAAGCTCGGGCACGAGACGTTCGCCCTCAACACCGATGATCTTGATCGCGAAGCCGCGCGGTTCGGGAATGGAGTCACTATGGATATCGCCGGGCGCCGAGGACAGCCGTGCCACCACCTCGTATTCGCGCGGGGCGGCGAAAATCCCCTGTGCCAGTTCAGGTACCAGCCCGTCATGCACCGCCATCCGCCCCTTGAGGACCGCATGGCTCTTGGCGTGCGCGTCGCGATGGGCGTGCCGATGACGCTCGGCGTTGCGAGCCTGCGCCGCCGCCATATGGGAGACGATGTCACGGACGATGCGTTCTTCATCCGGCTGGAGCGTCTCGGTCGTTTCCGTATAGGGTATGAACAAATCTTGTGTCCCGCGTTCTTGCAACATGCAGGAGAAAGCCGGACATGTCCGAAGGCTTTCTCGCGCGCTTTGCGTCTTCGTGGCGTAAACGCACGGATCGATTTCAGGTTTCATGTGATATTCGAAATTTTTCCGCCAAAGCTGGAAAGTGAGTTCACCGTCGGAGAGCGGGAGCTCTTAAATCGGACAGTGGCGAGAGCGAGGATACAGCACCCGCCTGAGTGTGCCGGGCCCGCGAGGGAGGCATAGGCCGCAATTTGGGAATATGCCTTTACTGCGGCGATCCTGCCAGAGTTGCTGTAGTCGATATCAATGCGGAAGCCAAGTTCCGGCACTGTCTAAAAAAGCCCGAAGGTCTCGCTGGTGAAATGCCTTTGACATTCGTTGGAAATTTTCCCAGATTCCGCACCTCGTCTTTCTATTTCAGACTGGGAAGTGCCTGATGAAGTTCAGTTGTCGCAGGGCGTAAACAAGGGCATCGACATGAGCGAGGCTGTGAAGCCCGATCTTGCGGTCCTAACGGTTCAGCTTTGAGCGCCTATGTTAGAAACAATGCCGTGCCAGGCAGCGAGCTTGCCAATATGATTCGGACGACGAAGGCGGCTCCGTCGGAGGATGCAAAGCCTGAGGCGCCGCCGGAACCCGAGTACGTGCCAACCGTCTCCGTTAAGACAAGTCTGGAGTCGCGTGATCACATTGGCCTTCTCCAAGGCAGGCCCTGCAAGAGCCTGAAACGGCATCTGGCGATACGGGCTTACATCAGAGGAGTACCGCTTCCGGTTCAAGCGGCCGGGCGATTGTCCGATGGTAGCCCAGGATATTCCGAACAACGCCGGCAAGCGGCGAAGCGGCTCGGGCTCGGGAGGAAAAACGCGGACGGCCGATGTGTAGCAGAGTGCGGTTAATTCGAAATCTACGAGAAAGGTCGGCACCCCAGCCAGGTCGGCAGCTTCGGGAGCGATGCACATTCGGAGTGTTGGAAAAGGAAAGTGGGTGGTGAAGGAGAATGGGACCCCGCCGGCGGAATAGTCTGGAGTTTGGCAGAACGCGGTGGCTTTCACCAAAATAACGACAATGTGATGCGGGTATTCTTGTGGGTATTATGGACGACGGTGGATTTCTAGTGGATTGAAAAACAAGAGACTTTCGGGATAATATGGCAGCTGCCCCCGCAACCACCGACATTTGTAAATTCTCCCATTCGGGAAGCCGCTCGAGAAATTCCTCGCGGTAAATGTCGAGCATCATCTCCTTCTTCTCTTCACTGTCGATATCGCCGGCTTCCACGCGTTCCATGAAATCCTCGTGGACCTCCGACATAAAGCGGCTACTCATGTAGTCGAACACATCCATCTGGGTGAGGATTGCGGCGATCAAGCCATGAACCTGCAGGCTCGCCGGCTGATGGCCTGGTGTCTTACCGATGACAACCTTCTGAACGAGCTGGCGGACGATCGGCATCAGCGCGCGCTTTGCATCTTCATCCGTGCCCTTGCGCGCCATCCGCATGAACTGCCGCATCGCCATCTCTGTTTCCTGCGGATTATGGCGCCGACCCAATTGCTCGATCTTGGCAGTCATGTCCGGGCCGGTTTCCGTGAAACTGGCGATCTCCTTCTCCAGCGTCTGTCGCTCGACTTCGAGCCGGTCGAGCGTGTCGTCGAGTGCCGGCAGGCGAGGACGGCCCTCGGCCGCACGGTCACTGATCTGCTGCGACCCGCATGACGTGCCTGGACGCTGGCTCGATCGACTTTCTAACAAAGCCCGTAAACCCGCTGGAATTCCAGGCGCGGATGCGCAATCTCGTCGCTTTGGTCGAGGCCCGTAACAAACTGGCGGACAAGGCGGAGTGGCTGCGCCAGGAAATCGAGAAGGCGACGGAGGAAATCAGAGCGCGCGAGGAGGAAATCATCGACCGCCTTTCGATTGCGGCCAGCTACAAGGACTCGGAAACCGGCCTGCATACCAAGCGTGTCGCGGCATATTCCGAAGCCATCGCGCAGGCGCTGGGCCTCCCACCCGAGACCTGCTCCAACATCAGGCTGGCGTCGCCGATGCATGACATCGGGAAGGTCGGTATACGTGACGCGGTCCTCCTGAAGAAGGGCAAGCTCACCGAACAAGAGTTCTCGGAGATGCAGACGCACACCTTGATCGGCTGCGATATCCTGAATGAATCTCGGTCAAGCCTTCTCCGTCTCGCGGCAGAAATCGCGGGGTCTCACCACGAGCGATGGGACGGGCAGGGCTATCCGCGTAGATTGTCCGGTGAGGAAATCCCGCTCGCCGGCCGTATCGTGGCTATTGCCGATAACTTTGACGCGCTCACGACCGTCCGACCATATAAAGAGGCTTGGAGCGTCGAGCAGGCTGTCGCTCACATCCGTAGCCGCGCTGGCAGTCAGTTCGATCCGTCCTGCGTCGCCGCCTTTATCGCGACTTTGCCAGCGATCCGAAATATCAAAGAAGGTTATGTTGATGAGTTGGAGCGCGTGCCTGTCGAATTGGCCGCCAGCGCGTAACGTTATCATGCGGTGAGGGTTTGGCGGAAGGGCGAGTATCGCACCTATCCCCGACTCCCGTGCATATGCGCTCAAAACGTCTGAGGCTTGTTGATTTCCACTGAGAGCTGACCCGGCGGGGTTGCGGATAAAAACTTGGACTGTTTTAAATGCTCAGGCCGAGGCTCTTACGATATTCGACCGGGCTGAGTGATCTCAGTGATATTTTGATGCGCGTTTCATTGTACCATCGGATGTAGGCGTCCACCTCTGCCACGAACTGATCGATCGTGATGACCTTCCAGTCTCGTGGATAGAAGAGCTCGGTCTTCAACCGACCGAAGAACCCTTCGCACGCGGCGTTGTCTTGCGAGCAACCCTTTCGGTACATCGAGCGAACCAGTCTTGCTTCGCTGATACGGGTTAACCAACCGGGCCATCGATAATGGGCTCCGCTCTTCTAATGGCGGTGAGCTGGACCTACTCGACAAATTCGACGACAACGCCCGGCTTGACCATTCCAGCCAGTTCCTCGACGTCCCAGTTGGCTAGCCGAACACATCCATGCGAGCCAACCTTGCCGATAAGCTCGGGTTCAGGCGTGCCGTGAATCCCATAGGTCGGCTCCGTCAGGTCGATCCAGACTGTTCCGACAGGACCGTTCGGCCCGCTCGGCAGTTCAAGGATCTTCTTGTTGTTGCCCTGCTGGAAATTGATCTTCGGATTGTAGGTGTACGTCGGCATTCGCGACACGCCCTTGACCTTGTGTGTCCCGGTT
This sequence comes from Pseudomonadota bacterium, assembly GCA_023449855.1. Classification (GTDB taxonomy): domain Bacteria; phylum Pseudomonadota; class Alphaproteobacteria; order Rhizobiales; family Xanthobacteraceae; genus Tardiphaga. The sequence continues at coordinate 4,866 of JAEXHR010000257.1, read as the reverse complement.
GGAGAGGGTGAATCCTCGCTGCCGATCGTCGCTGGATAGACCGCAAGCAATGCGCCGTCTCCGGCGAAAGCGAAAACCTGCGCCAATTTGCGATGAACCTCGATCCGCTTGACCGATCCGGTCCTGGCAGCGCCGGGAATGGCGACAGCGATCGTTTCGCCCGGCTTGAAGGCCGCCGTCGGATTGAGGGCCTTGATCAGCGCGATATGCATGTGGAACCGCTCGGCCAGCTTCTCCGCAATGCTGGTGTAGCCGAGATGCTCCATCCTGGCCTGTTCGGCATAGTCTTTCGGAATGCTCTCGACGATATCCTCTCCGTCTTCTTGCGTGATGGCATAGGCCTGGATGGCCGGGGCATCATCGGTCAAGCGGCCCAGTACGTCGGGATCGAGCTTCCCATCCACTGGCAGACCCTGAAGCGCCTCGAAACCGGCAATCGCTTTCGTCAGGTTGTCGCCTAAATAACCGTCGATGACGCCCGGCGATGAACCAGCCCGGTCGAGCAGGACCTGCAGATGCACGATGGCGGGATTGGGCTCGGTCTGTTTTTCCGCCGGCGCCTCGATCGGAAGGGACGCGATCGCCGCGGTATTGACGGCTTGTGCGTCGATCGGCGCTGCAAAGGCTGGGGAACAGAGCGTTAGAGCGGCGGTCAGTGAAAAGTACCGAAAGGCATTCTGCATGGAGGCTACCGATAAATTAGGGAGCGACTCTCCACCCGGTGGATGGAGAGGCTTCATTGGAGAAAGGTCAAGCAAGGAAGAAGGCCGCCGTTTCCGGCGGCCTTCATCTTGTCAAATCGTGCGGCGAGTGGTGGTTTCGGCCAGAAGCAACGCCTTCTTCGTGCCGTAGGAACCGCCGAACCAGGCCGCCACGGCCCCGAGCAGGAGGGCGAAGAAGCCCAGGATCGCGCCGGCCGACACTGCCTTGGTGGCCGTCTGCGCCGCCTCGAGCGCCTGCTGCTTGGCCGCAGCAACATTGTCGCGATAAGTCTTCTCGTACTGCTCGACCTGGGTGCGGGCCTGATCGACCGGGATGTTCTGTGCCTTGGCGATCGCATCAGCGGCACGATTGCGGGCATCTGCGGCCTTTGCCTGGTCACCGGTCACGGCAGCCTGGACCGCCGACACCGCAGCGTCACGCAGGGCTGCCGGATCGTTGCCGCCGGACGCATTGCGGATCTGTTGCTCGATCCCCGCCATCGGGTTGGCCGAGTTGGCGAGGGCAGGGGCTGCCGCCGTGGCAGCGGTTGCGGCCGTCTGGCCAACACCGCCGACAATGCTCGACAGACCGCTGAACGCGCCGCCGATGAGGGCACCGACCGACGTGGTCAGCAGGTAGAGGATGACAAGAGTGGTGACAGCCCAGGTGGTTACGCCCTGATACCCGCCGGTCGAGCGGCTCGGACGTCCGGAAAGGCGGCTGGCGGCATAACCGCCGACGAAGGAAGCAATGATACCGGCCACAACGAACCACGCGCCACCGGCAATGGAGAAGGTGCTCGCATTCGGGTTGTCGTAGGTTGCCGGATCGATCACGGCGGCGCCAATGCCCACGCCCAGAAGATTGAGGAGGAACTGGACGGCAAGCGCCAGGACGACCCCGGCGAAGATCGCGCCCCAAGACACCTTATGCAAAGTGGCTGTAAGGGAGGGGTCGACATAAGCCGCTTCGCGCGACACGTGGACTGAGACAGGTTCGGTCATGGTGCATCCTCTTCATCACGGGAATGTGAGTGCCATACTAACGCCGCAATCGCCGTTCGGTTCCCGTCCAGCAGGATACAAAAAAGACCGGCGATGGGATCGCCGGTCTCTGCTGCAGTTACATCGAACGAACCGCCTTGATTAGTCCTTGCGGACAACACTGTCGGATCGTTCATCTTCGATTTCCACCTCGGTGCGGCGAACGCTGTCGCTGATGGTTTCCTCGCGCTGCTCGGCGGTCTTGCGCAGAGCGATCTCTTCGACAACACGCGCATCCTTAGAGACGACTGCCTCTTCATGACGTTCTTCTGCCTCAATTGTGCGGTCGACGAACGCGTTTTCCGTTCCAGTCACCGGGCGATCGACGGCGCGGCGCTCGATGCTGACGTTTTCGTCGCGCAGCGATACCTGTTCGCTGACAGGATTTTCGACCACGTAAGAACGGACACGCACGCGGCCATGATTGAGGTCACGCTTGCCGACGCGAAGCTCTTCCTCGACCACCGGGATAACCTCTTCACGGCCGGCCTCCAGAGCTGCCGTTCCGCTTGCGCTGGCACGATTGGTGGAGGCGCCATACGAACTCACGGTCTCCTGCTGGTTCCACCCTTCCGAGCGCCAGCTCTCTGCGCGCTGATCGAGATCGATGCTGCCCTCGTCATCGAGGATATCGATAACCTTGTCATAAGAGGCGGCGGTGACGTTGCTGACCGTCACAAGATAACCACCGCGGCGAAGGCCTTCGGAATAGACGGCGCGATCCTCGTCGGGAAAGAAGAAGTCTTCCAGCTTCTCCCAGAAGCCCTTGTGCTCGGAGGCAACCTCAGTCGAGGTAGTAGACTCCTTGCCGGCGACGACGCGAATGCCGTCGCGGGCAATCCCGGCTTCGGCAAGGCGTTCGACGGCGGCATCCGCATCGCTGCGGTTTTCGAAGAAGGCCGTCACCGTGTTAGACGAAGAGGCGCCGTAGGACGATGTGGTTTCGCTATAGGTCATGAGTTTCTCCTTTTCTCGGATTAATAATTGGCTTAGGGGTCGTCGCGCTCGATCGTGGCACGTTGCTTGCGCAGTTCGACCGGAATGGTAACGTCCTCGGTGGTGGCGACGCGGCGGATGTGGATCTCTTCGACCAGCATCAGACGCTTCTCGACAACGAGAACCTCCTCCATCACAGGCACGATGGTCACGTCACCGTCCGTGCGAACGGCCGGCGCTTCTGACACTTCACGTCCGATTGCCACACGCGTCACCTCGACATTCTCGCTGTCGAGGCGTGCCTCCGCTGCTTCTGTAACAAACTCGGTTTTGGTGCTGACGCGGACGCTGCCGTCGCGCACGGCGCGCTTGTCGATGACAAGCTGTTCTTCGATCAGCGAGAGTTTCTCGTCAGGCTTGGTCATCCGCATTCCAGATTGTTGCGACCAGCATTGAACGAGCGGAATCCAACTTTGTTCCTTGGAAAAGGTCACACGTCACCAGCTGCGCAAAAATCGCCCAAGGCCGGAACAAAGTATTGACGCAGTGATTTTGTCGCTCACGAAGAAAGGTTGGATAAGCATGGTGAATATTCTGATCGTCGAAGACCAGTGGCTGTTATCGAGCGCGGTCGAAGAGGCAGTGTTGTCGCTTGGGCATGAGGCCATCGGGACGGCAACCACGGCAAAGGAAGCGTACGAGCTTGCCGACAAGGCAGAAGTTGCATTTGTCGATGTCAATCTCATCGATGGTGCGACCGGACCGGAAATCGGCCGACGCCTGGCGGCAGACGGCGTCACCGTCGTCTTCATGACCGGCAACCCGGAACAGCTTGGCTCAGGCGTCGATGGCGCCCTCGGGGTGATCTCAAAGCCGGTGATGGACCTTGAATTGGTCGAGACGATCCAGTTCGCAACGGATCATCACGCCGGGCGGGACTGTATCGCTCCTAAGCGGTTTATTGCGTTTCATTGACGACGACTACTCGGCGAGACCCTTCTATTCGTCGAGCTCGTTTCGTGTGACGCTCGCCAACTCGTGGAGCCCCTCGGCGCGGCCTGGCTCCTCGTCAGCGGCCAGAATAACCGCGTAGAAGGCGGCCCGAGATATTTCTTTTTTAGACGCAGCAGCGTGTTTCTTTCTGACCGCGTCTACGAGATCCTTCGGTCGCATTCCCGGGAGAGCGAGTTCGGCGATCGTCCGCGCGATATCCTCAATGTCTGATGCCAGTTCTCTTGCCATCACCTTCTCCATTCGAAGATGAGATAGCGAAGGGAGATGACAGCGCGATGTCAGAACGCGTCTGGTCCGCTCAAAGTCAGATTTGCATTCTCAGGCGCGTTTCCGGATGCGTCAGGTCAGGCCTTACCCCCAACGATACGTTTCGCCGCTCAAGCGAGAGTGTGTAGGCGGGTAAATTCCGTCAACTTCCCGACTGAAGCCGCATCTTGCGCAAACGCTCGGTCTTCAGCCGCCGCTCCTCCGCCTCCGCCTTGATTGACGCCATGGCGCTGTTATGCGTTGCGTCGAAGCGTTGCTTCCTGTCCGCCAAGGAGCTCTTCTCGCGGTTTGGTTTTTGTGGAATGTCGTCATCTTTCCATCACGATGAACTAATGCTCAGCAAAACAGCGACAAGTAGAGGGGGACGTCAACAAGAAGAATGTACGACAGGGTACGGTGCTGATGCACCATCGGAACTTATCGTTTCGGGATGACGTTATCTGGCACCTCATCCTGGAGAGCCCCGATGGCCGACGATCCCAAATCTTCTTCACCCGCAGTTCAGGCTTACGAGTTGGAGAAGGCACGACAGCGGCAAGAGGAAGACAAGGGCGATCTCGATAAAGGCCTCGAAGATACCTTTCCCGCGTCGGATCCTGTTTCTCACACGATCACCTCCGTCCCGGCAGGCCGCACCGATCCACAAGAGGCTGAGCGCGTCAAAGCCAGTGCTCCTGAGAACCAGCAAAGCGACGGTTTTGCAAACAGCGTTCGCGGCTGGATCAAGGAAAACCCGCTCACTGCTGTAGCCCTCACAGCTGCGGTCGCCTGGATCTTTGGCGCGACCCGCTAACCGGGACGACTGATGTGAACACCTCAATTGACGGCCCGCTACCCGCGCCCCCTTCCGGGCATGCCACGTCGCGTCCGACATCAGGCTCGGTTCTGAAGAAGCTTGGCCCTG
>JAEXHR010000251.1 GCA_023449855.1 Pseudomonadota bacterium | reverse complement strand
CGGCATCGCCGCGTCCGCTCAACGATCTCTATCCCGGAATGAAAAGGAACGCGGCATGACGACTGCCATTGGATTCATCGGTCTTGGTGTGATGGGCGAGCCGATGTGCCGCAACCTGGCCCAGAAGTCGGGCGCAGCGGTCTACGGTTTCGACCGCGCCGATGCGCCACTCGAACGCCTCGCAGAAGTCGGCGTCAAGCGCGCGGCCTCGCTCGCCGAACTCGCCAAGACCTGCGATGTGATCTTCATGGCGCTGCCGAGCGGCAAGCATGTGCAGGCCGTGTGCGAGGGCGACGACGGTCTTCTCGCCCATGCCGATGCGCGCCACACCGTCGTCGATCTCGGCACCTCGCCGGTGGAAGCCAGCCGCGAACTCGCTGGGAAATTTGCCGCCAAGGGCGCAGCCTATGCCGACGCACCGATCGCGCGCACGCGGCAGGCCGCCGAGGCCGGCACGCTCAGCGTCATGGTCGGCGCCTCGGCTGCGATCTTCGCAAAACTGCAGCCGCTGATCGCCACCTTCGCCACCGACATCACCCATTGCGGCGATATCGGCGCCGGGCAGGTCGTGAAGATCCTCAACAACATGGTGCTGATGGAAACCGTGGTCGCACTCGGTGAGGCGCTGGAGACGGCGAAGCGCGCCGGCCTCGATCCCAAGGTGGTGTTCGAGACCCTCGCCAAGGGCTCGGCCGACAGCTTTGCGCTGCGCAATCACGGCATGAAGGCGATGCTGCCGGGTACCTATCCCGAGCGCGCCTTCTCCACCGAATATGCCCGCAAGGACATCTCCTACGCACTCGATCTCGCCAAGTCGGTGAACATCCAGCTGCAGGGCGCGGAACTGGCCGACAAGATCCTCGGTCAGGCGATTGACGCCGGTGATGGCGATCTCTACTGGCCGGTGATCGCGCGCGTCATCCAGGCGTCACGCACCTGACAGGAAGGCGATGAGCATGCCCGCCACCAAACCCAAGGCCGATACGTCCGCCCGCGAAGGCGGTGAGGGCGTTGCCGCCGTCGAGCGGGCGCTGTCCATCGTCTCCGCGCTGGAGAATGCCGACAGGCCGATGACGCTGGCCGAGCTCGCCGTGCGCACCGGCTTCTACAAGAGCACGATCCTGCGCCTTCTGAGCTCGCTGATCCCGACCGGCTATGTCACGCGCCTGCCGGACGGGACCTACGATCTCGGCCCTACCGCGTTCCGTCTCGGCGTCGCCTTCACCCGCAAGAACGCGCTCGGCCATCATGTGGTGCCTGCGCTGCAGGAACTGGTGGATCGCGGCACCGAGAGTGCGTCCTTCCATGTGCGGCAGGACGCTGACAATCGCGTCTGCCTCTATCGCGTCAATTCGCGTCACGCGACCCTTGATCGCGTTGAAGCGGGGCAGAGCTACGCACTGCTGCGCGGCGCCGCCGGCCACATCATCCTCGCTTACGATGGGGCGAAAGGCGACCGCTACGATGCCATCCGCGCCAATGGCAACGACGTCTCGCTGGGTGAGCGCGATCCGAGCTGTGCTGCGGTGGCGGCGCCGGTGTTCGGCCCGCGCGGCATGCTGGTCGGCGTCATCTCGCTGTCAGGTCCCCGCGAGCGTTTTGGCGACGCGGAAATCGCGCAGATGAAAAGCGTGCTCGGCCCGATCGCTGCGAAGCTCACCATCAATCTGGGCGGCGAATGGCCGGCCTTTCAATCCTGAGAAAGACGTTCTGATCGATGGCCACGTCCTCATCCATGCCTGACGTCCTCGTCATCGGTGGCGGCAATGCGGCTCTGTGCTCGGCGCTGATGGCGCGCGAGGCCGGTGCATCAGTGTTGATGCTGGAATCCGCGCCGAAGGAATGGCGCGGTGGCAACTCGATGCATGTGCGCAATCTGCGCTGTATGCATGACGAACCGCAGGATGTGCTGGTCGAGGCCTATCCGGAAGAAGAATTCTGGCAGGACCTGCTCAAGGTCACCGGCGGCATCACCAATGAACCGCTGGCGCGGATGGTGATCCGCCATTCGTCGCGCTGCCGGCCATGGATGCGGAAACACGGCGTGCACTTCCAGCCGCCGCTGTCCGGGGCGCTGCATGTGGCGCGCACCAATGCCTTTTTCATGGGCGGCGGGAAGGCACTCGTGAATGCGTACTATCGGTCTGCTGAAGAGCTCGGCGTGAAGATTCGTTACAGCACGCCGGTGAAGAGCCTCGAACTCAAGGACGGCCAGTTCGTCGCCGCCATCACCGAGAGCGGCGAGCGCATCACGGCGAAGAGCTGCGTGCTCGGCTGTGGCGGTTTTGAGTCCAATCTCGAGTGGCAGCGCGAGGCCTGGGGCCAGAACGAGCGCGGCGAGTGGACCGCGGAAAACTTCCTGATCCGCGGCACCCGCTTCAACCAGGGCGTCCTGCTGAAATTCATGATCGACGCCGGTGCGGACACGATCGGCGATCCCACCCAGGCGCATTGCGTCGCCATCGATGCGCGCGCGCCGCTCTATGATGGCGGCATCTGCACGCGTATCGATTGCGTTTCGCTCGGTGTCGTTGTCAATCGCGAAGCCAAGCGCTTCTATGACGAGGGCGAGGATTTCTGGCCGAAGCGCTACGCGATCTGGGGCCGTCTCGTCGCCCAGCAGCCGGGGCAGACCGCGTGGTCGATCATCGACCAGAAGGCCATCGGCCGCTTCATGCCACCGGTGTTCGACGGTACCAAAGCCAATACGCTGGAAGAACTCGCCGCCAAGATCGGCGTCGATGTCGCGACCTTCATGGAGACGCTGAACGCCTATAACGCCGCGTGCCAGCCCGGCACCTTCGATCACACGGCGCTCGATGATTGCCGCACGGATGGCGTCACGCCGGCCAAGACCCACTGGGCGCGCGTGATCGACACGCCGCCCTTCACCGCCTATCCGCTCGCGCCCGGCATCACCTTCACCTATCTCGGCATGAAGACTGATGAGACCGCCGCAGTGTGGTTCGGCAATGTCGTCAGCAGCAATCTGTTCGCTGCCGGCGAAATGGTGGCCGGCAATGTGCTCGGCAAGGGCTATACCGCGGGGGTCGGCATGAGCATCGGCACCGCATTCGGCCGCATCGCCGGCGTCAATGCCGCGGCCAGCACCGGGCATCACCACCCGACATTCGAAGAGGAATTTGCCTATGCCGCCGGTCGCTGAACTCGCTCCGCCGAAGGACGGCGCCTGCAATGGCGGCGTCAACCTCGCCGAGGCGATGACCGCAGGCGAGGCCGAGATCGCGCGCGTCATGCAGATCTGCAACGCCTGCCGTTACTGCGAGGGCTTTTGCGCCGTATTCCCGGCGATGACGCGCCGGCTCGAATTCAACGCGGCCGATACGCACTACCTTGCGAACCTCTGCCATAATTGCGGTTCGTGTCTCTACGCCTGCCAATATGCGCCGCCGCATGAATTCGCGGTCAATGTCCCGCAGGCCATGGCCAGGGTGCGGGTGCGCACCTATCAGGATTATGCGTGGCCGCGTGCCTTCGGGAAACTCTATGAGAAGGCAGGGCTCACTGTTGCCTTCGCGCTGTCCGGCGGTCTCGCGCTGTTCATGATCCTGGCCATCGCCATGAATGGCCGGCTCATCCACGAGCCGCTGGCCGGAAATTTCTACGCGATCTTCCCGCACAATTTCCTGGCGCTGCTGTTTGGCTCGGTGTTCGGCTTCGCGATGCTGGCGCTGGCCATCGGTGTCGTCAAATTCTGGCGCGAGGTGTCACCGACGAAAGACGGCAATGCCGCTGACATCAAGGCGGCCGCGCAAGCGCGCGTGCCGGCAGTCGCTGAAGCCGTGCACGATGTCGCACGTCTCAAATATCTCGGCGGCGGGCATGGCGATGGCTGCAACGAGGGCGACGACGCCTTCACGCTGTGGCGCCGGCGCTTCCACCAGTTCACGTTGTATGGCTTCCTGCTGTGTTTCGCCTCGACCTGCGTGGCGACGCTGTATCATTACATCTGGGATCTGCACGCGCCTTACGCCTTCACCAGCGCGCCGGTCATTCTCGGCACGCTCGGCGGCATCGGGCTGATCATCGGCCCCATTGGTCTGCTCTGGCTGAACTTCAAGCGCGATGCGTTGCGGGCTGATGTGAAGCAGAACGCCATGGACCGCGGCTTCATCATGCTGCTGCTGCTGGTCAGCATCACCGGCCTGTTGCTGCTGGTGTTGCGCGACACCCGCTTCATGGCGCTGTGGCTGGCGATCCATCTCGGTACGGTCATGGCGCTGTTCGTGACGCTTCCTTACGGCAAATTCGCCCACGGCATCTTCCGCTCCGCCGCGCTGCTCAAGTTCAATATCGAGAAGCGCATGCCGAACCGGCTCGGGCTGGGCGGGGAGTAAGCGGGTGTCGTACAATATTCGATGAGAGTACCACCGGAGGCTTGGCTTACAGGTTCCCTGTAGTGCAGATTGTTAACCGGTGCCTCGGTATTGGTAGTAGCAGCCATCGCTATTATTGACCGGGAGCTCGGACATGAACCGCCACATCGCTCTGGCCGTTGTGGGTTTGTTGTTGAGTGGAGCTGGAGCCGCACACTCCCAGACGCTGCCATCCTATATGGCGCCGATTTCCGGGCAGATCGCCTCGTCACCTGCCGACACCGCGACGAAGGACATGCTGGCGCTCAATACCGGCATGTTCGAGCTCTATGGCGATGCCGCCAAGGTTTTCCGCGCGAATATCCTCGCAAAACATCCGGTGATCCTGGGCCTGTTCTCGGGCGCCGGTGGCAAGTTCACGCTGTATCAGCCGGGCAAGCCGCCGGTGGACGCTCCCTCGGTGCCGGTCGTCTATCAGTTGCTGAAATCGGTTGGCCACAGCACCATGGCGCTGGCGCAGGTCGCAGGCCCCTATGTCAACAATCCCGACAACAAGTCCTGGCTCGGCGCGATGAAGGCCTATCGCAGCCGCATGCAGTCGGCGCTCGATGGCCTCGATCTCACGCCCATGCAGGCTGACTGGCGCGACAACAATCGCACCATCCTGCAGAACAACATCGCCTTCATGGACGAGTGCATCGCCAAGGGCGCGATTCCGTTCGAGACGATGGAGGCGTTCGGCAAGAAGCAGGCGCCGTATCTCGCCAAAAACGTCGCATGGGCAGCGCAGACCCAGGTCAATCACTGGATGACGGTGCTGGCCGACTGGAAGAAGATGCTCGGCGCGGACTGGGACAAGACCTATGCGGCCAGCAATACGATCTATGTGGCGCGCCAGAACAATGTGCTGTTCAGCGTGCTCGCGCAGTTCTTCCCGCCGGAGGCGATCAATGACCGGCTGCTGCTGATCGAGACCGTGTCGTTCACCACCACGCAAGCCGATATGCTGGAGTCGCTGACACGCATCATCGCGGATCGTTCGGTGGGCTCGCTGTTCTTCGGCAACTACCATCTGATGGATTACGAATTAATGGGGGGCGATGCCCGTGCGGCCATCATCGCGGAAAGCGCCAAGCGCGGCATGACGCCGTTCCTGCCGCCGCTGGTGCCGTTCGGCTCTCATCAGTGGCCAACGCTCGTCACGCCTGGCCCTGGGCCGGCCACCATCGCCGATCTCAAATAGCCTTCGCCTTGCGGCAAGCAACTGTCGAACAGGTGACGGCATGACGACTTCGCGGCGCGAATTCATGAAATGGGTGTCGGCGGGCGGCATCACGCTCAGCCTGTCGCGCCTTGCTGCGGCGGAGCAGATCGCGTTTCCCGCCCGCGAGACATTGCCAGGGCGGGGCAAGCCCAATCCGGCCATCGGCGGTGCCGGCCGTGTTGACGGCGTCGCCAAGGTCACCGGATCGAAACTCTACGCATCGGATTTTCGCGCCAACGACCTGCCGGGCTGGCCGTCGAAGACCTCGCACGCCATTCTGGTGCGCGCGCCCGATGCCACCCACGTCTATCTCGGGATGGATCTCGCGCGGTTGAGCGGCGCGCTGAAGCCCACGGTGATCGTCACTGCAGATGATCTCGCGAAGATCAACACGCGCGTCCCCGCCTTCTATGAAGGCGATCTGTTCTGCCCCGTCGGCAAGACGCCGCTTTATCTCGGCCAGCCCGTCGCGCTGCTGATCTTCGAGCAGTTCGACGCCTATGATCGCGCGCGCATGGCGCTGCGCGACGGCAGCTTCGTCAAGTTCGGCGAGGAGACCGGGCCGATCGAGATGCCGAACTACGCGGCCTATCGCTTCACGCGCGTCGCCGGCGCCACGCCCGATACGCCGGATGTGTATTCGCCGGTGCTCGCCGGCTGGGTCAGTCCCGGCCGCGTGCAATCGTCCAGCCTGCCGGTGTGGTCGTCGCTCGCGCACAAGAACGAGGCGGTCTACGAACAGGCCGCCATCCACGGCGACAAGATCCGTGCCGAGATCACGGCAAGCGAAACATCGGCGCTGGTGCTGGATCGCACCTTCGATACGCAGTCCGTCGATCCCATGTTTCTGGAGCCGGAATGCGGCCTCGGCTGGTTCAGCGCCAGGGACAAGACGCTCGAACTGGTGCTCGGCGTGCAATCGCCCTATGAGGCCGCGGATTCGATCGCGTTTCTGCTCGGCGAAGCCAGGGCGCCGTTCAAGCCCGGCAAGATCAACGCGCAATTCGCCTATGTCGGCGGCGGATTCGGCGGCCGCGACCATACGCCCTTCGTGCTGTATGTGGCGCTGGCGGCGATGTTCTTTCCGGATCGTCCGGTGCGGCTGGCGCATGATCGCTATCAGCAGTTTCAGGGCGGCATCAAGCGCCACGCCGTCAAGATGCGCTCGCGCATGTCGGTGGATCGCGCCAGCGGCAAGATCACGGCCTTCGCCGCCGATCACATCCTCGATGGCGGCGGCCTCGTGAACTTCTCGCCGAATGTCGCCACCTGCGCCGCGACGGCGGCGATCGGAATCTACGACGTGCCGAAAGTGGACGTCACCACGGTAGCGCAGCATACCCGCGGCGTCACCGCAGGCTCGATGCGCGGCTATGGATCGCTGCAGACCATGACGGCGCTGGAAGTGCTGATCGACGAGGCCGCTGCAGCGCTGCCGCTCGATCCCATCGATTTCCGTCGCCGCAATGCGCTCAAGCCCGATGGCCGCACGATGACCGGCAATCCCTATATCGTTTCGGTGCGCACCACGGAGGTGCTCGACAAGCTCGAGCAGCATCCGATCTGGCGGCAGCGCGAGGCGGAGAAAGCGCGCGCGGCGAGCGGCGTGCTGGTTGGCACCGGCGTGGCCTGTGTGACCAAGGATTACGGCACCGGCGGCGACTGTTCGAACGGCCGCGTCGAACTCAGTCCGGACGGCCGCATCGCGATCTATTGCGATCACGTCGAGATGGGTAACGGCATCGGCACCGCACTTGCCAACCGCGTCGCGCGCCATCTCGGCGGCATGGCCGATGAAGTGGCTGTGTCGCAGGTCGGTGTGTTCGATGCACTGGAGCTGGTGACCTCCGGTGATTCCTACACGATGGATCAGAAGACCCAAGACAAGGCCGAGAAGGATCCGCGCTGGGTGCCGGCCATCAGCTCGGCCACTTCGGCATCGATCGGCGCGCATGTCGGCACCCACGCGTCCGCAGAAGCTGCGCGCGTAATCTTCCGGTTCGGTCTGTGGCCGGCGGCGCTGGCGCTGTGGAAGATCGATCGCCGTGATCCGCGCGCGAAGGATTGGAAAAAGGCGGTGTGGAAGGACGGCCTGCTGACATTGGCCGGCCAGCCGTCGCTGCCGCTGGAGATCCTCGCGGCGACGGCGCATGCGCGCAATCTCGTGACCGGCGCCGTTACGCATGGCTTCTCGCGCTGGGCATGGTCGCGTGCGCGCTTCCCCATCGACGGCGAACAATATCGCGCCGAGATTGATGCGCTCGCGGTGCGTCGTGGCGCCGGCAAGTTCACGCGGATCGTCCGTTCGAGCGTGCTGTTTCCGCCGACCAATAACAACCGGATGGGCACGGCCTACACATCGATGTGCGGCACGGCCGTGCGCGTCGAGATCGAGAAGGCGACCGGCGCGCTGCGTATCGCGAAAGCTTACAGCGTGTTCGAATGCGGGGAGGCGCTGGTCCCGGAGGTCGTTCTCGGTCAGGCGCAGGGCGGCTTCGCCATGGGCGTCGGTTATGCGCTGCTGGAGACGCTGCCGCCATTCGAAGGCGGCCCCGGCAACGGCCAGTGGAATCTCGGTGACTATCTGGTGGCACGCGGGTCGGATCTGCCGCTGCGCCATATGGAAATCGAGATGCTGCCGCCGCTCACGCCGGACGAACCGCCGAAGGGCATGGCCGAAGTGGTGATGATCCCCATCGTGCCGGCTCTGCTCAACGCCATTCATGACGCCACAGGCAAGCGCTTCGATGCGTTGCCGGTGACACAGGCCATGCTCAAGGGAGCGCTCGCGTGACGACACTGGGCATCACCATCAACGGACAGGTGCATGCGCCCACCGAGGTGCGCGACGACCTCTCCATGAACGATTTCCTGCGCGAATATCTGGGGATGACCGGCACCAAATTCGGCTGCGGCGCCGCGCAGTGCCTGAGCTGCGCCGTCATCGTCGATGAGCCCGACGGCAGCAGCCATACGAGTCCCACTTGCGTCGTGTCGGCTGCGAGCTTTCACGGCAAGACCATTCGCACGGTGGAAGGCCATGCGAAGAACGGCGAGTTGTCGCCGCTGCAGAAGGCCTTCATCGCGCATTTCGCATTCCAGTGCGGCTATTGCACCGCCGGTTTCCTCAATGAAGGACAGGTGTTCCTCGAACGTCTGGAGAAGACGCCGGTGCCGCGTGCCGGGCTGGAGGCGCTGATCGCCGAGGCGCTCGACGGGCATCTGTGCCGCTGCACCGGCTATGTCAAATATCACGAGGCCGTCCGCGATGTGATCCTCGCGGAGCCGAAGCGTTACCTCACGCAGGAGGCGCGCGGATGATGACGGAGATGCGCGTCAAGGCCCTGGTCGTCGTTGCGACGCTCGGCATGAGCATGCTCACGGCCTATGCGGCGGGGCAGGGCGGAGCGAAAGGGCTTGCGCCGCCTGAAACTTTCGACGGTATCGCCGATGTCAATGCGCGCTCCGCTGCGATCTTCACCGAACTCGGCAAGGTGCTGACGCATCCGCGCTGCACGAATTGCCATCCGGCAGGTGACATGCCGCGCCAGGGCGATATGCGCCGCCTGCATCAACCGCCGGTGACGCGTGGCGCCGACGGTCACGGCACCGCCGCGATGCGCTGCAATTCCTGCCACGGCAACGCGAATTTCGAACCCGGCCGCATTCCGGGCCATCACGAGTGGCATCTCGCGCCGATCGAGATGGCATGGGAAGGCAAGACGGTCGCCGAAATCTGCGCGCAGATGAAAGACCCCGCGCGCAATGGCGGTCGCAAGGTCGAGGATCTCATCGACCATATCGGCAAGGATACGCTGGTCGGCTGGGCCTGGGCGCCAGGCTATGGCCGTGCTGCTGCGCCGGGGACGCAAGCGGTGGCGGGCGCGCTCGTCGAAGCCTGGGCGAAAAGCGGAGCGGCCTGTCCGGTCAAATAGAGTCGATCTACCTGAGTTGAATACCGGATCTTGTCCCGGGCGCGCTGCAGCGTGAAACGCTGCTGCGCAGAACCGGGATCGTAACGAACTCCGGCGTGTGGCACGGTCCCGGCTCTGCGAAGCGGCACTTCGCGCCGCATCGCGTCCGGGACAAGATTGTAGCCGCTTGAAGCAGACTCCCGACCGATGGGAAACGAGCCGCGTCCGGCGATCGTCGAGTCAGGCGATCCCGGTGATTTCGAGTTCTTGCCCCGCCATGACAGCGACATCGCCGACCGACTTGCCCATCAGCAACTGCGCCACCGGCGACACGAACGAAATCGATCCCGCTTTCGGATCGGCCTCGTCCTCACCGACGATGCGATAGGTCTGCACGCGGCCGTCGTCGCGGGTGAAGGTCACCGTGCTGCCGAACGCCACCGCATCATGCGACGTCGGCGGATCGATCACCTGCGCCGTGCGCACGCGCTCCGAGAAATAGCGGGCATCGCGCAGCGGCAGTGCCTGCTGCCGACGCTTCTCGTTCACGTCGTCGATGCCGGACGCCGCGTCATAGGCCTGCTGCGCCTCCGCAAGCTGGCGTTCGAGCGCCTGCAGCCCGTCAGCGGTGACAAGGTTCGGATGCGGCGAGATCGGACGGTCGGGGAGCTGGGTCTCCGAGGCCGTTTCGGCGCTGTCTTCCTTGGTGAAGGCGACGCTCATGGCGTGTTCCTTCTTAACTGTGTGCCGGACGCAGTGCATCACGAAGTGGTGCACTGCTGAGCCGGGACCGTGCAAAGCGACGGCGTTTGTGACGGTCCCGGCTCTGCGGAGCAGCGCAAGGGCGCTGCACCGCGTCCGGGACACGGTCAAAGATTAGAAGGCTTTGTCCGCCTCGGGGCGGTGCTTGTTCTTCGGCACGAAGCCGGAGCGCTTGGCCTCGCGCTGGTTGCGCACCCAGACTTCGCGGTTCGGATGCAGGCCGGCGCCGCGGGTGGCGGGAACCGCGGTCTGTCGCGCACGATGCAGCAGGCGCGTATCGGCGTCACCGCAGCTCGGATGGATGCCGCCATTATCGGCGACCACCTTGTCCCATGCTGCCTTGCGCTTGCTGTAGGTCGCAGCGTCCTGCAGCTCGGTGCAGTTGAGTTCGTTGTTGTTGAGATCGGCGATGATCTCGTCGCCGTCTTCCACCAGCGCGATGGCGCCGCCGAGGGCGGCTTCCGGACCGACATGGCCGATCACCAGACCCACCGAGCCGCCCGAGAAGCGCGCATCGGTCATCAGGCCGACGACGATGTTGCGCTCGCGGCACAGCGTGGTGATGCGCGAGGTCGGGTCGAGCATTTCCGGCATGCCGGGCGCACCCACCGGGCCGTCGTAACGCACGATCACCATGTCGTGGTTCTGGAATTTCTCCGGATGCTGGTCGAGCGCCGCGATCAGGCCACGCTCGCCTTCGAACACGCGCGCGGTGCCGCGGAAGCAATTGTCCTCGAGGCCGCCTTCGACACCGGCAAGCTTGAGGATTGCGGAGAATTCCGGCGACAGGTTGCCGCCGAGCACGCGCAGGCCGCCGGTCGGCTTGTAGGGCTTGGCGACATTGTAGACGACCTTGCCATCCGCCGGCTTGGTCTCCAGGCGCTTGATCTGCTCGGCCAGGGTCTCGCCGGTGCAGGTCAGCACGTCGCCATTGATCAGGCCGGCGTCCATCAGCTCGCGCACGATCACCTGCACGCCGCCGACATTGTCGATGTCGACCATCGAATACTTGCCGTAGGGGCGTGCGTCGGTGAGGACAGGCACGACATATTGCGAGAGATAGTTGAATTCCTGCGGCGTCATGACTTCCTTCCAGAAGTCGCTGAAGCCTGCGGCGCGCGCGATTTCCGGCGCATGCAGTGTCACATTGGTCGAGCCGCCGATCGCCAGCGAGACGATGACAGCGTTGCGGATCGAGTCACGGCTGACGATGTCGCGCGGCTTGATGCCCTTGGCGATCATGTTCGAGAGATAGCCGACCAGCTGCTCCGGAAATTCCTTCAGGCGGCGCGGATCGTCGGAGGGCGGGGCCACCATGTGCAGCGGCTGCATGCCGACCACGCCGATGAAGGTCTGCATGGTGTTGTAGGTGAAGATGCCGCCGCAGGAGCCGATGCCCGGGCAGGCATGGCAGGCGATGTGGTGGCGATATTCGGCATCCGGATTGCCGGCGACCTGATAGGCGCTGACGATGTCCAGCTTCTCGCCGGTCTTCGGATCTTCGCCCGGATGGATCGAGCCGTCCGACATGATGATCGCGGGCTCGTTGTGTTCGAGCAGCGCAGCCAGCGTGCCGACCGGCGGCTTGTCGCAGGCGACCACGGCGATGGTGCCGAGCAGGCCGGTGGCGCTCAGATGCTCCGACAGCGCGTCATTGGTGACCTCGCGGCCGATCAGCGAATAGCGCATTTCGCGCGTGCCGTTGCGGATGCCGTCCGAGGTGGCGATGGTGTATTCCGGCTGCACCAGGCGATAGGGCAGCTGGCCCGCGCCGCGGCCGATCTTCTTCTTCAGGCTCTCATGGATGGCGTCCACCTTGGACATCACGCCCATATAGCACTGGCTGTCGCCCTTGGTGCCCACCACGCCCACCGACGGCTCGTGAATGAGCGTCTCGTCCGTGCCGAGCACGCGCGCGATCCCGATGGTCTGCGCGGTACGGCCGGGGTGCTTGTCGATGGTGACGACGGGGGACTTGGACACGACGAATTCCTTCCTAGCGGCGGGTATTCTTGGGAAAAGACGACCGGCAGGCTCGCGCCCGTTCCGGTCCGCCGGGTTTGTGAATAACCCCCGGGGCGCGCAAAGACAATTGCTTAGAACGCTTGCAATCTGCCCGCTTTTGCCGCGTCCCTTAGGGCGGATGAGCGAAGCGTAATCCGCCGGCCGAATTCATGGTGGAAACTCCGCGGCGGATTACGGCTACGCCTCATCCGCCCTACGGCTCAGGCCCTCGTCGAATAACGCGACATGGCCCCGAACGCCTGCACCCGCGGATCGACCTCGCGCAGATAGATGGTGCTGCGCAGAAATTCGATCTCCGCGGCTTCCTGACCCTCATCGACATCGATGTACCAGGATTTCGGCCGTCCGTCGGAACCGTCGCTCCAGCGATAGCCGCGGCGCTTCAGCTCGTCCTTGAGGTCAAACGGCGACTGCTCGGCCCAGACCCGCATGGTCTTGCGCCGTGCGCGGTCGAGCAAGGCGGCGAGCGCGGATTTGCCGGTTTCCGGCAATTCGAAAGCGAGGATTTCCAGCAGCGCGTGGCAATCGTCGATGGCCCGGTGCGCCTGATGGAAATAGCCGGCGCCGGCCAGCAGATAGCCGAGCTTGGCGCCCTCGAAGCCGTGCTTCTGCCAGTCGATCTCCTTCTGCGAGCAGCCCCATGGCTTCTTCGCAAAGAGCGGACAGATGCGCTCGGCGAATTTGCGATCGAAGCCGGCATTGTGCGCAATGACGATCACAGCGCCTTCGAGGAAGGCCGCCACCGCATCGGTATCGATGCGATGCCCGGCCACCATCTCGTCGGTGATGCCGGTGAGTTCGACGATCTCGGGCGGGATCGGGTTGGAAGGCTCGTTGAAGGCGTTGAACGCAGCACCGGCGCGGACGATGGTGCCATCCGGCAGATAGTCGAACTTCACCATCGCGAGTTCGATGATCTCGTCGCGGGTGTGGTCGAGGCCGGTGGTCTCGACATCGAGCAGGATGCCGGTCTTCACCGCCGCGCCGTTGTCGTCGGCGAATTCGCTGCGCGGCACCAGACGGCGAAGAATGCGATAGTCGCCGGAGGAAGCGAGCGTCTCCGCCATGGCGGCTAGGCTGTGAGGATCGTGCAGCATCAGGTCCGGCGAATCAGAAGCGATGGAGCAAAGCTATCACGGTTAGCCAGTAGCCCGGATGGAGCGCAGCGCAATCCGGGGACCGGCGA
>JAEXHR010000153.1 GCA_023449855.1 Pseudomonadota bacterium | reverse complement strand
CCTGCGGCGAACATCACCCGTCAGCAGTTCAACGTGTCGATACTCGTTAGACATAAGCCTATCCTCAAGCCTGTGCTTGAGCCTTTCTGCTTATGCCGACTGTCCGGTCGAAATGGGGGGCAGTTCAGAGAACAATCCAATTGAAGTCATCAGCAGTTTCATGCCTGTTTACTATGGAAAGGCAGAGGACAGCGCATGAATACAGCAAAGCCTGACACGCACCTGGATCGGCCTATCCCCAGCTCTTTCAAACTGTCACGCTGATCTATGGCGCAGGTCGACTTACTCAATTCCAGCGACTGGCGGCATATAGGGGTAGACTTCAGATGCTGCTGGAAATCGGAATTTTCTGTCCGACTCCCTGTCCAGTTTTCCAGGCCCGCAGCGCTTTTGCTGTCTGCAATGAGCTGGCCTCAGAAGTGTTCGAAGACTAAACCACCGGGTAGTGAGGGTGGCCATAGTCCTCAGACCTGGCTAGCTTTGTCCGGCCTGAAATGAAAACTGAAAGCGCTCCGTTGACCCTCCGTGACACCCTCGAAAATAATCAGGTCCAGATCTACTTTGGCGCGGTTGTCCTTGGCGCTCTGGCGGCTCTCTCGATCTCCGGAACAGCCGCACTTGAGATCGGCATAAATCCGTCGCTGGCGTTCATGTTGTTTGTGACCTTCCTTCAGGTTCCGCTTGCGGAACTTCGGATGACCCGTGCGCGGTTCCGCTTCCTTGGCGTCCTGCTACTGGTGAACTTTGTCGTCATGCCTGTGCTGGTGGGAGTGCTCGTCCCGTTTCTTCCGCCCGATCCTATGATCCGGCTTGGCGTATTGCTGGTCCTTCTCGCCCCATGCATCGACTATGTCGTTACGTTCTCCCATCTTGGCCGCGCCGACGCCCGTCTCCTGCTGGCAGCAACACCCGCGCTCCTGATCGCCCAAATGCTACTGTTGCCAGTCTATTTGAGCGTTTTCCTCGGTCCCGAGGAAGGGTCCCTCATCAAAGCAGGACCATTTTTCCACGCGTTCGTCTGGCTGATCGCAGTCCCGCTTGTCTTCGCCGTCCTTATCCAGTTCTGGGCCGGCCGAAGTGTGGTCGGGGAGCATGCGTCGGCGGTTTTGCGGCTGCTTCCGGTTCCTGCGACAGCGTTCGTACTCCTCGTCGTGGTTGCTGCCGTCGTACCGCAACTCGGCCACGCACTCGATGCCACTTTCCGTGTCGTGCCAATATACGTGGCATACGCGGTTGCTGCGCCCTTGTCGGGGTGGGGTGTGAGTAAGTTGTTCCGGCTTGATGCGCCAGCGGGCCGTGCCGTCGCATTCAGTGCTGCCACGCGCAATTCTCTGGTCGTCCTACCGCTGGCTTTCGCTGTCCCGGGTGCTGTACCGGTCCTTCCGGCAATAATTGTTACGCAGACACTGATCGAACTGCTGAGCCAGTTGGCTTACATTCGTCTGGCACCGAAATTTGGGCCGAGCAGGGCTGCCTGAAGAATGTAAGCACGCCTCGTGCCGGGCCGGGATGGCGCCTCCGTCTAATTCGCGCAGGAAGCGGAGGGGCCCGTCTGTTCGTGCACTCAGCTGACCCCTAACGACGGCCGTACCGAGGCCTTGTTTCGCTTTGGCGCGCCGACTCGCAAACGGCGATCAGAGAGCGAGACGATGCCACCAGCCATCATCACGATGGCACCGGACCAGATACAGAGGATCCACGGCTTCCACCAGACACGTACGACAATGCCCCCGGCGGCTATTGGGTCACCCAGCGAGATGTAGAGCTGGCTGAATCCGAAGGTGACGATGCCGGCTTCCGTCGTCGGCATCTGGCGGGCCGTGTAGAGCCGCTTCGACGACCAGACATCGGCTACCTCGACACCGCCCTCGCGGATCGTGAAGTGCCCCTGGTCCTCGGTGTAGTTCGGTCCGGTCGCTGCACGGATGCCATCGAAGGTCACGACATAACCGCCTGCCTCAGCCGTCATGCCCGGTTTCATCTCGACCACGGTCTCCGTCTCGAAGGTGGTGACGGCCACGACGCCGAGCACGGTCACGCCCAGCCCGAAATGGGCGAGCGCCGTGCCGAAGGACGAACGCGGCAGGCCCTTCAGGCGGCTCCAGGCGATCGACATCGGATGTTTGCCGAAGCCTGCGCGATACCAGAGGTCGGCGATCGCTCCGCCCATGACGAAGAAGGCCAGCGCGAGACCAGCGACGGCCATGACCGGCCCGCCGTTCTGCATGTACCAGAGGCCAAGACCGAGAACGAGCGAGAGCGCTGCCGCCACGTACAGGCGCTGCAGGGCACCGAGCACATCGCCGCGCTTCCAGGCAAGGAAGGGGCCGAAGGGCACCGCCAGCAGAAGCGGGATCATCAAGAGCCCGAAGGTGATGTTGAAGAAGGGCGGGCCGACCGAGATCTTTTCACCCGTCAGCGTTTCCAGCAGCAGCGGATAGAGCGTCCCGATCAGAACGGACGCCATGGAAACGGTGAGGATCAGGTTGTTAACGACAAGTGCCCCTTCCCGCGAGATCGGCTGGAATAGGCCGCCGGCCTTGAGCATCGGCGCACGCAGCGCAAAGAGCGTAAACGCTCCGCCGATGAAGATCACGATGTGATTAGGCATGGAATAAGGACCCCGCACATGGGGTGATCGGCGTCCAAACGGGACCCCCATTTGCAATGGGGTTACAACAGCCTCCGGTTTCATCGGAGGCTTTTTGTTCGGATGCTTATTGTGGAAACAATTCTGAAGATACGGCGGCTAGCCCATGTTCAGGGCAAGTCGATCAAGGCGATCTGCCG
>JAEXHR010000106.1 GCA_023449855.1 Pseudomonadota bacterium | reverse complement strand
GGGAGGGATGAGAGCGCGCTACTGCACACTCAGCGCAACAAACCGCAATTCGCCTTCGCCGTTCGAGACCAGCAGCAGCACCGACTTCTTGCCGTCCTTCTTCACGGCATCGATGCGCTTCTTGACGTCGGCGGCATTGGTCACCGCTTCCTGCGCGACCTCGACGATGACGTCGCCGGCAGCGAGACGCTTGTCGGCGGCATCCGAACCGCTATCGACGCCGGTCACAACAACGCCCTTCACGCTGTCCTTGATCTTGTATTTGGTGCGCAGCTCCTTGCTGAGCCCAGTCAGATCGAGGCCGAGCGCCTTCTGCGTGGCCGGCTTCTCCGCTTCCGGCGCGGCCTTCAGCGAAGCCTGCACCGGCTTGTCGTCCTCGAGGCGACCGAGGGTGACCTTCTTGGTCTCCTCCTTGCCCTTGCGGATGATCAGGACGTCAACGGCTTTACCCACCGTGGTGGCAGCAACGATGCGCGAGAGATCCTTCGGCTCCTTGACGTCCTTGCCGTCGAACTTCACCACCACGTCGCCGGTCTCAAGGCCAGCCGGCTTGGCGGGCCCCTTGTCGTCGATCCCGGCGATCAGCGCGCCGCGGGCCGGCTTGATGTTGAGGCTTTCGGCGATCTCGTCGGTGACCGGCTGGATGCGGACACCGAGCCAGCCGCGACGCACTTCCTTGTATTCGCGCAGCTGATCGATGACGCCCGCCACCGTCTTCGACGGCACCGCGAAACCGAGGCCGATGGAGCCGCCGGTGGGCGAGATGATCAGCGTGTTGACGCCCACCACTTCGCCATCGAGATTGAACAACGGACCGCCCGAATTGCCGCGATTGATCGAGGCGTCGGTCTGGATGTAGCTGTCATAAGGACCGTTATTGATATCGCGGTTGCGCGCCGACACGATGCCCGCCGTGACGCTGCCGCCGAGCGAGAACGGATTGCCGATCGCGATCACCCATTCGCCGAGACGAAGCTTGTCGCTGTCGCCGAACTTCACAGCGGTCACCGGCTTCACCGGCGTGAACTTCAGCAGTGCGAGATCGGTCTTCTTGTCGACGCCGATCAGCTCCGCCTTGATCTTGGTGCCGTCATTCTGGATCACCGTGATCTCGTCGGCGCCGTCGATGACGTGATTGTTGGTGACCACGAGGCCCGACGCATCGATGATGAAGCCGGAGCCGAGCGAATTGGTCTTGCGCGGCTGCATGCCGCCGCCCTTCTCGCCGCCACCGCGACCGCCGCGATTCTTGAAGAAGTCCTCGAAGAACTCCTCGAAGGGCGAGCCCGGCGGCAATTGCGGCATCGCACCGCGATTGCCGCCCTCGCCGCTATTCTTCGCTTCCACCGTCGAACTTGTGGAGATGTTGACCACGGAGTCGATCACCTTTTCGGCGACATCGGCAATGCCGTCGGGACCGCGAGCAGAGGCAGGCAGCGGCAGCGAGGCAGCGCCGACAAGCGCGCCGACGGCGATGGCCGCCATCAACGGACGCAGGCCGAAATTGCGCACGCGGCGCGGCGACGTGAGAGCGGAAGTCACGATGGACATAGGGGTAACGTCTCCTGACGAGAGTCGGCAATTTGCGTGCAGAGTGCGCCCGAACCACGCGGTTGCGCAAGCCTCGGCGGAACCATGGGCCAGCCGTTCCGGCTCGCTTATATGAGCTGCAGATTACGGCGGAATGCGGATAGGCGGATCGCGATCACCTTGATCGCACTGCGCTTTTGGGCACGTAGCGCCGGATCAGCGCCGCATGAACCAGATCAGGATCAGGCCACCGATTGCCGAGATGATGCCGGCCAAGCGCAACACGCTGTCGGGCGATGCCAGGGCGCTTTTCATGGCCCGGCGCATCCAGCCGGGAAAGCCAAGGAAAAGGATCCCCTCGAACACAAGCAGAATCCCCAAGCCGATGAGGAAGTCGGTCAACGCTATGGACCCCACCGGTATCAACTCCCGAACTTTCGCACCCTGACGTTTCTTGGCGCAGTCTTCTGAAAAGCAAATGAGGCGCACCGTGTGACGATGCGCCTCATCCTTAGATCAGACTTGCCGCGAACGCAAAACGGACAGGCCGTTTATGCGCCGCAGCTTGTCGTTATGGTTTCGCGGCGGCGGGCTTGCCCGACGGATTGGCGAAGAAGCGGAAGAACTCCGAATCCGGCCGCAGCAGGTAACGGGTATCGCCCTGCTTCAACCCGTTCTCATAGGCCGTCATCGACCGGTAGAAGGCGAAGAAGTCGGCATCCTTGCCATAGGCATCGGCAAACAGACGGTTGCGCTCGCCGTCGCCTTCACCGCGGACCTGTTCGGCCTGCGAGTTGGCATCCGCGATGATGACCGTCGCCTCACGATCCGCCTTGGAGCGGATTTCCTGAGCCTTCTGGCCACCCTGCGCGCGGAACTCGGCCGCTTCACGCTGACGTTCGGTCTGCATGCGCTGATAGACCGCCTGACTGTTGGCGTCCGGCAGATCGGCGCGGCGGATCCGGACGTCGATGACCTGGATGCCGTAGCCATCGGCCTCCTTGTCGAGCTGGTCGCGGATCTTGTTCATCAGGCCTTCGCGGTCGTCACGAACGATCTGGATGAAGTTGACCTCGCCAAGCACGCGGCGCATCGCGGCGTTGAGCAGGGTCGTCAGCTGGATATTGGCGGCCTGGATGCTGCCGATGCTCTGATAGAAGCGCAGCGCGTTCTTGATGCGGTAGCGCGCGAAGGCATCCACCACCAGACGACGCTGGTCGTTGGCAATGACTTCTTGCGCGGGATTCTCGAGGTCGAGAATGCGCTTGTCGATCGAGATGACGCTATCGATGAACGGCACCTTGAAGTTCAGGCCGGGTTCGGTGACCACGCGTACGGGCTCACCGAGGCGAACCACGAGGGCCTGCTCGGTCTGGCGCACCGTGTACAGCGAGCCGAAACCGATCACGACCAGCACCAAGATGACGATCAGTGCGACGATACCTGAGATACCGGATTTCATCGGTTGCCCCCACTCTGCTGAGGCTGACCAGATGTCGCCGGTGGCTGACGTCGCGGCGTCAGTTCGTTCAAGGGAAGATAAGGCACCACACCTTGCGAGGCGCCGGCGCCCGAGCCGGAGTCATTGATCAGTTTCTCGGCGCCATGGAGGATCTTTTCCATGGTTTCGAGATAGAGACGTTGACGGGTCACGTCCGGCGCCTTCTTGTATTCCTCATAGACCTTCAGGAAGCGCGCGCTCTGGCCCTTGGCTTCGGCGATCGCCTGTTCGCGATAACCTTCGGCGACCTGGAGGATCTGCGCCGCACGACCGCGCGCATCGGGGACAACGCGGTTGGTATAGGTCTGCGCTTCGTTCTGCAGACGCTGGGCGTCGGCCTGCGCCGCCTGCACGTCGCGGAACGCGTCGATGACCTGGGACGGCGGATCGACCTTCTGCAACTGCACCTGCTGGATCAGCACGCCGGCGCTATAGCCGTCGAGCGTCTTCTGCATCAGTTCCTGCACCTGGGTCTCAGTGGTGGTGCGGGCGCCGGTTAGGATCGGCTGGATGTTGGCGCGGCCAACCACTTCACGCATCACGCTCTCGGCGACGGCCTTCACGGTGCCTTCCGGGTTCTGGATGTTGAACAGGAAGTTGCCCACCCCGTCCGGCTTGATGCGCCAGAGCACGGTGAAATCGACATCGACGATATTCTCGTCGCCGGTGAGCATCAGGCTCTCTTCCGGTACGTCGCGCACAGTGCGACCGCGGCGACCGGTATCTTCGAGGATCGACATGCCGACCGACAGCGTCGACACGCGCAGCGCCTTCGGCAGCAGCACGGTCTCGATCGGATAGGGCAGATGATAGTTCAGGCCGGGCTGCACGGTGCGCACATGCTTGCCGAAGCGCAGCACGACGCCGAGCTCTTCGGACTGCACGCGGAAGAAGCCGGACAGGCCCCAGATCGCCAGCGCGACGATCAGGACGAGCGTGACGCCCATGCCGCTGATGAAGCCGCCGGGCAACATGGACTTCAGGCTGTCCTGTCCCTTGCGCAGAAGATCCTCAAGATCGGGCGGCCTCGGTCCGGACGACTGCGGACCCGATCCCCAGGGTCCTTTCGGGCCGGGACCCCATGGGCCACCGCCTTGATTCTTCCACGGCATTCAAACTCTCCTCTGCGCGGCCGGATAGTCCGGTCTCGCCACGTCTGCATGGCTTTATAGGGGACCGCCCCTGCTCTTACAACGCGGGGCGCCTGGCCGTTGCAGCTATGCGTAACGCCATGTTTTTCAATGTTAACGGACGAAAAACGGGACTAGTTCGGGGGCCGCCGGCAATATGTCACATAGGAGAAATCGACGCTGTCCTCGCCCTCCGCGGAATGCCGGATGCGGGCTGTCTCTTCCCATACAGTGAGATCGACAGGCGGCAGCATTGTATCGCCGGCCGGGCGCAAATGCACCTCGGTGACCTCGAGGCGATCCGCATACGGCATCCATTGCGCGTAAATCTCCGCACCGCCGACAATGGCGATCTCGGCCGCCGACCGGCGCAATGCATCGCCGATCGCGATGGCACGGGCGTCGGCAAGCGACGTCGCGACGACAGCGCCATCCGCCGTGTAGGCGGCATTGCGGGTGATCACGATGTTGGTGCGGCCGGGCAGCGGCCGGCGCGGGAACGACTCGAAGGTCTTGCGGCCCATCACGATCGGCTTGCCCATGGTCAGCGCCTTGAAGCGCTGCATATCGGACTTCAGCCGCCACGGGATTGTGTTGTTATTGCCGATCACGCCGTTCTCGGCGACCGCGTAGACGAAGACGACTTCGATCTTCACAACTGCGTCCTCATTCGATCGCACAACCTGAACGCGCCATCCGGATCGACGCCCTGCGGAACGGTATTATCATGACTGGCGTTTGGTTCGCCATTTCCTTCACGGCATAGCTACCGCGTCGCCACAGCCACCGGAAGCCCCGATTGCGCGTGTCCAAAGGATCGTATCGGACTGAAGGCGATCCGCAGACGAGGCTCCCGCGCTTTTGACCGACACAAGAAAAAGCCGCGCTGACTGGCGCCAGCGCGGCTCAAGACCGGATCCGCAATACTTGTCAGTTCCCTCGCGGGACCAAGCGTCGCTTACTTGACCTTGCCCATTTCCTTGAGAACCTCATTCGCCACCTTGAAAGCGTCGAGGCCGGCCGGGATGCCGCAATAGACGGTGGCATGCAGCAGCACTTCCTTGATCTCCTCAACAGTCACGCCGTTGTTGATCGCGCCGCGGGTGTGCAGCTTGATTTCGGGCGAGCGATTGAGCGCGGTGAGCATCGCGAGGTTCAGCATGCTGCGGGTTTTCTTGTCGAGGCCGGGGCGATTCCAGGCATAGCCCCAGCACCATTCGGTGGTGATATGCTGGAACGCCATCATGAAATCATTGGCGGCCTCGATCGACTTGTCGACATAGGCGGCGCCGAGAACTTCGCGGCGGGTCTTCAAACCCTCGTCGAACAAGCCGCCGAGGGTGATCGTCTGGTTATAGCTCATGTTGTGGATCCTTCTTGCTGGAGGGGATGCCCTCGCCTGTCCCTTCGGTCAGATGCCGAGATAGGCAGCGCGAACGGCCGGGTTCTCATTCAACTCGGCGGACGTGCCCTGGAGCGTGACGCGGCCACTCTCCAGAACATAACCGCGTGCGGCAACATCAAGAGCGAGGCTGACATTCTGCTCGACCAGCAGAATGGACGTCCCGCCGCGATGAATTTTTACGAATGCATCATGCATCTCCTCGACCACCTTTGGCGCAAGGCCATGGCTGGGTTCGTCGAGCAGCAACAATTTGGGCTGCAGCATCAGCGCGCGGCCGACTGCCACCATCTGCTGCTCGCCGCCCGACAGGGTGCCTGCGAGCTGGGAACGCCGCTCCCGTGTGCGCGGAAACAACTCGAAAATACCGTCCATCCGCTGCTGCAGATCGCTGGCGTGACGCGCGGTGAAGGCACCGAGCATCAGATTTTCCTCGACGCTCATGTCCGGGAAAACGTGACGCCCTTCCGGAACATGCGCGATGCCAAGAGACGGAATGTCATGAGCGGTACGTGACGCAAGGTCAGTACCATTGAATCGCAAGGTGCCACGCACATTGGGAACAAGGCGCGAGATCGTGCGCAGGATCGTGCTCTTGCCGGCCGTGTTCGCGCCGATGATGCAGACGAACTCGCCTTCGCGCATCTCGATGTCGATATCGTGCAGGACATCGATGCCACCATAGCCGGCATTGAGCCCCTTGATTTCAAGCAGTGGCTGAGTGCTGGTCATGCGTGGCCCTCCGCCGAACGGCCGAGATAGGCTTCGACCACCACGGGATCGTTAGCGACTTCGCGCGGCGTGCCATCGGCAAGCAGACGGCCGAAATTGAGCACCAGGATGCGGTCGCAGATCGCCATGATCGCGCGCATGTGGTGTTCGACGACGAGCAGTGTGATGCCGTCATCGCGTAGCTGGCGGATCAGATCCATGATCTCCTGCATTTCGACGGGATTGAGCGCCGCCATGACTTCGTCGAGCAGCAGGACTTTGGGGTCGGTACACAGAGCGCGTGCGAGTTCGACCCGTGCACGTTCCGGAAACGACAGATTGCCGGCCATCTTGTGGGCGACGGATTTTAGGCCGACGCGATCGAGACAGACCAGTGCCCGCTCCCGCGCCGTCTCGACGTCGTGACGCAGCAGGCCCGCCGTCAGCACATTGTCGAGCACCGAGCTTTCGGCGAACAGAGCCACGTTCTGGAACGTCTTGGTCATGCCAAGGCTGGCAACCTTGTGCGGCTTCTGACCGACGATACTGGTGCCATCGAGCGTGATCGCTCCGGAATCCGGTTTGATCAGTCCACACAGCGTACTGAAGAAGGTCGTCTTGCCGGCGCCGTTCGGGCCGATCAGGCCGACGATCTGCCCTTTCGGAACAGAGAACGTCACATCGGACAAAGCCTGCAGCCCGCCAAAGCGCTTTGAGATGCCGCGCACATCAAGGATCGTCATGATTGCGCTCCCTTGCCCTGAAGTCGAGCGCGCAGCGTCTCGAAGATGGTTACAAGTCCGCGTGGACGCCAGAGGATGACGACGATCAGGATCACGCCGAAGATCAGTTGCGACAGGCCTGCCGCGCCTGACGAGAACAGATCGTTCATCAGCTCCTCGATCGGCACGATGAAGAATGCGCCGAGGATGGGGCCGACAGCCGTACCGACACCGCCGATGATGGCGATCAAGGCGACGCGAATGGAAATCGACGCCGCGCTGAACACAGTATCAGGATCGAAGAACACGGCGACCTGGGCGAACAGCGTGCCCAGCATGGCCGTCAGCACGCCGGAGATCACGGCGGTCTGCAGTTTGACCTTGGTCGTGTCGATACCGATGACCTCCGCGGCCGCCGCATTTTCACGAATGGCGCGCAGGCGATAGCCCATCGCACCGCGCCGGATTACTTCGAAGATCACAGTGACGATGACGAGCGCCGCCAAGGCGATATAAGCGTGCGGAAGCAATTGCTTGAACGAATAGGCGGCAAAGCTCGGCGGCACGAACGGCACCGACAGTCCGCCTGGACCGCCGGTCAGCGGGGCCCAGACATTGGCGATGACGCGCGCTACTTCGCCGAAGGCCAGCGTCGCCAGCGCGAAATAATGGCCCTGCAGCCGCATGGTCGGGATCGCGATGACAAGCGCGGCAAGACCGCCGAGCGCGCCGGCCGCGAACATGCCGATCCAGGGACTGATGCCGAATTTCAGCAACAGGATCGTCGACGTATAGGCGCCGATGCCGAAGAAGGCAGCGTGCCCGAGCGACAACTGGTTGGCGAGGCCGCCAATCAGATTCCAGGCCTGCGCCATGGCGGCGAACAGCAGCGTGAATGTGAAGACACGGATCCAGTATCCGGTCGGGCTCAGGAATTGCGGCACGGCAGCCGCAATCAGAACGATGACAGCGATTGCGATCCAGCGTTTCATCGGCTTGCTCCCACAAGACCCTGCGGCCGAACGGCGAGCACGAGAATGAAGACCAGGAAGAGAACGAGATTTTGCAGCTGGATCGGAAAGAACAGAGCGGACAGCGCCTGGATGACGCCGACTGCCAGACCGCCGACCACCGCGCCGGCAACGCTGCCGAGACCGCCAAGCACGACCACGGTGAACATCAGGACGACAAACTGGCCGCCGACCTGCGGGAACACTGTGACGTAGGGAAGAATAACGGCGCCACCGAATGCCGTGAGGCCGACACCAAGTGCGAAGGCCATCTTGTACATCAGGGCCGTATCGATCCCCATCAACTGCGCCGCCATGGGATTCTGCGCGGTCGCGCGCATCGCACGACCGAACCAGCTGGTGCGCATGAACCACCACAGAGCCAGACCGCAAGCCAGCGACATGGAAAACGCAATGAGATAGGGCACGCTAACGAAGAGCGACCCCAGCGACAGCGACATGGTCTGATAGGACGTGGTAACCGAACGGAACTGCGATCCGAAGGCGAGCAGCGCGCCGTTTTCGAGCACGATCAGCAGACCGACCGTCAGAAAGATCTGGGCGACGGACGGTGCTTTTAGCACGCGAGAAATCAGCTGCCCCTGCACCAGCCAGCCGAGAGCGAACGCCACTGCAAAAGACAGTGGCGCCGCCAGGACAGGATCGAGGCCGAGATAGGCCCAGGCAAACCATGAAACGAACATGCCGATCATCAGGAATTCCGCCTGCGCGAAATTCACGATGCCCATCACGCCGTAGACGAGTGTCAGGCCGATTGAAATGACGGCGTAAACGCCGCCAATCAACAGGCCGTCCAAGATCGCTTGAATGAACGACACGATTTTCTTTCGCTAACTGATCAGGACTTCCACTCGGCGGTGCCCTTGGCCACTTCCTTCGGCCAGACGGTCACCAGCTCCTTCTTGCGCCACTGCACCATCACCGGGATCGATGCAGTGTTGAGGCCGGTGCTGTCGAACTGCACGGCGCCACCGGTCATGGCATTGGTCCAGCCGCCGGTGAATTTTGCACCGCGCAGCGCCATGGTGACGTCTTCGGCCCTGGCCGACTTCGCCTTCTCGATGGCCTGCACAAGCACATCCAGCGCCACGGCGTGTTCGAGCGCTTCATGCACCATGAAATAGCCGAAGCGCTTGCGGAAGCGATCGGTCAGGCTGGTGTCGAGATCGTAATTGGCCGGCGAGATCGACAGCACACCTTCGGCGAATTCGCCGAGGCCCTTTTCGAAATCCGGGATCACATAACCGGCAGCGCCGCCGATGGCCGGAATGGTGATGCGCTGCTGACGCATAGTGCGGATGAGCAGCAGGCTGTCATTGAGATAGGAGACCGGAAAGACCGCCTGAGCGCCGGAGGCGCGGAGCTTGTTAATGAGCGGCGTCGTGTCGGTGATCCCCAGCGGATAGGCATCATCCATCACCAGCTCGATATTCGCAGCCTTGGCAGCCGCGCGAAGACCACCGGCCTGGGCGGTGCCATAGGCCGTGTCTTCATACATGATCGCGATCTTGTCGATCTTGGTGCCGGCGGCCTGCGCGATCGCCACGGTGTAATCGAGCTGCGCCTTGCCGAGCGCGGACGCCTTGGCGACGACCTGGAAGATGTTCTTGAAGCCGCGGCCGGTGATCTGGTCGGCGAATGACATCGTGAGCAGCGGAATATCGCGGCGCTCGGTGACTTCGGAGATCGCGATGGTCAGCGACGAGGCGAAAGCGCCGAGAATCGCGGAGACTTCGTTCTGGCTGATCATGCGCTGGGCCACGGTGCCGGCCGTGGTCGGGGTCGAGGTCGCGTCGGCCACGATCAGATTGATCTTGGCACCACCGAGCGCCTTGATGCCGCCCGCCGCGTTGATCTCATCGGCGACCAGCTCGATGCCGTTGCGAGAGTTGATGCCGAACTGCGCATTGGCGCCCGACAGCGGCATGATCACGCCGATATTCACCTGCTTGGCCTGGGCGCGCGCCGGGGACGAAACCCAGGGCGCCGCGATCAGCGCGGCCGACCCGGCCAGAACGGTGCGGCGATCGATGCCCCCGCGCGTAGATGACGTCTTCGACATGGCAGTTTCCTCCGATGGGTGCCTTCAAGGCTTGCCACATGGGGAACATAAATCAGACAGGCGGTCAAGCTGCTTGACAGATTGTCTGATAGGCGGTCAATTGACGCATGGCAGAAAACGACTCGGACCTCAACGTCACGCGGGAAACGACCAGCTTGCGCCAGCTGGTGGAGAATCGGCTGCGCTCTGCGATCGGCAGCGGACGATTCAAGCCTGGCCAGCGGCTGATCGAGCGTGAGCTCTGCGAGCAGACCGGCGTCGGCCGAACATCCATCCGCGAGGCTTTGCGGCAGCTCGAAGCCGAAGGCCTGGTCACGACGATTCCGCACCGGGGTCCTGTCGTCAGCACGATCACTGTCGAAGAGGCTGCGCAGCTCTACGATCTGCGCGGATTGCTCGAAGGTTATGCGGGCCGCGAATGCGCCAAGCGCCGCGATCCCGTGATCATCGCGCGCTTGCGCAAGCAGTTTGTGCGGATGGGCGAAGTTGCGGGGCAGGAAGACCGGAACGATCTGCTGACTGCGAAGACCGAGTTCTATGCAGCTTTGCTCGAAGGCTGCGGCAATGGTTTCGTCGAGCGCTTCCTGAAGATGCTGCTCAATCGCGTGACGGTGCTGCGCATGACATCCATGACGCAAGCCAATCGCATCGGCACCAGCCTGCGCGAGATCGAGATGATCCTGACCGCCATCGAGAATGGCGACGAGGAAGGCGCCGAACGCGCCTGCGTTCTCCACATTCAAAATGCCGCGAAGGTCGCGCTCGATGCGCTACGTCGCAGCGACTGAGCATCAAAACACGTTCAATCAATTCAAAATACAAAGAGTAAGAGGAAACGCCCGTGACGACTTCAGCCGCAATCAACCCGCCCGCCAAAGTCACCGTGATCGGACTTGGCAATATGGGCCGTCCGATGGCCGCCTGCATCGCTCGCGCCGGCTTTCAGGTGACTGGCTTCGATCTGTCGGCAGATGCGCGCGATGCCTTTGCCAAGGAAGGCGGCACTGCTGCGGCAACCGTCGATGAAGCCATCGCCGGCGCTGCGGTGATCGTCACGCTGCTCCCCGATGGGAAGATCGTGCGCGCAGCCCTCGAAGGCATTAAGGCCAAGCTCGCCAAGGGCACCGTGATCATCGACATGAGCTCGTCTGCCCCGCTCGGCACCCGCGCCCTCGGCGATGAGCTCATCGCAGACGGCCTCGAATTCATCGATGCCCCGGTGTCCGGCGGCGTGAAGCGTGCCATCAGCGGCACGCTGGCGATCATGGCGGGCGGATCGCACGCGACCATCGATCGTGCCGACAAGGTTCTTCAGTCCATGGGCCCTGCCGCATTCCGTACCGGCCCGCTCGGCTCCGGCCATGCCGCCAAGGCGCTGAACAACTACGTCTCGGCCGCCGGCCTCGCCGCAGCAGCAGAAGCGCTCGCCATCGGGAGCAAGTTCGGCATCGAGCCGAACACCCTCGTGGATGTGCTCAATGCCTCGACCGGGCGCAACAACTCCACTGAAAACAAGCTCAAGCAATTCATGATCTCGGAGAGCTACGCCTCCGGCTTCGCCCTCGCCTTGATGGCCAAGGACATCCAGACCGCGGACGAACTCGCGCATCAAATCGGCGTCAAGGCGCCGCTCGCCGACGAGATCACCGCCATGTGGAACAATGCGCTCAAGCATCTCGGGCCGAAGTCGGACCATACCGAGATTGGGCGCTATCTCACCGCAGACAAGTGAGCGCCATCGATGTCCGTTTTCGAACGGCTCGTCGATCATCTGACGACAGCACTCGCCAAGCCCGAAGTGAAATCCTTTTCGCGCGGCCTCTCGCTGCGCGTGCTCTTCACGGTCGATGACCTCACGCATGAGGTCGTGATCGGCACAACGCCGGCTGAAGCGGATGAGACAAGCAAAATCGGCATCGCCGCCAGTGCCGAAGACTGGGCACTGGTGCTCGCCGATCCAGCGCCGCCGACCTATCACTCGTTCTCGTCGATCCAGCTACGTAATCCCCG
Source organism: Pseudomonadota bacterium (assembly GCA_023449855.1). GTDB lineage: Bacteria > Pseudomonadota > Alphaproteobacteria > Rhizobiales > Xanthobacteraceae > Tardiphaga. The sequence goes on along the minus strand of JAEXHR010000106.1, from coordinate 25,333 downwards.
CTTCACCATCACCGGCGATCCGCTGGCGATCGCCCAGGCCCGCGCCTGGTTCGAGGCGATCTTCGCCAATCTCACGCCCTATGAAGTTGCAACACCGCAAGCGGATCTCGGCCGCCTGCGCGGGAGCTACCACACCGTTGCGACCTCGAGCGGCCGTGTCGCGCAAATCTATAGCGAGCAAGCTGGCACGGGGGCGCCTGTGCTCTGCCTGCACACGGCGGGCGCCGACACCCGGCAATTTCACGGCGTCATGTGCGACGGAGCGCTCGGCGAGGATTGGCGCTTCATCGGCTTCGACATGCCCTTCCACGGCCGCTCAATGCCGCCCGTCGACTGGACAGGCGATGCTTATTCGCTCGATCAGCAGACCTATCTCGACTGGTGCGTCAGCTTCATCGAACAGGTGATCTGTGAGCCGGTCGTGGTGATGGGCTGCTCGATGGGCGCCGGCATCGCCATGGTGCTTGCGGCTGAGCGCCCGGATCTCGTTCGCGCTGTCATCGCGCTGGAAGCACCGCTGCGCCCGCGCGGCCGGCGCAACGACTATCTCACCCACGCCAAGGTCAATGGCGGCTGGCATTCCGCGGCCTATGTGCGCGGCCTGCTCGGACCGCGCAGCCCGGCAGATCTGCGCCGCCGCGCCGCCTATATCTATTCGCAGGGCGCCCCCGGCATCTATGACGGCGACCTCGCTTTCTATTCCGACGAATTCGATGGCGAGCAGATCGCGAAGAAGATCGATGGCAAGACGATTCCAGTATCGCTCCTCATCGGCCACTACGATTTCTCGGCAACCGTCGATGATGCACACCAGCTCGCCGGATGGATCGACAATGCGCGCGTGATCGAAATGCCGGAGCTCGGGCATTTCCCGATGACGGAGCATCCGACGGAAATGCTCCGTTATCTGCGGCCGGTCTTCGCTGCACTGAAGCAATAGGGACACGCATCCAAAGCGAGGCGTCGTCTTCAGACAGCTACATCCGCCTTGATGGCCGCGTGAGGTGAATAGCCTTCGACTTCGAAGTCATCGATCACATAGTCGTCGATGTCCTTCGCCCGCGGCTTCAAGATCATCCTCGGCAACGGGAGTGGATCGCGCGAAAGCTGCTCGCGGGCCTGATCGAGATGGTTGAGATAGAGATGAGCGTCGCCGGCGACCCAGACGAATTCGCCGGGGCGCAGACCGGTCTGCTGCGCCAGCATGAGCTGGAGCGCAGACGCGCCGACGAAATTGAAGGGCGCGCCAAGCAGCAGATCGACCGACCTTTGAAACAGAAGGCAATTCAAACGCCCGTCGGACGAGACATGGTACTGATAGACCATGTGGCAAGGCGGCAGGGCCATGCCGCCGAGCTCGGCAACATTCCAGCCGTGGAACAGCATGCGGCGGCTTGCCGGATTGGTTTTCAGCGTGGTGACGAGCTGGGCGATCTGGTCGTATTCGCTGCCGTCGGCACCGAGCCAGCGGCGCCATTGCTTGCCATAGACCGGACCAAGCTCGCCCCATCGGGCCGCAAAGTCGTCATCGGCCAGAACCCGGCTTTCGAATTCCTCCTGGGATACATTTTCACCAGTCTCGGAACGGAATCGCGCCAGCGGCCAGTCGGTCCAGATCCGGACATTCTCGCGCAGCAACGCCTGGATGTTGGTGCCCCCCGTCAGGAACCACAGCATCTCCTTGACGGCGGTTTTCCAGTAGACGCGCTTGGTGGTCAGGATCGGGACTTCGCCAGACGACAGATCGAAGCGCAGCATGGCACCGAACAGCGATCGCGTTCCAACGCCGGTACGATCAAGGCGCTCGTCCCCACGCTCCAGGGCAAGCCTGAGCAGATCGAGATATTGATGCTCGGGATGTCTCGATATCAAGGCAAACTCCGACAGTCAGATAACCAGCCATCGTCGAGATGACTGCGCGCGTGAAGGCGATCGCCACGTGCTAAGGGCCGGCGAACCTATCGCTCCAGCCGGCGGCCGGACATTGCGATTCCCGGATTATACCCCGAAATCTGTGTCACCTCCCCGCAAACGACAAGGGCCGGATCCCATGAGGATCCGGCCCTGAAATCAAACCGTTAGACGGTTCCCGCTTTACTGGGCGGGCTTCAGCACCGCCGACCATTTTGCGACTTCGCTCTTCACGAGTTCGCCGAGAGCGGCCTGGGTACGGGCTTCCGGCTTCGGAATGTCCGAACCGAGATCGAGCAGGCGCTTCTTGACGTTCTCGTCGTCCAGCGCCTTCGCCGCAGCGGCGTTCAGCTTGGCGGTGATCGCGGCGGGCGTGCCCTTCGGCGCGAAAATCGCGTTCCAGGCCGAGGCCTGATATTTCGGCAGGCCGGCTTCGGTGGTGGTCGGCAGGTCCGGCAGCGACGGGTTACGCTCGGGGGTCGCGACAGCATAGGCCTTGATGGTGCCGCCCTTGACCTGCGGCACGGCGTTGACGATCTGGTCGCACATGTAATCGACCTGGCCGCCGACCAGCGCATTCATCGCCGGGCCAGTGCCGTTGAACGGCACGCCGATCGGCTTGATGTCGAGCACCGACGAGAGCAGTTCGCACGACGAATAGGACACCGAGCCGACGCCGGCATGGGCCATGTTCAGCTTCTCGTTATTCGCCTTCACATAGGTGACGAATTCCTTGAGGTCCTTCGGCGCGAAGTCCTTCTTGGCGAGGATAAGGATCGGCGTGCCGGCGAGCAGCGCGACCGGCTCGAAATCCTTCTCCGGATGATAAGCGAGCTTCGGATACAGCGGCACCGAGGCAGCATGGGTGCCCATGTGGCCCGTGATAATGGTGTAGCCGTCGTTGGCTGCCTTTGCGGCGCGGGTCGCGCCGGTGGTGCCGCCGGCGCCGACCACGTTCTCGATGATGATCTGCTGACCGAGCGTCTTCGACATTTCCGACGCGACGATGCGTGCGATCACGTCGGTCGGGCCACCTGCCGCGAAGGGCACGATCATGGTGATGCTGCGGGTCGGATAATCCTGCGCCTGCGCCTTGGTCGAAACAGTGGCGAAACCGGCGAGCGTCGCCAGACCACCGATCGCAAGCATGCGGTTAAATGACTTCATATTTATTCCTCCCAGACCAAAACGACCCGCCAATAAGACGTATTGCGCGGGACTGAATACAAGCAACGGCCCGAAGTCCATTCGACTTCGGGCCGCGGCGGAGTGACGCAGTAATGATGTGGAGCGTATTAGCTCTCGGACTCGACGAAGACCTCGTCGCGCTTCTTTCGCAGTGCAGGAAGCACGGCGAGGATCAGCAGGAAGGCCGAGATCGCCATCAGCGTCGCCGACAGCGGACGGGTGAAGAACACCGTCGCATCGCCGCGCGAGATCAGCAGTGCACGACGCAGGTTCTCTTCCATCAACGGGCCGAGCACCATGCCGAGCAGCAGCGGGGCCGGCTCGAAGTCGTGCTTGATCAGCCAGTAGCCGATCAGACCGAACACGCCGGCGAGAACGACGTCCATCGGTGCGTTGTTCACCGAATAGATGCCGATGCTGCAGAACACGACGATCGACGGGAACATCAGGCGGTACGGCACGCGCAGCAACCGCACCCACAGTCCGACCATCGGCAGGTTGATGACGAGCAGCATGAGATTGCCGACCCACATGGAGGCGATCATGCCCCAGACGAGATCCGGCTGCTTCTGCATCACCTGCGGACCCGGCACGATGCCGTGAATGGTCATCGCACCGACCATCAGCGCCATCACCGCATTCGGCGGGATGCCGAGGGTGAGCAGCGGGATGAACGAGGTTTGCGCAGCAGCATTGTTGGCGCTCTCGGGAGCGGCAACGCCTTCGATCGCACCGCGACCGAACTTCTTCGGGTTCTTCGACAGCTTCTTCTCGAGCGTGTAGGCCGCGAAGGATGCGATGACCGCGCCACCGCCCGGCAGAATGCCGAGGATCGATCCGAGCACCGTGCCGCGCAGGATCGGCGGCGTCGAGACGATCAGATCTTCCTTGGTCGGCATCAGACCGGTGACCTTGGACTGTACGAGCTGGCGATCTTCTTCGCTGCCGGCATCAAGGTTGCGGATGATCTCGGCGAAGCCGAACAGACCCATTGCGACGGTGGCGAAGCCGAGGCCGTCAGCGAGTTCGGGAATGTTGAACGACATACGCGACGCACCGGTCTCGATGTCCGATCCCACCATGGAGAGCAGCAGACCGAACACGATCATCGCGATCGCCTTCAGCACCGAGCCCTTGGCGAGCACCACCGCGAAGATCAGGCCCAGCACCATCAGCGAGAAGTACTCGGCCGGACCGAAAGCCAGCGCAAGCTTGGTCAGTGGCGCGCCGAGGATCGCGATCAGCACGGTGGCGACGCAGCCGGCGAAGAACGAACCGATGGCTGCGATGGCAAGCGCCGGACCGGCGCGGCCCTGCTTGGCCATCTGGAAGCCGTCGAGCGCAGTCACCACTGAGCCGGCTTCACCGGGGATGTTGACCAGGATCGACGTGGTCGAGCCGCCGTATTGCGCGCCATAATAAATGCCGGCGAGCATGATCAGCGCGCCGACCGGCGGCAGACCGAAAGTGATCGGCAGCAGCATCGCCACGGTGGCGATGGTACCGATGCCCGGCAGAACGCCGACAAGTGTACCGACCAGCGCACCGATCAGACACAGCAGGATGTTCATCGGCAGAGGGATGCTCAGCCCACCCAGCCAGGAAGGCGTCCACTGCACGAATTGGAAAACAGTCGCGAAGCCGAGACCGAGATTGGAAAAAAGATCGCCCATAACACCCTCTTCCTCAGCGCATCAGAAAGGTTGGCCACATCTGCAGCGGCAGACCCAGCGCATACGGGAACAGCAAAGCGCAAAACGTCGTCAGGCACGCGCCGACGATGATCGTCTCGACCCAGCGCGTCTCGGTCGAGCCGAGCGCCGCGATCAGGAAGCTCGACATCGCCGAGAAGATCATGCCCATCGGGCGGATGCACAGAGCGAATGACACGATCGCCAGCATGACGAAGAACGGGCCGCGCCAATGAAACTTCTGCAGCGTCGGACCTTCGGTGAAGATGCCGACCACCGTCACGGCAGCGCCGAGACCGAGCAGCAGAATGCCGAACATCCGCGGCGCGGTACCTGCGCCGAACGAGAAGCCATGCATGCCTTGCAGATCGCTCGATGCCCACAACGCAAATGCAGCAATCGCCACCAGGGCGAGGCCACCGATAAAATCCTGCGGGCCTTTGACCCAGCTAGGTAAAATTGATTTCTCCGGCGCGTGGCTCGGCGCATCACTCATTGGTACGTCCCTCTAGTCACGAGCTTATAGCCCAGGTCTTTTAGTCGAAGCGTTTGACAGCTCAAGTCAATCGGGGCCGCCCAACGACCCCGGTGGCAAGCTTGCTAGCCACTTTCGTCAGAGAATGCCAGCGAAACCAAGTAATCCGCCGCCAACTAACAACCATAGCGGGTTGAGCCGCGTTGCAAATGCCAGAACGGCTGCAACCGCGGTGACGGAATACGCTATTATAGAAGTGTCTGCGGTCATCATCACGACCAGGCCACTCGCGCTCATTAGACCAATGGATAATGGGACAAGTGCCGCCTGCACAATTCCTGGCCACGTTGCATGCGTCGAACGCGCAAGCAAACGGCTGACATAATAGGCGACAACCGCGGTTGGACCGCACATCGACAAGGTGGCGATCAAGGCGCCGAGAATACCGGCGACCTGATAACCAATCAGCGTAACGATGAGTACATTAGGGCCCGGCGAGAGCTGCGAGATCGCAAAGACGTCGGCGAATTGCTTGGCAGTAAGCCAGTGATTCACGTCTACCGCAGTGCGGTAAATCTCGGGAATCGCTGAGTTGGCGCCGCCAACGGCAAATAGCGACATCAGCCCGAAGGTCCAGGTCACGGTCCAGAGCGTGTCGATACCAGTCTGGTTCACGCCCTGCTCCAGCGCCGGATCATTATAGTGAGCAGAACGCTGACCGGGACGGAGACGAGTAGTACCGTCGGCAGCGGCCAGCGCATCAGGCCGACAGCAACGAAGACGGCCAGCATCATCAACAGGCCGAGCGGCTCGCGCTTCTTCAACAGCGGCAACATCATTCGCGCGATCACCGCGAACAGCAATCCGACTGCAACGCAGGAGACACCCGCCAGAGTGCGGCGCAGCGATTCCAGGTCGCCATAGCGCGCATAGAGAATGGCCAGAATGGTCACGATCACCACCGGCGGTCCGAGCAGCCCCGCGAAGGCAGCGATGGCCCCCGGAATGCCGCGGATACGGGCACCGAACACGACCGACAGATTGACGATGTTCGGCCCCGGCAGGAAATGACACAGCGCGAAGGTTTCGTTGAACTCCTCCGCCGTCATCCAGCGATGCTGCTCGACGATGGCCCGGCGAGCCCAGACAAGGACGCCGCCGAATCCGGCCAGCGACATTTTCGCAAAAGCGACGAACAGCTCCCCCAATCCGACAGGCACACGGGTTGTGTTTCCGGAGTTTTCAGCCATGAGTGGGGGCAACGTGGCAGCCATGATGCCGGTTTAGGCCGATGACGAGGCCGCGCCAAACGATTTTTGCGTGGTTTTTGCGCCGATATCGGCCTGGAAGGCGTCCGGTCTGTTTCGCGACGCATCACACTTATATATAGAGTGCATTCGTCCGCCCGGGGCTGCCAACCGTCAAGGCTGCTGACCGCGGGTGCACGCCGGCGTATGGAGTGGGAAAGATGGCGCGAGTCGGCCTTCCCGACATCGCCACAATTGCCGATACATCCTCTACCAAGACGAAAGCGACGGGGCCGAACGATGCCGACCGATCATATTCGCTACGACGTACTGGCCCGTGACGCCCTCCGCGGCGTGCTGCGCAAGGTGCTGATCGATGCCGCCGAACACGGCTTGCCGGGTGAACACCACTTCTTCATCACCTTCATCTCCAAGGCGGACGGCGTGAAGCTGTCGCCGCGCCTGCTGGCGCAATATCCGGAAGAAATGACGGTGATCCTGCAGCATCAGTTCTGGGATCTCACCGTCACCGAAGACCGCTTCGAAGTGGGCCTGTCCTTCAACGGAATTCCCGAACGCCTCGTCGTGCCGTTTGCGGCGATCAAGAGCTTTTACGACCCGTCAGTACAATTCGGCCTGAGCTTCGAGACCGAAGCCGCCGCTGCCGAAGCGCCGGTCGCAAGCACGCCTGCACCGGTGACACCGGCTCAGGCTCTCGCCGCTCCGCCCGCATCGCCCGAAGCCTCCGACGAAGGCGAGACGCCGAAAACCGGCGAAGGCGCTGAGGTCGTTCGTTTAGATCGCTTCCGAAAAAAATAAGCGCAAGAGCGTGTAGAGTGATCGGGCCGCAGCGATGCGGCCCTTTTCGTTTTGCGCCGCATCCTTCGGCGCAGCAATGCAGGAAGCCCATCATGGCCAAATCGTCGAAGAAGACATCCGCCGCGTCCACCCGCACCGAGACCGACAGCTTCGGCCCGATCGCCGTCGCCGCCGACCGCTATTGGGGCGCGCAGACGGAGCGGTCGCGACAAAACTTCCGCATCGGCCACGATCGCATGCCGATGCCGCTGGTGCATGCGCTCGGCATCGTCAAGCTCGCCGCCGCGGAAACCAATCGCGAGCTCGGCTTGCTGCAGCCGAAACTGGCCAAGGCCATCGTGCAAGCCGCGCGCGAAGTGATCGATGGCAAGCTCGACGACCACTTCCCGCTCGTCGTCTGGCAGACCGGCTCCGGCACCCAGACCAACATGAACCTCAACGAGGTGATCGCCAACCGTGCTAACGAACTGCTCGGCGGCGAGCGCGGCGCGAAGAAGCCGGTGCACCCGAACGACCACGTGAATATGAGTCAGTCGTCAAACGACTCGTTTCCGACCGCGATGCATATCGCCGCGACTCAGGAAATCACGCACGACCTCATCCCGGCCTTGAACGAACTACTTGTTGCACTGCGCAAGAAGGAGAAAGCCTTCGCCAAGATCGTGAAGATCGGACGCACGCATACACAGGATGCGACACCGCTCACGCTCGGCCAGGAATTCTCCGGCTATGCATCGCAAGTCGAGAGCGGCATCGCGCGGCTGCGCAGTGCAGTGAAGGATCTGCATCCGCTCGCGCAGGGTGGCACAGCAGTCGGCACCGGACTCAATTCGAAGCCTGGCTTCGCCAAACTGTTCGCGAAGAACGTGCAGAAGATCACGAAGCTGCCCTTCACGAGCGCAGCAAACAAATTCGAAGCGCTGGCCTCGAACGACGCCTATGTGTTCGCACACGGCGCAATAAACTCTGTCGCGACAGGACTATTCAAGATTGCAAACGACATTCGCTTGCTCGGATCCGGTCCGCGCTCGGGACTTGGCGAACTCATTCTTCCAGAGAACGAGCCGGGCTCGTCGATCATGCCCGGAAAGGTGAATCCGACACAATGTGAAGCAATGACAATGGTATGCTGTCAGGTATTCGGGAACCATACAGCTATCACGGTGGCCGGCAGCCAGGGACATTTCGAGCTAAACGTGTACAAGCCGGTGATGGCGCATTGTATGATGCATTCCATCCAATTAATCGCAGACGTTGCGCGATCGTTCACCGAGCACTGCATCGATGGCATCCGCGCCGATGAGAAGCGCATTCGCGAACTCATGGAACGTTCGCTGATGCTCGTTACTGCGCTCGCTCCGAAGATCGGCTATGATAACGCAGCGAAGGTTGCCAAGGCCGCGCATGCGAACGGAACGACTCTCAAGGAAGAAGCGCTGCGCTTGGGCCTTGTCGATACGAAGGAGTTTGATCGCCTCGTGCAGCCGGTCAAAATGATACAGCCGGGGTGAGTACTTACTGCGGAGTCAAATTTTTTACTCACAGCTTGTTGAGAATATCTCAAAAGCGAAATAGTTATAATTGATACCGCCTAATTGGTTAGAATGATCGACTATCGTTTCTAATCATTGCTGCGATACTGCGAAGCCGACTTGAGAAGACGACTTGATGAGTCAACTCCATCAGAGCTGACTCAGAATGAGAGACCTTAACAGGCCGGCTTCGATAATTCGGCAGCGTCGTTAACTGCAACCAAGTTCGATTGCTGTTTTTGCTTGTTTGAAAATGCGGAGTGTATTTTTTTGGATGGATTACGAAACCGACCTTGCCATCGCCTCGTATCAGTACCTGACGGCGACGTTTGCGTTTCGCACTCCATCATTTCATTGAACGACAGGAGCGATCATGGGTGACCTGATCAATCTTAATCGCTTCAGAAAGCGTGCAGAGCGCGACGAAGCTTCCCGACAAGCGGACGTTAATCGTGCCCGTTTCGGGCGCACAAAATCCGAACGTATCCTAGAGGAGCAACGCACTGCCCGTGCGAACACCATGCTTGACCAGCACAAAATCGATGGCGAGAGCGCATCATGAAGTCGCCCGTAGTTAAGAGATCGATCGTCGTTGCTGGACACAAAACCAGCGTGAGCCTCGAAGAGGCGTTCTGGAACGGCATGAAGGAGATTTCCAATCTCCGCGACATGACGCTTTCGGAACTTGTCGGAGAGATCGACACCAATCGTCAGCAGGGCAACCTGTCATCGGCGATTCGGCTGTTCGTGCTCGATTATTTCCGCACGCGGGCGGCACCGCCGCAGCGCGGCGCCGAAAGCAACACGAACCTGTCCGCCTGATCGGATCGGACCGCGACGGCGTGGCCGCGGTCGATCAGACTTGCGTTGGGAAGCCTTCGACGGCGTCCGGAACCATGATTGCTCGGACGCAGCACGCGGACGCCGATCCGATGAAGTTGATTCAATGAAGATGGATCAACCGACCTGCATTATTTCTCACATCGTTAGAACGTTGGCCGGGCCGGCGGCATAACTGCTGGCGGCGTGAGCATGAGCGGTGGCGCGGGTCGCTGCTTCGGTTGCGCACGCATGGAACCCGGTGCCGGACGGACTTCGATCGGCGCAGGAAGCGGAGCAACCTGCTGGCTGACTGCCGGCGGCACAGCAAGTGGCGTGATCGCCGGGCGCGGCGCAGCGGCTCTGGGCGGCGCCCTGCGAGGCAACGGAACATCCGGCGATGTTGGCGCCGATGACGTCGGCACATCATTGGCCGCTGGCGTCTCGATCGCTGGCATGGTGCGCGGCGGCGGAAGTGCGGCTGGCACTGGAGCGGGCGACTGTGACGATCCCCGTTCGAGCAGATCGAGCCGCCGCGTCTCGCGATCGATGGCGCGCACCGCGAGCCATGACGAGAGCGCGGCGACATCGACAGTGCGATCCAGCCTGTCCGGCGGGCCCATCAGGAACAATTGTACTTCCGGACGCGCATTCGAGCTTCCGGTGGCGGCGCCGAGCAGGCTGGCGCGAATATCAATCTGATCGGCGACGATGTCATAGCCGCCCGAGACGACAGCGCGTGCGCCTTCGGCTTCCAGCGTGGTGGCACCGACGCGGAGACGACTGTACTTCAGGCTGAACGGAATCTGCGCGGAGGCCGTCGCAAACTCGCCGCGCCCGAGCGCCTGCTGTACGATCTGCCTGAGCTTGGCATCGTTGGTCGCCTGGCCGCTATCGCTGGCGCCAATGGCGACGTCGAACACCCGCGGATCCAGCCCGGCGATGCGTAGTCCATCGATGGTGACGAGACCATCGCCCGACACGGCGCCTTCCAGCGCCGAGGCGCTGCGTCCCTGCGACGCGATGCTCATCTTCAGCGATGTCTTGCCGGCCGGCATCGCGAGACCGCGATAGCGCAGAGCGCTGCCTTCTGCGCCGGTCACCTCGATGCGCGCGCCGAGCGCAAAACCTGTGGCGGCGGCCGGCTTGAGATCGATATCGGCTACGAAATCGCCGCCACCGAGCTTGCCTTTGATCGCATCGATGGTCAGTGCACGGCCGTCGCTTTTGATCGTTCCGTTCAACTGTTGAAGCTCGGCGCCGCCGGGCAGGCTTGCACGCTGCGCTTGGAAGATGAGCTGACCGCGCCAGCCTTGCGGCATGCCGCCGCTGAGCGGTTCGGTGGCGTCATGTCCGCGCGCACCGACGATCCAGCCGAATGCGGGAGCGAGATCGATATTGTCGGCGCCGAACTGACCATCGAGGGACTTCTCGACTCCGAGTGTCACTGCAAGACGACCTCGCAGCCGCGATCCCGCGATCGTGCTGTCGATATCCTGGAGGTCGAGCTTGTCGCCATTCAGCGTCACGCGGGAGGACAGACTCACCTTTGCGAAAGGATCGACGCTCTTGAGGCCAAGCAAGGGCGCCGCATTGGCATTGCGCATCGCCAGTGTCAGCGCCGCCTTCGGCGTCTGCGCGAAGAGCTCGGCACTGCCCTGCACATCCGCATCGAGATCACTGCCTGAGAGTTTCGCCTTCACGCGCATCGGCGTGCGCCATGCGCCGGTCGCACTGGCCTCAAGGATCAGCGGCGCATCGCTCGCCGCGAGCACTTCGTTCAATCCGAACAGTGCAAGCAACGCGCCGCCCTGCCCCGACAGTTTCGAATCAAGCGATAGTTCGCTGCGCAACAGCGCATCGCCATCGAACTCGCGCATGGCAACCACTGTCGGCGCGGCCGTCATCGTCAACGTTCCCTTGACCTGCGGCGCGTCGATATCGAGCGACATCCGCGCATCGGCGCGATCGGACTTGGTCTGCGGTCTGGTGACATCAAGTGCGAGCTTCAGCTTCGCAGCGCCCGGCACAGCAGGCAATTTATCGAGACGCTTCGCGGCTGCCGGCGCAAAGGACGCAACGATCTTGCTGATCTGAGCAAGCGACGACGCGCTCGCATTCAGCGCCAATTTTCCGCTGGCATCAACTCGATCAAACGCACCGCTGCCATCGAGCATCAGGCCCGTGGCTTCCCCGACCTTGAAACGATCGAGCGTGATCGCCTTCGGGCTGTAAGCGAGCTGCGCCGCGAAGGGGCGCATCTCCTGACCTACCGAGATCGCGCGCCCGATGTCGAACGACAGCTGCCCCGTTTCCGGCCATTCGGCCTGCGGCCCGCTGAGCGAGCGAGCCAGCGCCATGGTCGCATCGAGGTCGAGGCGATCGGCACGCAGATCGGCCTCGATCCGCGATCCACCCGAGGACAATGGATAGTCGAGCGCGATGCGCCCTTCCAGCGTCCCACCATCGATCTCCGCTTTCAAACCCGTGAGCGAAAAACGATCCGCATTCGAGGTGAAATTGCCGCGAATGCGCAGCGGCTTCTGATCGCGCAGTCTGACGTCGTTGCGGCCCTTGAGCCAATTGGCCAGGACATCGGGGTCGGCAGAGTCGATATTGATCGCTCCAGCGAAGCCACCGGCGCCTGGTTCAGCCGCACCGCTCGCAACGACGCGCGTCGCGCCCGGCGCACGGAATTCGAGCCGCTCCACGACCCAGGATGTCCTGTCGCTATGCAGATCGGCACCGATATTCTGCACCGGCCGCCCGCCAAGCATGATCTGCTCGGCGCCGATTTCGATCTGAGTCCGCAACGCTGGTTGCGGGATAATGGCTGTCAGCCGGCGCAGCGCAGCAATCGGCGTGGCGCTGTCGCCGCCGTCCTGCTTCGCGAGCAACCGATCCGCATCGAGCTGCTTGGCCGACAGGACGGCATGCAGCAAAGGTAACGCGCCGAAGCGGAGATCGGCAACGCCTGTCAGTTTCAGCCCACCCTCGTCGATGCCGTAACTGACGTCGACGGTCTCGAACTGTGCCTGTGACGGATCGGCTTTCACCTTGCCGACGATACGCCACGGCGCATGCGACAAATTGTTGTCAGCCTTGCTCGCTACATTGGCGATGGTCATCGCGCCATCGAAGCTGGGCGTACGATTGTCGAAGCTCAGGATGCCATCGAGATCGATACCAGGTGATTTCTCGCTGGCATCGACGACGAGGCGTAGCCGTGTGCCATTGCCATCGCCGGTCTGTCCGGACGAGATACGAAACGGATAGCGCGTACCGGCACGGGTGAAATTGCCATCACCACGCATGGCGCCCGCTGCCAGCGAGCGCACATCGCCGCTGAAGGCGATATCGCTGAGTTCGAGTGTCGAGCGGCTGGCGGCATCATGCAGATTGAGACGGCCGGTGACATTCAGCCGATCGATGGCGAGAGCGCCGAGGTTGAACGGGCCGGTCGATGCGGGCAGATCGAGGCGACCTTGCGCGTCGAGACCAAGATCGACGGCTGCGCCACCGACAGTCAATTCCGTAGCGCGCCATTCACCGCGCAGCAGCGAGCCGAGGCTGAATTCGACGTCGAGCTTTTCGGCACGGAAGCGGCCGAGATCATTTGCGCCGCCGATGGTGATGCCGCGCAATTGCAGCGACGGAGCCGGCAGCAGCCGGGCATCGAGCGCGCCGACCACGCGCACGGGCGCGCCGACGATACGCGTCGCCTCCGCCTCGAATTGCGTGCGGAACTGGCTCCAGTCGATAAACAACGGCCCGACCAGAGCAGCCACCAATGCCAGGATAAATGCTATTGCGAGGCCGAGCAGCGTGGTCTGCACGGAATCTCCCCTTCAGCGGCCCGCGGCATCCGCGTGCTGGCCCGGTACAATCCGACATCCGCCGGAATTTGACCTATCTATAGAAGGAACTGTGGCGAAGTCACAGCATAACCCGCAGAGGCCACTGCACGGAAGTGTTGCGGCAAATCGCCCGAACCAGAACGTTTCGAGCGAAGCGGATACCGGTTCGCGTCAAGACAGAAGGCTCTAGCCGCGCGAAGCCTGTTCCATCGCGTCGCGCGCCGCCTGGACACGGTGCAGGCGGCCCGCCACCACCCGCACCTTGCGCGGCGATGCCATCCAGATCGCGGCGGTCGCGAGCATGCAGACCACGATGCCGAGCGCGAAGGCGAGCGTGTAAGTACCGTAATGGTCGTGCAGCAGGCCGGTCACCAGCGGACCAGCAGCGCCACCGGCCAATCCAGCCAGGGTCAGCGTGCCGAAAATGCTGCCGAAATGCTCGCCGTGAAAGATTTCGAGCACCACCGCCCCCATGACCGAGGTCACGCCGTAGCCGAGCAGGCCTTGCGAGATCACCATGACATAGACCAGCGCGATGCTCGGCACATATTCGAGCGCGATCAGCGCGGCATAGCAGATGGCAAAGCCGACGCCGCTCACCGTCCAGATCCACTCGCGGCCGATGCGATCGGAGAGATGGCCAAGAAAAATCTGACCGGGCACGCCGAACAGACTGACCATGGCGAGCGCCCAGGCGGCAACCTGAGGCGAGAAGCCGACATCGAGCAGATATTTGGTCTGATGGACCTGGACCGCGTACCAGGCGTAAAGGCCGCCGAAGAGCCCCATGGCCAGCCACCAGAACCGCGCGGTGCGAATCGCACGGCCGAGCGTCCAGTCGATGCTGGCCCAGGCGGGATCGACAATGTTCGAGACCTGTTTAGCAGACGGATGCGGCGCCGCATCGCCGTCGGGCAACAGCCCCATGTCCTGCGGCCGCTTGCGCAGCAAGAGATTGATCGGCACCAGCACGACCAGAACGACAAGGCCCATGGCAGTGCAGGCCGTGCGCCAGCCGGTCTGCTCGATCATCGACTGCACCCATGGCAGCACCGTCACCGAGCCGATACCGACGCCGGCGAAAGCGAGACCGATCGCCAGGCCGCGCTTGCGGCTGAACCAGTTCGGCAGAAATAGCGATTGCCCGGCATAGCCAAGGCAAATGCTTCCGGCGCCGACGAGAACGCCGATGGTCATGTAGAGATGCCAGGGCTGGGTCGTGAGCGGCGCAAGCAGGAGCCCGGCGCCCATCAGCACGGTTCCGAGTTCCATTACCGCGCGCGGGCCGCCGCGATCCATCAGCCGCCCCATCAGCGGGCTCATGATCGCGGAAATGAGAAAGCCGAAGGAAAACGCGCCGGCGGTGACGCCGCGGTCCCAGCCGAATTCCGAGATGATCGGTGGAAAGAGCAATGAAAACGACGTACGGGCATTTACCCCGATCGCCATCGTCACGAAAGTGACGGCAACGATCACCCAGCCATAGAAGAACGGCAGCCGCATCGACCGATGCCTTTTTCTTGGACGCCAGAACCGTTACGCGGCAAGGCGTCGAATTCCCATTGCCCGCAACGAAGCTACGGGCACAATTTTTACAAGCAAATTTATCTATCGCACCTTATAGGTGTTCAGAAACCGTTCGTCCATAGGACGAAAGCAGCGTTTCGTGCGCAACATTGCACGGAACGCTGTGGCTGCCTTACGTCAGGCCTGCGGCAGAATCTTGCCGGGGTTCAGGATGTTGTCCGGATCCATCGCGCGCTTGATCGCGCGCATGGCATCGAGCGCTTCGGACCCCAATTCGTCCTTCATGTATTTCTGCTTGCCTTGGCCGATGCCATGCTCGCCAGTGCAGGTGCCGCCCATGGCCTGGGCGCGCTTGACGAGGCGGTGCATGAACTCCTCGGCACGCTCGACTTCGGCTGCGTTGTTGCGGTCGCAGACCAGCGAGCAGTGGAAATTGCCATCGCCGACATGGCCAACAATGGGTGACAGCAGATTGAAGCGTGCGAGATCTTCCTCGGTCTCGCCGACGCAATCGGCGAGCCGGGAGATCGGCACGCAGACATCGGTGGCGGCGACATCAGAGCCCGGACGCAGAGCTTTGGCCGACCAGTAAGCATCGTGGCGAGCCTGCCAGAGTTTGGTGCGGTCCTCGGGCTTGGTGGTCCAGGCGAAATCGCCGCCGCCGCATTCGAGGGCGATCTCGCGGAAATTCTTCGACTGTTCGGCGACATCGGCTTCGCTGCCGTGGAATTCGAGCAGCAGCAGCGGCGTCTCCGGGAGCGTCAGCTTTGAATAGGCATTGCTGGCGCACACCTGGGCTTCGTTGAGAAGTTCGATACGAGCAACGGGAATGCCGGTCTGAATCGCAAGGATCACGGCCTGGCAAGCACCGCGTACACTCTCGAAGGAGCAGGACGCAGCAGCAATCGTATCGGGAATGCCACGCAGCTTGATGGTGAGTTCGCTGATGATGCCGAGCGTGCCTTCGGCGCCGATGAACAGATGCGTCAGATCATAACCGGCCGAGGATTTCTTGGCGCGCGTGCCCGTGGTGATGATCTCTCCGTCGGCGCGCACGACCTTCAGCGCCAGCACATTCTCGCGCATGGTGCCATAGCGCACCGCATTGGTGCCTGATGCACGCGTCGATGCCATGCCGCCGAGCGAGGCATCGGCACCGGGATCGATGGGGAAGAACAGGCCCTGATCGCGCAGGTTCTCGTTGAGCGCCTTGCGGGTGACACCGGGCTGGATAACGCAATCGAGATCCTCGGGATGAACGGCGAGAATCCTGTTCATGTCGCGCAAGTCGATGCAGATGCCGCCGGCGGGCGCATTCACCTGACCTTCGAGCGACGTGCCGGTACCGAACGGAATCACAGGAACCTTGTTGGCGGCGCAAATGCGCACGACGTCCTGGATGTCCGCGGTCTCCTGCGCGAACACCACGCCGTCCGGCGGCTGGTTGGTCAGCCAGGTGGTGGTGTGGCCATGCTGCTCGCGCACAGCCTGCGAGGTGACCAGCTTGTTGCCGAAGCGCGCCGTCAGCGCCTCCAGTGCAGCCGCCAGAGCCTTCGGCTCGAGGCGCTTCAAATTCGATTCGATGTTACCCACGGTTGTCCCTTTCAACGGGACGCGACCGTCGCAAAGCTTGTATAAGCGGTCAAGAGACGTGATGTGGAAATGGGATGGGAATGACCGAGATCAACGAATTGCTGCGCCGCCCTGCCGTGTTCAAATCCTCGATCATGCAGATCGAGCCCGCCTGGATCGACTATAACGGCCATCTCAACATGGCCTATTACAACGTGCTGTTCGACCGGGCCGTGGACGAACTCTGGCTACAGATCGGGATCGGCCCAGATTACCTGAAAACACGGCACTGCTCGTCCTTCACGGCCGAATGCCATGTCCGCTATGTCAGGGAGATTCATCTCGGCGATCCCGCGCAGGTATCCATCCTCGTCGTCGCCGCAGACGAGAAGCGAATCCAGACCTTCAAGGAATTGCGCCACGCCACCGAAGGCTGGCTGTCGGCGACGTCAGAAAACATGACGCTGCACATGGATATGCGCGCCCGAAAGGTGGCGCCATTTCCGCCGGACATTGGCGCCAATGTTCAGACGCTCGTCGAGGCGCATAGCGGGCTTGAAAGGCCCGACGGCATCGGACGTAGCGTCGCGATGCCGATGAAGAAGTAGTCGTTACCGCGAATACAGCGAAGCAATCCAGAACCTCACACCTGAAGAGCTGGATTGCTTCGTTGCTTCGCACAGGGAAAAGCCTTTGGCCTTTCCCAACCTCGCAATGAGGGGCTTACAGACTATTCCCGCGGCCGCGGACGAGGCCGACGACGGCCGAGATCAGGAACAGCACGACGGCGATGAAGAAGATCGCCTTGGCGATTTCGACAGAAGCGCCGGCGACACCGCCGAAGCCGAGAACACCGGCGATCAGCGCGATGACGAGGAATGTTACGACCCAGCTCAGCATGACACGTACCTCAGTTTACGGTTGCTCGATTTGTCTGTCCTGGCGCGACTTCCGACGTCGCGCTCGATGTCAAGACAAGCCGCGCGTCAAGTGAAAGTTCCGGGCGAAATACCGGCGATCATCACGGAAATGAGAGGGCCAGCGGCACAGGCCGGAGGCCGGGCATGCCCGGCCTTGCCGTCCGTGATCTAGTCGCCCGTGGACAGTTTCATCATCACGATGCCGGCGACGATGAGTGTGCCCGCCGCGAGGCGCATCGCATTGGCGGACTCGCCGAGCACAACAATGCCGAGCAAGAAGGCGCCGACCGCCCCGATGCCGGTCCAGATCGTATAGGCCGTCCCGAGCGGTAGCGTCTTCATTGCGATCGATAGCAGCGCGAAGCTGGCGATCATCGCGACGATGGTGATCACGCTCGGCACCAGGATGGTAAAGCCTTCCGACTTCTTCATCGAATAGGCCCAGCCGATTTCGAGAATGCCAGCAATGAACAGATAAACCCAAGCCATGATTGGCTCTCCAGTTTGTCAGGCCGTCCTGAGCTTGCGGGATACGAAGAGGCCGTCCCCTTCGGTTAACGACCCAGTGCTGTTGCAAATGGATCGGGGATATTGCTCGGCCTGCATGGTTCGAGACGCCCGCTTCGCGGGCTCCTCACCATGAGGGTCTTTTTACAGCGCTAACTCTTACCTCATCCTGAGGTGCGAGCTTTTGCGAGCCTCGAAGGATGGCCGCGGTCAATGGCCGGGATGCAGGGCGTCGTTCAGGTACATGCAGGTCAGCATCGTGAAGACATAGGCCTGGATGAAGGCCATCAGGACTTCCAGCGCGGTGATCGCGACGGTCATCAACAACGGCAGGATCGCCGCCGCGATGCCGACGGCACCAATGCTGGACAGGCCGACGACGAACCCCGCAAAGACCTTCAGCGTAATGTGGCCGCCGAGCATCACCGCGAACAGACGCACCGAATGGCTGACCGGGCGCGACAGATAGGAAATGACCTCGATCGGCACGATAAACGGCGCGAACGCCAGCGGTACATCCGACGGCATGAACAGCCCGAAGAAGCGCAGGCCATGTTTGGCGATGCCATAGATCGTGACCACGGCGAAGACCAGCGCCGCCATCGCGAAGGTCACGATCAGATGGCTGGTGACCGTGAACGAATAAGGCAGCACGCCGATGAGATTGGCGAACAGAATGAAGACGAACAGCGAGAACACCAGCGGGAAGAAGCGCAGGCCCTGATCGCCGGTAATCTCGCGCAATGTCTTGAGGACGAATTCATGCTGCAACTCGACCACCGACTGCCACCGATCGGGGATCAGCGCCCGCTTGCGGCTGCCGAGCAGCACGAACCCGGCCGCCAGTACTACCGTAAGCAGCATGAAGGCCGACGAATTCGTAACCACGATGTCGTGGCCACCAATCTCGCCGAGACGGAGGAGCGGGATGATGTCGAATTGCTTGATCGGATCGGCCATCGCCGGCCCCTTTGAATGGGCCGGGCCGTCCCGGAATGGTCGTCGAAGGCGCGGGTCGTCCCGCGCCGGTGTTGGGTAGCCGATTGGCAGCCCAAGTCAAGCGACGTGATGCCGCCTCCCCCGGATCCGTGCTCAGGTTCCCATGCGGGGATAACTCTACCCGGGGCGTCCGCTTGCCCCTATATGAGCCCCAATCCCTGTTAACAAGGCTCCCTTTCGAGGCCCACCGTGCCAGTGTGGGCGGATGACGATTCGCATGACCGACGCCCGCAAGATGCCCGCCAACGATCTCCCCGCCTACCAGCCCGCGGCAGGCGGCATTGCTGCGCGTGCCCGTGCAGCGGCGGCACCTGCGCCATCCTATCTGAACAATCTCAACCCCGAGCAGCGCGACGCTGTCGAGACGCTCGACGGCCCTGTACTGGTGCTCGCCGGCGCCGGTACCGGCAAGACCAAGGTGCTGACCTCGCGCATCGCCCATATCCTCTCCACCGGCCGCGCGCGGCCGGTGGAGATCCTGTCGGTCACCTTCACCAACAAGGCTGCGCGCGAGATGAAACATCGCCTCGGCATCATGCTGGGGCAGGCCGTCGAGGGCATGCCGTGGCTCGGCACCTTCCACTCCATCGGCGGGCGTATTCTGCGCAGCCATGCAGAGCTGGTGCAGCTCAAGTCGAATTTCACGGTGCTCGACACCGATGACCAGATCCGCCTGCTCAAGCAGCTCCTGTCCGCCGAAAATATCGACGACAAGCGCTGGCCCGCACGGATGCTCGCCGGCCTGATCGACGGCTGGAAGAATCGCGGCCTGACGCCGTCACAGGTGCCATCGGGCGAAGCGGCGGTGTTCGGCAATGGCAAGGGCGGCAAGCTCTACAAGGACTATCAGGAGCGGCTGAAGACGCTGAACGCCGCCGACTTCGGCGACCTGCTGCTGGAATGCATCCGCCTGTTCCGCGAACATCCGGACGTGCTGAAATCGTATCAGGCGCGGTTCAAGTACATCCTCGTCGACGAGTATCAGGATACGAACGTCGCGCAGTATTTGTGGCTGCGATTGCTCTCTCAGGGCGCGGCACGCCCGCCCGCACCGGGTGAGGACAACGCGATCGCCACGCAAACCGCCGCTACGCGAAATATCTGCTGCGTGGGCGACGACGATCAGTCGATCTATGGTTGGCGCGGCGCCGAAGTGGACAACATCCTGCGCTTCGAGCACGATTTTCCCGGCGCCAAGGTGATCCGGCTGGAGCGCAACTATCGCTCGACGGGCCACATTCTCGCCGCCGCCTCGCATCTGATCGCCCATAACGAGGGCCGGCTTGGCAAGACGCTGCGCACCGAAGATGAGGACGGCGAGAAGGTCACCGTCACCGGCGCTTGGGATTCCGAGGAAGAGGCCCGCGGCATCGGCGAGGAGATCGAGCAGCTCCAGCGCGAGGGCCACAAGCTCAACGACATCGCGATCCTCGTGCGCGCCTCGTTCCAGATGCGCGAATTCGAAGACCGCTTCGTCACCCTCGGCCTGCCCTATCGCGTCATCGGCGGCCCGCGCTTCTATGAGCGCGCCGAAATTCGCGACGCCCTCGCCTATCTGCGCGTGATCAATTCACCGGCCGACGATCTCGCTTTCGAACGCATCGTCAATGTGCCGAAGCGCGGGCTCGGCGACGCCACTGTGCAGATGCTGCACGATCATGCGCGCCGCCGCCGCATTCCGCTGTCGGAAGCGGCGCGGCAGGTGATCGAGACCGACGAGATGAAGCCGAAGGCGCGCGGCTCGCTGCGCGACCTGATGACGAGCTTCGAGCGCTGGCGCAAGCAGATGGAAGTCGTGCCGCATACGGAGCTGGCCGAAGTCGTGCTCGACGAGAGCGGCTATACCGAGATGTGGCAGAAGGACCGTTCGGCCGATGCCGCGGGCCGCCTCGAGAACCTGAAAGAACTCGTGCGCTCCATGGAAGAGTTCGAGAATCTGCAGGGCTTCCTCGAACATATCTCGCTGGTGATGGACCGCGAAGGCGCAGCGGACGAGGATGCTGTGTCCGTGATGACGCTTCATTCGGCCAAGGGGCTCGAATTCGACAATGTGTTCCTGCCCGGCTGGGAGGAAGGCCTGTTCCCGCATCAGCGCGCGCTGGACGAGCAAGGCCGCGCCGGCCTGGAAGAAGAACGCCGCCTCGCGCATGTCGGCATCACCCGCGCCCGCAAACGCGCGAAGCTGTATTTCGCCACCAACCGCCGCATCCACGGCACCTGGAGCACGACGATCCCGTCGCGCTTCCTCGATGAGCTGCCGGCGGCGAATGTGGAGATCACGGAATCCAAGGGCGGCTCTGGCTGGGGCGGCGCTGGGGGGTATGGCTCCTCACGGTTCGACAATCTCGAAGCCTTCGGCTCGAGCTATTCGACACCGGGCTGGCAACGCGCCCAGCAGCAGCGCGGCCGGAGCGGTGGTGGCGGCTTCAACGAAAGCCAGTCGCCCTTCTCCTCCTTCGGCGGCGGCGCTTCATCGCGCAAGCGGCCGATGGTGATCGAGGGCGAACTGGTGGCAAAATCCACCGGCACCGAATCCGAGTTCTCGCTGGATGACCGCGTGTTCCACCAGAAGTTCGGTTATGGCCGCGTGACCAAGATCGACGGCAACAAGCTCACCATCGCCTTCGACAAGGCCGGCGAGAAGAAGGTCGTCGACAGCTTCGTGGAGCGCGCCTGATCATGCCAGTCTATCTCGCCATGATCCGTGAACACGCCGACGGCAGTTTTCGCGTGACCTTCCCCGACCTCCCCGGCCTTGCCACCTCGGGCGACACGCTGGATGAGGCCATCGAAGAAGCCGTCGAGACGTTGGAGGACGTTGCCGAGAACTGGGTCAATGCCGATGGCTCGACCACCCTGCCGAAGCCACGGACGATCGACGAGCTGAGCGCCGATCCTGCCTTTGCGGATGCGGCGGATGGTGCGACGATCGCGGAGATCGAATACGAACCGGCGGGATAGCAGCAAAATCTTCTCTGCGGCGATTGCGGCGGAGCAGGCGCGTTCCTATCTGTGTCATCCCGCCGCACAGTTCCCACTGCCTTCGCGCTGAATGCCTGCATGTCACCCATCATATCCGTATCCGGCCTCACCAAGAGCTATGCCTCCGGCTTTACCGCGCTCAAGGGCATCGATCTCGATATCAATCGCGGCGAGATCTTTGCGCTGCTCGGCCCCAATGGCGCCGGCAAGACGACGCTGATTTCGATCATCTGCGGCATCGTCAACGCCACCTCCGGCACGGTGCTGGTGGATGGTCATGACACGCGCACGTCATATCGCGCGGCGCGCTCGCTGATCGGCCTCGTGCCGCAGGAGCTGCATACCGACAGTTTCGAGACCGTCTGGGCTACCGTGAGCTTCAGCCGCGGACTATTCGGCAAGCCGAAAAATCCCGCGCTGATCGAGAAGATCCTCAAGGATCTCTCGCTGTGGGAGAAGAAAGACAACAAGATCATGGAGCTCTCCGGCGGCATGAAGCGCCGTGTCATGATCGCCAAGGCACTGTCGCACGAGCCGCAAGTGCTGTTCCTGGACGAGCCCACCGCGGGTGTCGATGTCGAGCTGCGCAAGGGCATGTGGGAAGTGGTGCGCGAGCTGCGTGCTGCCGGCGTCACCGTGCTGCTGACCACGCATTACATCGAGGAAGCCGAGGAGATGGCCGACCGGGTCGGCGTCATCAACAAGGGCGAGATCATCCTACTCGAGGAAAAAGCAAAACTGATGCAGCAATTCGGCAAGAAGCGCCTGAAGCTGCATCTGCAGAGCCGGATCGATGAGGTGCCGGCTTCGCTCGCAGCCTACAATCTCGAACTCGGCAATGACGGCATGGAATTGGTTTATACCTACGACACCAAGAGCGAGCGTACCGGCATCACCAGCCTGCTGAGCGACCTGCGCGAAAACGGCATCCGCTTCGCCGACCTCGACACGCAGCAGAATTCGCTGGAAGAAATCTTCGTCAGCCTGGTGAGGAAGTGACATGAACTACCGGGCCATCGCCGCCATCTACAAGTTCGAAATGGCGCGCACCTGGCGCACGCTGCTGCAGAGCATCGTCTCGCCGGTGATTTCCACCTCGCTGTATTTCGTGGTGTTCGGCGCCGCCATCGGCTCGCGCATCGCCAGCGTCGAGGGCGTGAGCTATGGCACCTTCATCGTGCCGGGCCTCGTGATGCTGTCGGTGCTGACCCAGAGCATCGCCAACGCGTCCTTCGGCATCTACTTCCCGAAATTCATCGGCACGATCTATGAGCTGCTGTCAGCGCCGGTGTCGGCGCTGGAAGTGGTGATCGGCTATGTCGGCGCGGCCGCCACCAAGTCGATCATTCTCGGCCTGATCATTCTCGGCACCGCGGGCCTGTTCGTGCCGCTGCATATCCTGCATCCCGTCTGGATGCTGACCTTCCTGGTGCTGACAGCGGTGACCTTCAGCCTGTTCGGCTTCATCATCGGCATCTGGGCCGACAGTTTTGAAAAGCTGCAGGCGATTCCGCTGCTGGTGGTGACGCCGCTGACCTTTCTCGGCGGCAGCTTCTATTCGGTCAACATGCTGCCCTCAGGCTGGCGCACGGTGACGCTGCTCAATCCGATCGTCTATCTGATCTCGGGCTTCCGCTGGAGCTTCTACGAGATTTCCGACGTCAGCATCGAACTCAGCGTGGCGATGACGCTGATCTTCCTGGTGGTCTGCATGACCATCGTCTGGTGGATCTTCAAGACAGGCTACAAACTGAAGAAATGATGTGGAAACGAAAACGGCCCGGACTGCTCCGGGCCGTTTTGTTGTGAGACGATCCGCTCAGCGATAGCAACGGAACTTGCCGTGCTTGTTGTAATAGCCGCGGCACTGACGGCGGCTGCCTTCGGGAATGCCGAGCACCCCCTTCACGCCACCGACGGCACCGCCAACGCCGAGACCGATGGCACCGCCGACGAGGCCGCCCACTGGGCCGGCCGCTCGATTGCCTTCGCGCGCGCCCTGATTGGCGCCCTGTTCGGCGCCGCGGAACACGCCCTGGGCATGGGCGAAATTCGGCGCCGCCATCAGGGCCAGCAGGGCCAGCAGGGCCGCGGCGATCGCCAGACGGGTCTTTACGGTAAAATGCATGGGCAGTGCGGCTGTCTTGATGTTCATTTCGATCCCCCAGCGCCGAGCGCTATTTGGTCGCAATCACATTGTGTCATGCCAACGTCGCATGGGTGGAACGGGTTCCCGTCCTATATGTTGAAATGCGCATTCCGCATTGCAGCAGGCGAAGGAAAAGGCTGCCGCGGCCGTGAACCGCAGGCGGTTAAGGATGCACGAAACTGTCACTGGCGAGGTGCCGGACCCGGATGCATATTGGAACCGGGACGGCGAGCGAATGAACAGGGCGATGCCCGGAGGCGAAAGGTAACATGCGTGCGATTGTCATGACCCTGGTGGGTCTCTCCGTTCTCGCCGCTAGCGGCAGCGCCGAAGCCAAAATCAACATCACCGTGGACAAGGACAGTCAGACGATGACCGTCGTGCAGGACGGCGTCGAGAAATATCGCTGGCCGGTGTCCTCGGGCCTGCCGTCCTACGAGACGCCGAATGGCAGCTTCCAGACCTTCCGCATGGAAGAAGATCACTTCTCCAAGGAATTCGACGACGCGCCGATGCCGCATGCGATCTTCTTCACCAAGAAGGGCCATGCCATCCACGGCACGGATTCGGTGAACCGGCTGGGTTCACCGGCCTCCCATGGCTGCGTGCGCCTGTCGCGCGAGAATGCGGCCACGCTGTTCGCCATGGTGAAGGCCGACGGCGTGCTCAATACCAGCGTGAGCCTCACCGGCTCGTCGCAGGTCGCCCTCGCCCGTAATCCGCGCGGCAGCAAGACGGCCGCTGCACGCCGTGAGATGGCGACTGCCGCTCCGTCCTATGACACCGCCGGCAATCCGATGGAGATCGCGCCGCAGGTGGTGCCGAACAACCGCCGCATCGTCCGTCAGGCGCCGCAGCCGTCGGATGACCGCTACATCTATCCGGCCGATGGCGACGACGGCCGCCAGTATCCGGCGCCTCCCGGCTATCGCCGCATGACCGAGGCCGAGACCCAGCAATATTACGCCAGCCGCGGCTACTACAATTATAACCGCCAGGCACAGCCGCAGGTCTATTACGCTCCGCGCCAGCGCGGCTTCTTCGGCGATTATTGAATTGGAGGACCGTAGGGCGGATGAGGCGTAGGCGTAATCCGCCGTCTTCGTCCCACACATGCGGCCGGCGGATTACGCTACGC
>JAEXHR010000072.1 GCA_023449855.1 Pseudomonadota bacterium | reverse complement strand
TGCCCAGCGTTCCGCGCGCGATGGTGCTTCCGGTTGCTTCGTACTCTCCCGGGTGCTGATTGGTCACCCTAGGGTTGAGATTGTTTCTCCGGCCGGTTGACCGGAGAACCCTCGACCTTTCGTGCCTCTTGCAGGCACTGGACGGCACGACTTGGCCGGCGCTCGCGGCATCGTCATCAGCGTGTCCGGATCGCAACTCACAGCACCTCTCGGCACCGCCCTGTCACGCCCTTCCCCGCC
Organism: Pseudomonadota bacterium; assembly: GCA_023449855.1. Lineage (GTDB taxonomy): Bacteria > Pseudomonadota > Alphaproteobacteria > Rhizobiales > Xanthobacteraceae > Tardiphaga. The sequence continues at coordinate 9,389 of JAEXHR010000072.1, read as the reverse complement.
TGACGCCTAAGAGCGTCACCGCATCCCACCTCGCAGATCGTGACGATCGCGAACCACCCCTCTCAGTGAGGCGGGACGGGATGGAGGATGAGACGGAAGAGGAATATTGTCAAGAACAAAAATAGAACAAAATGCATCGGGCCGTAGGGCGGATGAGCGGAGCGTCATCCGCCGGCCGATTTTGTGTGGCGAAGAACGGCGGATTACGCCTTCGGCTCATCCGCCCTACGAAGATACGAATTCAGCGCGGCACCACGGCGGTGGCTTCGATCTCGACGCGGGCGGCGCGTTCGACCAGGCGGACCACCTGCACCAGAGCCATCGCCGGATAATGCGCGCCGAGCACGTCGCGATACGCTTTTCCGAGCTCCTTCAGGCTGCCCATATATTCTTCGATGTCGACGACATACCAGGTGAGCCGCACCAGATGCTCGGGTCGCGCACCGCCTTCGGCAAGGATGTCCTTGATGTTCTGCAGCGCCTGACGCACCTGGCCGATGAAGTCCGATTGCAGCTTCTCCTGCGCATCCCAGCCGATCACGCCGCCGGTGACGACGATGCGGCCATCGGCGGTCATGCCGTTGGCATAGCCCTTCGGCTTCGGCCAGCCCGATGGCTGCAGCACGCGCACGCCGGACGTGTCGCTACCGGTTTTGGCGCTATCGGATTTCGTGCCTGGCACCACGGTCAATGTCGGCCCCTTTGGTGACGTCACCGGGCAATACTCCTCAATTCAAATTGTTGTTCAGGCCGCGGCGACGGAGGCCGTCTCTGCGGCCAGCTTGCGCAGCGCAAAGCGCTGCAGCTTGCCCGTCTGGGTCTTCGGCAACTGCTGCACGAATTCGATCGCGCGCGGATATTTGAACGGCGCAATCTCACGTTTGACGTGGTTCTGCAACTCCGCGACCAGCGCATCGCTCGCCGTGTGCCCCGCCGCCAGAACGACATAGGCCTTCACGATCATGCCGCGATCCGGATCGGGACAACCGACGACGCCCGCTTCCGCCACGGCTTCGTGGGTCAGCAAGGCAGCCTCGACGTCAGGACCAGCGATGTTGTAGCCGGACGACACGATCATGTCGTCGGAGCGGGACTGGTACCAGAAGTAACCGTCCTCATCCATCACGAATGTGTCGCCGGTCAGGTTCCAGCCGTTCTGGACATATTTGGTCTGGCGCGGATCGGCCATGTATTTGCAGCCGGTGGGGCCGCGCACCGCAAGACGCCCCATGGTACCGGGAATCACGTCGTTGCCATTGTCATCGACGATTTTCGCCTCATATCCCGGCACCGGCTTGCCGGTGGAGCCCGGACGAATTTCATCTTCGGTGGCGCAGATGAAGATATGCAGCATCTCGGTGCCGCCGATGCCGTCCATCAGCTTGATGCCGGTCGCCTTGAGCCAGGCATCGAAGGTGCCCTTCGGCAGCGTCTCACCGGCGGAGACGCATTTGCGCAGCGAGGACAGATCGTACTGATCGATCTTGCTGAGGATCGCGCGATAAGCGGTCGGCGCGGTGAAGGTGACGGTGACCTTGTGCTTGGCGATCTCCTTCGCGAGATCGTCCGGCGTCGACTTGTCGGGCACCACGAAGGACGCGCCGATATGCAGCGGAAACAGCACGCCGCCGAAGCCGAAGGTGAAGGCAAGCGGCGCCGAGCCGATGAAGCGATCGTCGGGCGAGGCGCGCAGCACGTTGCGGGCAAAGCCGTCGCACACAGCCAGCATGTCGCGATGGAAATGCATCGTGCCCTTCGGATCGCCGGTCGTGCCCGAAGTGAAGGCGACGAGGCAGATGTCGTCGGCCGCGGTATCGACTGCCTTGAACTCCGGGCTGGCATCGGCGATCAGCTCTTCCAGGGAATCGTCCTTGCCCGTGCCCCAATAGACGGCACGCTTGAGCTCGGGCGCTGAGGCAGCGGCCTTGTCGAGTTCGTCGGACAGTTTGCCGTCGCACAAAGCGAGCGCGATCTTCGCCTTCTGGATTGGATAGATCAGCTCTTTCGCCCGCAGCAGCGGCATGGTGGCGACGCAGACGCCGCCGGCCTTGATGATGGCGAGATAGGCCGCGACCATCATCGGATTGTTGGCGGAGCGCAGCAGCACACGGCCGCCGGGCACGAGACCGAGCTTGTCGACCAGCACATTGCTGATCTTGTTCACCAGCTCATGGAGCTGGCGATAGGTATAGCTCTCGTTCGGGCCGATCATGCACATCGCATCGCCGCGGCCTTCCGCGACCCAGCGATCGAGAAACGGCACCACGCAATTGATGCGCTCGGGATAATGGAATTCGGGACGCGTGAAGGTGAACTCCGGCAACTGGTCGGCCGGCGGCATGTTGTCCCACGCGAAGGTGTCAACATGCGCGGTGTAGCGCTTCCCCGTCTGTATGTCGGCAGCGGCCATGACATGCTCCTGCGTCCGGACGCGTCGAGGCGTCGTTGGAAATCATTTTAGACTTAAAACATATCGGCGCAACTGCGGAAATTGGGGGCACGCTGAAATTTTTGGCGGGAGGTGGGGATTGGCGCGGATAGTTTGGGCAGACGGCTCAAGGAGTAATCTGAGGGGCTTGGGAGCTGAAGCGTGGGGAGAGTGCTCGGCCTGCATGGTTCGAGACGCTCGCGATGCGGGTTCCTCACCATGAGGGACCTCTACAGCGCCAACACACCCCAGCCCTCATCCTGAGGAGCCGCGCAGCGGCGTCTCGAAGGATGGCCGCAGGTGCTACAGCGAAACGACCTACAGCCCCGTTAGCGCCTTCAACCGCAGCACCATCGGCGATGCCGCATCAGCCAGCGGCGCAATCGCCGTGAAATGATTGGCGCCCGGCACCGTGTCATAGCGCGTCGGAATCGCCCTGCCCCAGGCTTCGACAATGCTGCGGCTCTGGCGGAAATATTCGCTGCTTTCTTCGCCGCCGACGACCGCATCGAGGCTGCCATGGGTCGGTACAGGGCCGAACAGCGGGCTGGCCGCGCGGGCACTGGCTTCGTCCAACTGCAGGGCCTTGTTGATGGAGGTTGCTACCAGCGGCGGCAGATCGAACAGGCCGGAAATGGCGTAAGCCGCCTTCACCGTCTGTTTTGGCAATGCGGGATCCTGCGCCTGCCAGTCGGTCGCCAACATGCAGGCGGCGAGATGGCCGCCGGCGGAATGGCCGGAGATCACCAGCGGGCGACCGAGCTTTGCGAGTTCGCGCACCGCCAAACGCATCTGCTGGGCGATATCCGCCACGGAGACTTGCGGGCACAGGTCGTAGCTCGGCATGGCGACGCTGATGCCATGCTGCGTGAGGCCGCGCGATAGATGGCTGAAGAAGGAGGCATCCAGCGCCTGCCAATAGCCGCCATGGATGAAGACCACGATGGGCCCCTTGTCATCCGCCGCGGCAAAGTAGTCGATCGTGTTGCGGCTGCCGGCGCCATAGGGAATGACATCAGGCGCATGCCCCTGCTCGCGATATGCCCTGGCATCGCGCGCCCAGCCGGCGATCAGCTCGCCGCTTTCGGGGACGCGGGCGCGGTTTTTGTATTCGGCTTCGAGATCGAGCATCGGAATTACGGTGTCTTGTCTTTAAGGTGTCTTGTCTCTAAGGCGTTTTGCCGTTGGCTTTCTGCGCCGCCTTTTGCGCGGAGGCCTTTGTCTTCGCGAGCAGGCGCATCAGCTCGCGCACGTCTTTCGGCGTCAGATCGGTAAAGATTTCAGCGATCCAGGTCTCGTGCTCCTCCGCCATCCGGCGAAACTCGGCGCGGCCCAGTTTTGTCAGGCGGATGACCTGGACGCGGCGGTCGGTATCCGAGGTGCGGCGATCCACATGGCCGGATTCGACCAGACGCTCGACCAGGCCCGTCACATTGCCGTTCGACACCATCATGCGCTTGGAGACGTCCGACAAAGTCATGCCGTCCGGCACCTTGTCGAGCTGCGCCATCAGGTCGAAGCGCGGCAGGGTGACGTCGAAGCGCTCGCGCAGGCGGCTGCGCACCTCACCCTCGATCAGGGTCGTGCAGGTCAGGAGTCGCAGCCAGAGCCGCAGCTCGTCGCCGTGATCTTCGGGGAGTTCGACAGCCTTGGTCTCGGAGTCGAGAATCATGATGCGATCTTACCAGTCCGGTCGCCCGGCAGCGGATATCGCCGCCGTCCATCCACAAACGTCATGCTGCAACTGCGATCTTTTGACCTTCAAGCAATTTTCACACAACCGCAAGCCAAAACGCCGCAGGTCCACCGATCCTTGATTTCAAATAATTCTTTAAGCTTCAAGTAAATTGGCCTGCCCCTTGCATAGTCTTCCGTATCGCGTGTTTGCGCCCAAAGACTGAGCAACATTGCTTGCGGCAGCCGCCGCGCTCAGCTTAAGCTGCGGGCAAAAGAACACAACTTGATTGGGTTGATGCGTTTGTTCGGCCGCCTGTCGCGGTCGATTGGAGGGAGACACTGATGAAGAAGCATCTGAAACTGGCAGCGTTTGCCGCATTGATGAGCGCTACCGCGATGCCGGCGTTGTCACAAAGCGCGGCCGCGCAGGAAAAGATCAAGGTCGGCGTGATCGTGTCGCTGTCCGGCGCCGGCGCCGTGCTCGGCCAGCAGGCGCGCGACGGCTTCAACCTCGCCGTCAAGGATCTCGGCGGCAAGATGGGCGGCAAGGATGTCGAGGTCGTGGTCGTCGATGACGAGCTCAAGCCGGACGTCGCCGTCACCAAGGTCAAGGGCCTGCTGGAGCGCGACAAGGTCGATTTCGTGGTCGGCCCGATCTTCTCCAACATCCTGCAGGCGATCCACAAGCCGGTCACCGAGAACAAGACCTTCCTGATCTCGCCCAATGCCGGCCCGTCCAGCTATGCCGGCAAGGAGTGCAATCCGTATTTCTATGTGACGTCGTATCAGAACGACCAGATCCACCAGATCCTCGGTAACGTCGCCCAGAAGCGCGGCTACAAGAAGATCTATCTGATGACGCCGAACTACCAGGCCGGCAAGGACTTCGTCGCCGGCGTGAAGATGGACTTCAAGGGCGAGATCGTCGAGGAGAGCTACATCCCGCTCGGCACGCTCGACTTCCAGGCCGAGTTGTCGAAGATCGCCTCGATGAAGCCGGACGCCGTGCTCACCTTCATGCCGGGCGGCATGGGCGTGAACCTCGTTAAGCAGTACAAGCAGGCTGGCCTGCTCGACCGCATCCCCTTCCTCTCCACCTTCACCGTGGATGAGTCGACGCTGCCGGCGCAGCAGGATGCAGCCATCGGCATGTTCGGCGGCTCCAACTGGGCGCCGAATCTCGACAATGCGGCGAACAAGAAGTTCGTGGCGGAATATGAGAAGGCCTATAACAGCGTGCCGGCGACCTATGCGTTCCAGGCCTATGATGCCGCGCTGCTGATCAACAGCGCCGTGACCGCACTGAAGGGCGATCTGTCCGACAAGACCAAGGTGGCGGCGGCACTGAAGAAGGCCGACTTCCCCTCGATCCGCGGCAGCTTCAAGTTCAGCAACAACGGCTATCCGATCCAGGACTTCTACCTGACCAAGGTCGCCAAGCGCGCCGATGGCAAGTTCCAGACCGAGATCGCCGAGAAGGTGTTCACCAACTACGCCGATCGCTACGCGAAGGATTGCGCTGCGCAGTAACGGCGCGACGCCGATCATCGTTACCGGGCCGTCTCTGCACAGGCGGGGCGGCCCGGTCTTTTATTCGATCCAAGGCCACAAGTTTCTCTGATGACTTTGACCCTCGCCCTCGTTCAAATTCTGAACGGCCTGCAATTCGGGCTGATCCTGTTCCTGATCGCCGCCGGCCTGACGCTGGTGTTCGGCGTGATGGATTTCATCAATCTCGCCCACGGCGTGCAGTACATGGTCGGCGCCTATCTGGTCGCCGCCTTCACCGCCATGACGGGCAGCTTCTTCACCGGCGTGGCGCTGGCGCTGCCGGCTGCATTGCTTTTCGGTCTGCTGCTGGAGGTGCTGATCTTCAGGCATCTCTATGACCGCGACCATCTCGATCAGGTGCTGGCGACCTTCGGCGTCATCATCTTCCTCAATCAGGCCGTCAAATATGTCTGGGGCGCTGCGCCACTGAACGTGCCGATCCCCGATGCGCTGTCCGGCGCCGTCGAGATCACCGACGGGTTGCTCTATCCGGTGTGGCGCCTCGTCATCATCGCCGTCGGCCTGCTGGTCGGCCTCGCGCTCTATATAGTCGTCAATAAAACAAAACTCGGGATGCTGGTGCGCGCCGGCGCCAGCAATGCGGCGATGGTCTCCGCGCTCGGCGTCAATATCCGCTTGCTCTTCACCATCGTGTTCGGCGTCGGCGCCATGCTTGCCGGCTTTGCCGGCGCCATGGTCGCGCCGATCCTGTCGGTGGAGCCCGGCATGGGCGACAATGTGCTGATCCTCGCTTTCGTCGTCATCGTGATCGGCGGTATCGGCTCGATCCGTGGCGCCTTCATCTCGGCGCTCCTGATCGGCCTTGTCGATACGCTCGGCCGCTTCTTCGCGCCGGTGCTTTTGCGCGCCCTCCTCGATCCCTCCGCTGCGAGCCAGACCGGCCGCGCGGTGGCGCCGATGCTGATCTATATCCTGATGGCCGCCGTATTGTTCTTCCGGCCGTCCGGCCTGTTCCCGGCCAAGAAGTAACGGGAGCATGTCCATGAACAATCTCGTCGACCTCGACGCCACCCCGGCCCTCGCGCCATCACCGCGCAACGGGCGCGTGCTGATCCTGCCTGCGGTCATCTTCGTGCTGTTCGCACTGGTGCCGCTGGTGCTGCTGTTCGGCTCGCAGAATTACATCCTCGCCATCGGAACCCGCATCATGATCCTGGCGCTTGGCGCCATGTCGCTGGATCTGCTGATCGGCTACGGCGCGATGATCTCCTTCGGCCATGCGGCCTTTGTCGGCCTCGGCGCCTACAGCGTCGCGATCCTGGCCAGCCACGGGATTACCGACGGCTTCGTCCAGCTAGCGGCCGTCGTCGCTTCGTCGATCATCTTCGCGCTGTTCACCGGCGCGATCTCGCTGCGCACCAAGGGCGTCTATTTCATCATGATCACGCTGGCCTTCGGCCAGATGCTGTTCTTCCTCACCACCTCGCTCGCAGCCTATGGCGGCGACGACGGCCTGACGCTGGCGGCGCGCAGCACCTTCTTCGGCGCAAAACTCCTGAAGAGCGAACTGGGCATGTATTACGTCACCTTCGGCGTGCTGCTCGGCGCCTATATCCTGCTGCGTGCCGTGGTCGCTTCGCGCTTCGGCCGGGTGCTGCGCGGCATCCGCGAAAATCCGGTGCGCATGGAGGCGATCGGCTTTACGCCTTACCGTTACCAGCTCACGGCCTATGTGATCGCGGGCGTCATCGCCGGCGTTTCCGGCTTCCTGCTCGCCAACCAGACGGAATTCGTCAGCCCCGCTTACACGGCGTGGCAGCGCTCCGGCGAACTGATCTTCGTGCTGGTGCTCGGCGGCCTCGGCTCACTGCACGGCGCCCTCCTCGGCGCCGCGGCCTTCACCATCCTCGCCGACGTGCTGTCGCATTACACCGAGAACTGGGCGATGATCTTCGGTCCGATCCTGATCCTCGTGGTGCTGTTCGCCCGCGGTGGCATCCAGAGCATGTTCGGAGGCAAATCATGAGCAATGCCATGAGCGCCCTCCTGCAGCTGCAGAACCTCACCAAGAATTACGGCGCGCTGCGCGTCACCGACGACGTCACCTTCGACGTCAGGCCCGGCGAGCTGCATGCCATCATCGGCCCGAACGGCGCCGGCAAGACGACGCTGATTCACCAGATCTCCGGCCACGCCAGGCCGGACAGTGGGCGGATCGTGTTCGACGGCACCGACGTCACGCCGCTGCCGATGGCCGAGCGTGCCCGTCGCGGCCTCGTACGCTCGTTCCAGATCACCTCGATCCTGCCGCGCTTCTCGGCACTGGAAAACGTCGCCATCGCCGCGCAGGCGCGCGATGGTTCGAGCTTCCGCTTTCTCGGCAATGCCGCAAGCGAGCGAAATCTCAACGATGTTGCCATGGGCCTGCTGACCCGCTTCGGTCTCGGCGCCCGCGCGCGCGTCCCGGCCGGGCAGATGTCGCATGGCGAGAAGCGCCAGCTTGAAATCGCCATCGCGCTCGCCGCGAAGCCGAAACTGCTGCTGCTCGACGAACCTCTTGCGGGCACCAGCCACGATGAATCGCAGCGGCTGATCAACATCCTGCAGGAGCTGCGCAAGGAGCTGCCGATCATCCTGATCGAGCACGACATGGATGCGGTGTTCGCACTGGCCGATCGCGTGTCCGTGCTGGTCTATGGCCGTATCATTGCGTCGGGCAAACCGCAGGACATCAGGGACAATGCGGAAGTGCGTGCCGCCTATCTCGGCGAGGAGGCCGCCTGATGCTCGCCGTATCCAACCTGCAGGCCGCCTATGGCGCCGCCAAGGTGCTGTTCGATATCTCGCTCACCATCAATGCCGGTGAGGTCGTCACCTTGCTCGGCCGCAACGGCATGGGCAAGACGACGACCATCAATGCCATCATGGGCCTCATCCACCCGACCGGCGGCACCATCACCTTCGATGACAGACCGATGGCCGGGCAACCTTCGTATCGCATCGCGCAGGCCGGCATCGGCCTCGTACCGGAAGGCCGGCAGATTTTCCCGACGCTCACCGTCGAGGAAAACCTGATCGCCACTGCCGCCGTGCGCCATCCGCCGGCGCGCTGGACGCTGGACAAGATCTACGAGTTGTTTCCGCGTCTGAAGGAACGCCGCGGCAATCTCGGCACGCAGCTTTCAGGCGGCGAGCAGCAGATGCTGGCCGTCGGCCGCGCGCTGATGACCAATCCGAAGCTCCTGATCCTCGACGAGGCGACCGAAGGCCTCGCGCCGCTGATCCGGCTCGAGATCTGGAATTGCCTGAAAAAGCTGAAGGCGGAGAAGCAGTCCATTCTGGTCATCGACAAGAATGTCGACGCGCTCGCGGCGTTTGCCGATCGTCATGTCGTGATCGAGAAGGGCCGCGTGGTATGGACCGGCACATCCGAGCAATTGAAAAGCGATTCAACCGTGAAGGATCGCTTCCTGCATGTTTGATAACCACAAACGTCATTGCGAGGAGCGCAGCGACGAAGCAATCCAGTTCTTCCTTGCTTGTGGCTCTCTGGATTGCTTCGCTGCGCTCGCAATGACGGGCCTATAGTTCAGCGTTGTTGATGAAAGGAAGTCAGATGAAAACCGAGACCGCCGGCATCACCCGTGCCAATGAGGGCATGCAGGGCATCACCTGGAGCATCCTCGGCCAGACCTATGTGCCGAAGAACTGTACCGAGGACTCCTTCTCCTGGCACGCCACCTTCCCGCCCGGCACCTTCGTGCCGCCGCAT
>JAEXHR010000329.1 GCA_023449855.1 Pseudomonadota bacterium | reverse complement strand
GCGCAGCGCAATCCGGGGACCGGCGAGATGTTGAGGCTCTGAATCCCGGATTGCGCTACGCTCCATCCGGGCTACAAAAAAAGGGCGCGGTCATCGCTGACCGCGCCCTTTGCATTGCAGGCGTTTCGGATCAGGCGGCGCGCACGCCGGCGAGGAAGGTGTTCACTTCGCCGGTGAGCTGCTCGGCCTGTTTCGACAGACCGGAAGCGGCGCTCAGCACCATGGTCGCGGCATTGCCGGTCTCATGGGCGGCATTGGTGACACCGCCGATATTGGTGGTGACGTCCTTGGTCGCCTGCGCGGTCTGGGTGACGTTGCGGGCGATCTCGGCGGTGGCGGCGCCTTGCTCCTCGATGGCCGAGCCGATCGTGGTGGCGATGGCGCTGACTTCCTCGATAGTGGTGGTGATGCCCTGGATGGCATCGACGGCTTCCTTGGTCGCGGTCTGGATCTGCGCGATGCGGGTGCCGATTTCCTTGGTGGCGCTGGCGGTCTGGCCGGCCAGGCTCTTCACTTCGGTGGCGACCACGGCAAAGCCCTTGCCGGCATCGCCGGCGCGGGCGGCTTCGATGGTGGCATTGAGCGCCAGCAGGTTGGTCTGGGCGGCGATGGTCGAGATCAGTTCGACCACGTCCTCGATCTGCTGCGCGCCTTCGGCGAGGGCGCGGACGATGGTGTCGGTGCGGCGCGCGCTCTCCACCGCATGGGTGGTGATCTTGGCCGACTGCGCCATCTGCCGGGCGATCTCGGAGATCGAGGACGACAGTTCTTCCGCCGCGGCTGCAACGGTCTGAACGCGGCTGCTCGCCTGATTGGCGGCGGTGGACACCACGCCGGCCTGGTCGTTGGTGCGGGTCGCGGTTCCGGACATCGACTGGGCGGTGGCTTCGAGTTCGGTGGAGCCCGAGGCCATCAGGCCGACGAGCTGGCCGACCGAGGCATCGAAGCGGTCGGCGAGGGCGATCAGCGCCTCGCGCTTCTCGGCTTCGCCGCGCTCCTTGAGCAGGGTCTGTTCGGCCTGCAGCGTGCGAGCGGTCAGCGAGGTCTGACGCAGCATTTCCAGCGTCTCGGCCATGCGGCCGATCTCGTCGCCGCGATCAGTCTCGGCTACGGCCTTGTCGAGCGAGCCGGTGGCAATCTCCTGCATGCGTGCCTGCAGCCGGCGCAGCGCACCGAGAATGTCGCTGGCGATCAGCCAGGACAGCAGCGCCATGACGCCGAGCACGACGGCGCCGAGCGAACCGAGGCGGACCAGCAAGGCATTTACGTCGCTATCAAGGTCGTCGACATAGAGGCCGGCCGAGAAGGTGACGTCCCATGGCGCGTAGTGGCGGGCATAGACCATCTTCGAAACGGGTTCGGTCTGGCCCGGGCGCGGATAGAGATAGTAAGTCGCGCCGCCGCTGGCGGTCTGCTTGCCTGCGTCCATGATCGCTTTGGAAATCAGAACGCCATTGGAATCCTTGGCGCCCGTGTTCTTGTCTTCGAGCTTCGGATTGCCGGCATTGACCAGAATCACGCCGTCCGGCCGATAAGCGACCAGGTAACCCTGCTTGTTGCCGAACAGCATCGTGCGGGCGAGCGCGCGGTACTGCATCTGCGCGTCGATGAGCTTGACCTTGCCGGCCGTCACCTGCTCCTGCAGGCTTTCGGCCATGCCCGTCATCAGATCCACTGCCGTGTGGAGTTGCTCCATCCGATCCTGTTGCATCCGCTTCTGGCTGAGCGTGGCGGCCACGGCAATGACGGCGCAGATCGACGCGGCAGAGACCAGCACCATACCGGTGAGCTTGGTGCGGATCGTAAAACGGCTAAGCAAACTCATAGCGACCTCTGATCGGAGCGATGTTGCATCAAAATACCGACGAGTCGCTTACCAATCGTGAATCGTGAGAAACTCAACTTGTTCGCGGCGCGAACCGAACAAAAGTCAATTGCGTAGCGCGGGCACAACCAGAAATGGGATCATGCCGATGATGACACTGATCAACGCAAAGGCCAGCAGAGAATTGTAGCTCTGGGTCCAGTCATGCAGCAGGCCGCCGCTCCACGAGCCGAGTGCGGCTCCCAGACCGCTGCCGAATGTGATGGCGCCGTAGATCGTGCCGACACGTTTGCCGCGAAAGATCTTCATGGCGGTTGCAGACAAGAGAGGTCCACGCGATCCGATCATGCTGCCGAAGCAGATGACGAAGCCGGTCAGTAGCGCATAGTTCGGATACCACTGCAGCAGCCACAACATGACGATGCCGAGCAACGAGCATGAATAGCTGAACAGGATGGATGGACGCCGACCGATGACGCCATCGAGCCAGCTGACGCCCAGCATACCGACCAGCAATGCGACGCCGCTGAAGCCCCAGGCGGTTGCAGCCTGCAATGGTGGAAAGCCGGCATCAACGAGATAGGCCACCACCTGCGGCGAGATCGCGTACATGCCGATGGCGGTGAAGAAGAACGTGCCGAACAGTGCCCAGAACGCATGATGGCGCATGGCGGATGCAAGCGTCCATCCTTCCTCGATCGGATCGTCGCCGCCCTTGGGCCTTTCGAGATGAGGCGAACCGGCGCTGAATTTGCGCCAGGGGAGAACGATCAGCGGAATCGTCAGCGCGAGAGCGGCGAAGCCGAACACCTGATAAGTGCCGCGCCAATCGAGATGATCGATCAGCAATTGAGCGAGCGGCAGCATGATGAGGACACCGGCGCCGGTGGCCGAATAGACGACGGACATCGCCGTCGGCAGACGCTTGCCGAACCAGCGCCCCAGCAGCAATGCATTCGGAACGTTGCCGATGCAGGCCACGGCGAATCCAAAGCAGAGTCCCATTGTGAGCTGGAATTGCCAGAGCTGCTGGGAATAGGCCGCGGTGAGCAGGGCGCATCCGAGCACGGCAAGACCGATGAGGAACACCGTGCGAGGACCGGATCGGTCGAACAGCCTGCCGACCAGAGGAGAGGAAAGCCCAACGCAAAGCGCCGTAAGCGAATAGATCGAAACGACTTCGCCGCGATCCCAGCCGAAGGATTGCGACACCGGTAGCAGGAAGACCGTAAAACTCTCCTGCAGTCCGCGGCCGAACAGTGAGAGCGTGAAGCAGATTCCGAGGACGGAAAGCCCGATGCGTTGGGATGTCTTCAGATCCATCGAGCGCTCTTCTTCCACGGCGATTGCGATGGCGTCATGGGACGCGCTTCGCTCGCCGTGGACAAGTGCGCTGGATGAATGCGGCTATGCAGGCTTGAGCAGCGGAGCCGTAGGATGGGTTGAGCGGCGGCGCGTAAGCGCCGGAGCGAAAACCCATCAGCCGAGCCCGTGACTCCGACGGAACGATGGGTTTTCGCTTCGCTGAACCCATCCTACGGCCGCTTCTCCTATTCCGGCTTCAGCAAAATATGCCGCTTCTTGCCGAGCGAGAGCTTGATGACGCCTTCCGGCGTCAGTTGATCCGGCGTCAGCAGCATCTTCTCGTCATTCACGGCGACATCGTTGACGCGCAACCCGCCGCCCTTGATCTGGCGGCGCGCTTCGCCGTTCGAGGCGACGAAGCCGGCATTGACGAAGGCTGCCAGCACGCCGATGCCGGCATCCAGTTCGGCACGTGGAATATTGACGGTTGGCAGGCTCTCGGCCAGCGCGCCTTCCTCGAAGGTTTTTCGCGCGGTTTCGGCGGCGGCTTCTGCTGCAGCGCGGCCGTGCACGACGGCGGTGGCTTCCGTCGCGAGGATCTTCTTCGCCTCGTTGATCTCCGAACCACCGAGCGCAGCAAGCTTCGCGATCTCATCCAGCGGCAGGCGGGTGAACACCTTCAGGAAGCGGCCGACATCGGCGTCCTCGGTGTTGCGGAAGTACTGCCAGAAGTCATACGGGCTGAATAGATCGCCATTGAGCCAGACGGCGCCAGAGGCCGACTTGCCCATCTTCTCGCCGGACGATTTGGTCAGCAGCGGCGTGGTCAGCGCATAGAGCTGCGGGCCGCCCATACGGTGGCTGAGATCGACGCCGTTGATGATGTTGCCCCACTGGTCGGAGCCGCCCATCTGCAGCAGCGTGCCATAGCGGCGGTTGAGCTCGACGAAGTCGTAGCCCTGCATGATCATGTAGTTGAATTCGAGGAATGACAGCGACTGGTCGCGGTCGAGGCGCAGCTTCACGCTGTCGAAGGACAGCATGCGGTTGACCGAGAAATGGCGGCCGACATCGCGCAGGAATTCCACGTAATTGAGTTTCATCAACCAGTCGGCATTGTTGACCATCAGCGCGTCGGTCGGACCGTCGCCATAGGTCAGCATCTTGCCGAAGATCTTCTTGATGCCCTCGATGTTCTCCGCGATCTTTTCCGGCGTCAGCATCTGGCGCTGGTCGTCGCGGAACGAGGGGTCGCCGACCATCGAAGTGCCGCCGCCCATCAGCGTGATCGGGCGATGCCCGGTCTGCTGAAACCAGTACAGCATGGTCACCGAGATCAGGTTGCCGATATGCAGGCTGGTGGCCGTGGCGTCATAGCCCACATAAGCCGTGACCGGTCCCTTGCAGCAGGCGGCATCCAGCGCGGCGGCGTCGGAGACCTGATGGATCAGGCCGCGGTCGTGCAGCACGTTGAGGAAATCGGACTTGTAGGTGGTCATCGGTTCGGGACTCGGGTCTGAAGGTTTTACGCCGCTTCAATCAATCGGCGACATGCTGGGCATGGCGGGCGCGCCAGAGGGTGGTTTGGTATAAGATTGGACGGTTCGGCACAAGTTTGGACCGGATTTCGGGGTGATTTGCGTGACCAGGGTGCTGCGGGCGATCGGATTGATGAGCGGAACCTCCATGGACGGGGTGGACGTGGCCATGATCGAGACCGATGGCGAGCGGGTGACGGCATTCGGGCCGTCCGGTTATCGGCCCTATGGCGAGGCCGAGCGCGGCCTGCTGCGGCAGGCGCTGAGCGATGCGGTCGGCATGATGGATAGAAATGCACGACCGGGCGCGCTGGCCGAGGCCGAGCGGGTGGTCACGGAAGCCCATGCCGAAGCAGTCGAGGCTTTTTTGGTGCAGCACGAAATCGCGCGCGACTCCGTCGACCTTGTCGGCTTCCATGGTCAGACCGTTTTGCATCGGCCCGCCGAGCGTCTGACGGTGCAAATCGGCGACGGCGAGGGGCTCGCTGCACGTCTCGGTCTGCCGGTCGTTCACGACCTGCGCGCGGCGGATGTTGCTGCAGGCGGGCAGGGCGCACCGCTGGTGCCAGTGTATCATCGCGCGCTGGCGCGAGCGCTCGATCGCGACGGCCCCTTGATCGTCGTCAATATCGGCGGCGTTTCAAACATCACCTATATCGACGGCGACGACGTTTTGATCGCCTGCGATACCGGCCCCGGCAATGCACTTCTCGATGACTTCGTGTTGCACACGGCCGGACGCCCCTTCGATGCCGATGGTGCGCTGGCTGCGCAGGGGCATGTGGATGAAACCTGGGTCGCAGGTGCTTTGCAAAATCCGTTCTTTACGGTGGCGCCGCCGAAGTCGCTCGATCGCAATCATTTCGCTGCCCTGAGCGTCGGTAGCAAATCGCCGGCCGACGGTGCCGCAACGCTCACGGCTTTCACTGCTGCGAGTATCGCAGCGATCGCCCCGTTGCTGCCGAAGCCGCCGCATACGTTAATCGTTGCCGGCGGCGGCGCACGGAATCCAACCTTGTTGTCGATGCTTCGTAACCGCGTCGCGCCTGCATCCGTTGAGACTGCCGATGATCTTGGCTGGTCGGCCGATGCGATGGAAGCGCAGGCCTTCGCTTTTCTCGCCGTTCGCAGCTTGAAGCGATTGCCGCTGACATTCCCCGGCACGACTGGCGTTGCCGCAGCGCTGACGGGCGGCGTGCATGCAGGTGGATCGCCTAGCCTGCATCGCGATTCGTAGATGCCTCGCACCCAGCATTATGAGCCGCCGGCGCTCTCGCGCGCGAACACCGGCCCGTGATCGCGTCAGCCGTTTTCGTGATCTCGTCGGTAACGCGCTGCCGCATAGGCGCATCGCATGTTGCCCAAAGCACACAGGCTGCAAATGATGCTGCGTCAATCGACCGCGGCCATTGTGTCGCATCGTTGCCACCAACAGATTGATGCCGGGCGGCGGTGACTGCGGCCTGAAACAGACGCGATGCTGGATCGCAGAACGCTTGTGCGTTCGCTCGCGGCCTCGTGCGGGGGAGACATCATGACGGCGATCAGGCAGGCAATTCTCGGCTCGGCAGCGGGGCTGATGGCAATCGGCGGCGCGCAGGCGGCGGATCTTCCGGTCAAGGCCAAGGCGGTCGAATATGTGAAAGTGTGCTCGCTCTATGGCGCGGGCTTCTACTACATTCCGGGTACCGACACCTGTATCAAGATCGGCGGCGCGATCCGTATCGATACGACGATCAATGGCGGTCCCTATGATGCGCCGTACTGGCAGGGCGGTGCCGGCGGCAACAATCTGTGGACCAAGGATTACTATCTCACCCGCGATCGCATCAATCTGATCACGGATACGCACACGTCCACCGAATACGGCATGGTTCGCACCTATGCGAATTTCCAGCTCGATTTCACCCAGGGGCGTGACAGCATCGCCGGCGGCTTCACCGAGGTCGATCTCGCGTTCATTCAGTTCGGCGGCTTCACTTTCGGCAAGGCCGTCTCGCAATTCGATCCGCAATGGGCGCTGACCAAGCCCTATATTTCTTCAGGCTTCCTCGCGGGCTCGAACAACAGCACCGGCCTGCCGCAGATTTCCTATACTGCCGAATTCGGCAACGGCGTTTCGGCGGCGATCTCGCTTGAAAACGCGTCGCCCTATCGCAATGCCGGCCTCTACAACACGGCGAATTTCATCGTCGCGCCGGGCGCTGGCCAGTTCCTGAACCAGCAATATGGCGTTGCGTCCTATACGTTCCTCGGCAATTCCTATGGCGGCAATCACATCCCCGACGTGGTCGGCAATATCAGGCTCGATCAGAAGTGGGGCTCGCTGCATTTCGGTGCGGCCATGCACACGATCACGCCCGGCTTCTATGGTGCCAACGAAGCCTCCGGCCATGCCGACGACTCCTACGGCTTCGCGGTCACCGGCGCGGTGGAGTTCAAGAACCTGCCGACCGGCGCCAGCGACAGCCTGAAGATCGAAACCTCTTACGGCAAGGGCGCAACGAAGTACGTGTTTGGCGGCGGCACGCTCGACACCCAGGGCGGCGGCCGCTTCGCCAAGTTCGACGGCAACACGGTCGGCTTCGGTTATCTGCTCGACGGCGTGTTCGGCACCAACGGTCAGATCCAGCAGGCAGAGACCTGGCAGGTTAGCGCCTTCTACGAACACTATTGGAATACGGCGTGGCGCACGTCGGTGTTCGGCAACTACAGCCACATTTCCTATGGTGATGGCGGCAATGCGTTGCTTGCCGCAGCCTTCAGCCCAGCCGGTGGCCGTCTCGGTGCAGGCAGCGCGGCGGCGCCGACGGGCGCAACGGCGGGCAGCATTTCGGGCACGACCAACAACTTCGACTTTGCGATCGCCCAGATCGGCACGCGGACAGCGTGGACGCCGGTCAAGAATCTGACCCTGTCGGCCGAGTTCACCTATACGCGCCTCGATCAGAATCTCGGCGGTACCTATACCGGCAACGTGACGGGCAAGCCCGCAGCGCAGGCCTACGAAATCAAGGACCAGAACCTGTATAATGGTTCGGTTCAGATACTTCGGTCGTTCTGATCGCTGCGACGAAAAAGCCCTCGGCCGGATGGCCGAGGGCTTTTTGTTTGAGAGGGCTTTTTGTTTGATGCTCGTTGCAGCGCTTAACGCACGTTGGCGAGTCGCATATCCAGATAGCTCGTCACCGACTCCATCAATGGCTCGAGCTTGTTGTCGAAGAAGTGGTTAGCGCCGGGGATGACCTGCTGGTCGATCACGATGCCCTTCTGGGTCTTCAGCTTCTCGACCAGCGTGTTGACGTCCTTGGCCGGCACCACGGCATCCTTGTCGCCATGCACAATCAGGCCCGAGGACGGGCAGGGCGCCAGGAACGAGAAATCGTAGAGATTGGCCGGCGGCGCGATCGAGATGAAACCCTCGACTTCCGGGCGGCGCATCAGCAGCTGCATGCCGATCCAGGCACCGAAGGAGAAGCCGGCGACCCAGCAGGCGCGTGCTTCGGGATTGATCGACTGCGCCCAGTCGAGCGCCGCCGCGGCATCCGAGAGTTCACCGGTGCCGTGATCGAACGAGCCCTGGCTGCGACCGACGCCGCGGAAATTGAAGCGCAGCACCGAGAAGCCACGATGCACGAAGGCATAATAGCACTGGTAGACGATCTGGTGGTTCATCGTGCCGGCGAATTGCGGGTGCGGATGCAACACCATCGCGATCGGCGCGTTCTTCTGCTTGGCGGGGTGATAGCGGCCTTCGATACGGCCTGCCGGACCGGCAAAAATAACTTCGGGCATCGTGATCCTTGGTCCCGTTCCCGGCGCGGTCGGCCGGCCTCGCATGGGCTCGGCGGCCGGGCTCGCGCCCTTTGAGACGGGCGAGCGGCGCGGCCCGATGCAGCGCCGGGTGGAGTGGAGGCCGCGTTCTACCATAAGCGCAGGGGCGAAAAGCAAGCATCTTGAACGGTTCGAGAGACGTCCGGACGCGCATTCGATGGCAGATTGAGCTAAGAGACGGCCACGGAACTGAAGGAGAGCTGCATTGCCGCCCGTGCGCGTCTATCTCGATTGGAACGCGACGACCCCGCTTCGGCCCGAAGCGCGGGCAGCGATGCTGGCTGCCATGGATGCGGTGGGGAACCCGTCCTCGGTCCATGCCGAAGGCCGGCAGGCCCGGCGGATCGTCGAGGACGCCCGCACCGCCGTGGCGCTCGCTGTCGGTGCCGAGGCGCGGCAGGTGGTGTTCACCTCTGGCGGAACCGAAGCCAATGTAGTGGCTCTGGTGCCCGGTACCGCGCGCAAGGGCGGCGCGCCCGTGGAGCGGTTGATCGTATCGGCCGTGGAGCACCCGTCTGTCATGGCCGCCGGGCGGTTCGCGCCGGAGGCGGTGACGGTGCTGGACGTCGATCGCAGTGGTGTCGTCGATCCCGCCCGGTTACGGGAGTTGCTGGCGGGAGGATCACCGGCGCTGGTGTCGGTGATGGCGGCTAATAATGAGACCGGGGTGCTGCAGCCGATCGCTGAAACTGCTGAAGTGGTACATGAAGCCGGCGGTGTGTTGCATGTCGATGCGGTGCAGGCGCTGGGGAGGATTTCAATCGATATCAGTGTCTTAAAGGTCGATCTTCTATCGATTTCTGCGCACAAGATCGGCGGCCCGAAGGGCGTTGGGGCGCTGGTGATCGGGGACGGGCTGACCGGCCCGCAGCCGCTGCTGCGCGGCGGCGGGCAGGAGCTGTCGCGCCGGGCGGGGACCGAGAATGTCATTGGAATCAGCGGCTTCGGGGCCGCCGCCAAGGCCGCCATTGCAGCGCTGCCGGAGATGGGGAAAGTCGCCGAATTGCGCCGAATTCTTGAGGCAGGCTTGCGGCAGCACAACGACGTCATTGTGTTCGCGGCTGATGCTCCGCGCCTGCCGAACACCATCCTGTTCGGCGCCCCCGGCTTGCGCGCGGAGACCGCTGTGATTGGATTTGATCTCGAAGGTATCTCGGTATCGTCCGGTTCCGCCTGTTCATCTGGTAAGGTCCAGCCGTCCCATGTGGTCGAGGCGATGGGCTACGGGCCGGAACTGACCCGCAGCGCGATTCGCCTCAGCCTCGGCTGGTCGACCACGAAAGCGGATGTCGATCGGTGCCTTCAGGCTTGGAAAAAGCTGGCGGGATCATTAATTAAGCAGAGCGACGAAACAGAGGTTGAACGGTTCTAAGGCTGGTGATTTTCCCGCCGGAACGTCGTAAAGACCCCCGCAAGTTCTGAATTTGGTTTGGGTATGTCCACCGCGGTCCTTGAAACCGCGAGCGGAGGATTGAATGGCTGCCGTACAAGAGACGATCGATCAGGTCCGCCTCATCGATGTCGATCAATATCGTTATGGGTTCGAGACCAATATCGAATCCGAGCTCGCCCCGAAGGGTTTGAGCGAAGACATCGTCCGTTATATTTCCGCGAAGAAGAATGAGCCCGAGTGGATGCTCGAATGGCGCCTCGAGGCCTATCGCCGCTGGCTGACCATGGAAGAGCCCACCTGGGCGCGCGTCGAATATCCGAAGATCGACTTCCAGGACATTCACTACTACGCAGCGCCGAAGAAGAAATCGATCGCCTCGCTGGACGAGATCGATCCGGAAATTCTCAAGACCTATGAGAAGCTCGGCATTCCGCTCCGCGAAGTCGCGATGCTGGAAGGCGTCGAGCCGCAGCCGGGTGACGAAAATCCCGAGCGCCGCAAGATCGCCGTCGACGCCGTGTTCGACTCGGTCTCGGTCGCGACCACGTTCCAGGCCGAGCTGAAGAAGGCCGGCGTGATCTTCATGCCGATCTCGGAAGCCATCCGCGAACACCCCGAACTGGTGAAGCAGTATCTCGGTTCGGTGGTCCCGACCTCCGACAATTTCTACGCCACGCTGAACTCGGCCGTGTTCTCCGACGGCTCCTTCGTCTACATCCCGTCGGGCGTGAAGTGCCCGATGGAGCTGTCGACCTATTTCCGCATCAATGAGCGCAACACCGGCCAGTTCGAGCGCACGCTGATCATCGCCGACAAGGGCGCCTACGTCTCCTATCTCGAAGGCTGCACGGCGCCGCAGCGCGACGAGAACCAGCTCCACGCCGCCGTGGTCGAACTCGTCGCCCTCGACGATGCCGAGATCAAATATTCGACGGTGCAGAACTGGTATCCGGGCAATTCGGAAGGCAAGGGCGGCATCTACAACTTCGTCACCAAGCGTGGTGACTGCCGCGGCGACAATTCCAAGATCTCCTGGACCCAGGTCGAGACCGGCTCGGCGATCACCTGGAAATATCCGAGCTGCATCCTGCGCGGCGACAATTCGCGCGGCGAGTTCTATTCGATCGCGATCTCGAACGGCTATCAGCAGGTCGATAGCGGCACCAAGATGATCCATCTCGGCAACAACACCACCAGCCGGATCATCTCCAAGGGCATCGCCGCCGGCAAGTCGCAGAACACCTATCGCGGCCTCGTCACGGCGAACCGCAAGGCGAAGAATGCGCGCAACTTCACGGCCTGCGACTCGCTGCTGATCGGCGACCAGTGCGGCGCGCATACGGTGCCGTATATCGAGGCGAAGAATTCTTCGGCTCTGTTCGAGCACGAAGCGACGACCTCGAAGATTTCGGAAGACGTGCTGTTCTACTGCATCCAGCGCGGCCTGAGCCAGGAAGAGGCTGTCGGCCTCGTGGTCAATGGCTTCGTGAAGGACGTGCTGCAGCAGCTCCCGATGGAGTTCGCAGTGGAAGCGCAGAAGCTGATCTCGATCTCGCTCGAAGGCTCGGTGGGATGATGTCTCAGCACGAAGCACTCATTCTTGAGGAGCTTCGTGCGATGCGCGCCGACATGTCCAGGATGTCGGACGACCTACAAAAGATGAGCGGGGAATTGGCAGAAATGAACGCATTTCTGGCCGCTCAACTCAAGCGAACGAAACTTGTACGCGGACTTTCCTGAAGACTTGCGCGACCGCCGCGCAGCTCAGGATGATACTCGAAGGAAAAACCAATGCCCGCTCTGCTCGAAGTGAAGAACCTGCAAGTCCGTGTCGAAGATCGCGAGATTCTCCATGGGCTCACCATGACCGTGAATGCCGGCGAGGTGCATGCCATCATGGGCCCGAACGGCTCGGGCAAGTCCACGCTGTCTCACGTCATCGCCGGCAAGCCGGGTTATGAAGTCACCGGCGGCGAAATCCTGTTCAAGGGCGAAGACCTGCTCGAGATGGAGCCGGACGAGCGCGCTGCCAAGGGCGTGTTTCTCGCCTTCCAATATCCGGTGGAGATCCCCGGCGTCGCCACCATGACCTTCCTGCGCACCGCGCTGAACGCGCAGCGCAAGGCGCGCGGCGAGGATGAGTTCTCGACCCCGGACTTCCTGAAGAAGGTGCGCGAAGTAGCAAGCTCGCTGAACATCCCGCAGGACATGCTCCGCCGCGGCGTCAATGTCGGCTTCTCCGGCGGTGAGAAGAAGCGCAACGAAGTGCTGCAGATGGCGCTGTTCCAGCCGAGCCTCTGCATCCTCGATGAGATGGACTCCGGCCTCGACATCGACGCGCTGCGCATCGCCTCGGAAGGCGTCAACGCGCTGCGCTCGTCGGATCGTGCGATGGTGGTGATCACCCACTATCAGCGCCTGCTGAACTACATCGTGCCGGACCATGTGCACGTGATGTCCAGGGGCCGCGTGGTGAAGTCCGGCGGCAAGGAACTGGCGCTCGAACTCGAAGCGTCCGGCTACGCGCAGTATGAAGAAGCCGCGGCCTGAGTGAGATCATCATGAATGTAGCTGTAGCAAAGACCACGACGGGCGCGACGCTGGACGGCACCTTTGCCGCTGCGCGCGGTCGTCTGCCCGGTACCGGGCCTGTCACCGAAACGCGCCAGCGCGCCTTCGATGCGTTTGCCGTGAACGGCCTGCCGCACCGGCGCGTCGAGGAATGGAAGTATACCGACCTGCGCAAGCTGCTCGGCGATGTCGCGCCGCTCGCGGCTGCGCCGGATCAGGCTGCGCTGGCGGAAGCCCGCAAGGCCGTCGCCGCGCTCACGGATGGCGACACGCAGAAGCTCGTGCTGGTCGATGGCGTGCTCGCGGCCGATCTCTCCGATCTGTCTGCCGGCAATGGCGTGACCGTGCATGCGCTCAGCGCCGTGCTGGCGGATGAGGCCAGCGCCGCGCGCGCCGACCTGCTGCTCAGCAAGGTCAGTGATCCCATGCTGTCGCTCAATGCGGCCTTCGCCACCGATGGCGTGATCATCAGCGTGGCGGACGGCACTGAGGTCACGAAGCCGCTGCAGATCGTCCATGTGACGACCAGGCCGAAGGTTGCGTCCTTCACGCGCTCGCTGATCCGCATCGGCAGCAATGCCAAGGTGACTCTGGTCGAGACCTATGTCGCGACGGAATCCGCCAAAGCCTATCAGGTCCACGACACCACGGTGCTCTGGGTCGGCGACGATACCGATCTGCAGCATGTGCGCGTGATGGAAGACGCGCTCGACGCCGCCAGCATCGCCAGCGCCATCGTCACTGTCGGCGCACGCTCGAAGTTCAATACGTTCAGCCTGACCACCGGCGGCGGCGTCAGCCGCTATCAGAGCTTCATCACGCTGGCGGGCGAGGGCAGCGACCTCTCCACCAACAGCATTCATCTGCTGCGCGGCCAGCAGCATGGCGATTGCACCTTCGTGATCGATCATGCGACGCCCGGCTGCGTCAGCCGCGAAAATTTCCGCGCCGTGCTCGACGATCGTGCCCATTCGGTGTTCCAGGGCAAGATCAACGTGCACCAGATCGCGCAGCAGACCGATGGCAAGATGATGTCGCGCGCGCTGTTGCTCTCGGACGATGCCGAGATCGACAACAAGCCCGAACTCGAAATCTTCGCCGACGACGTGCAGTGCGGCCACGGCGCCACGGTCGGCGCCCTCGATGACAGCCTGCTGTTCTATCTGCGCGCCCGCGGCCTTCCCGAGAAGGAAGCGCAGGCGCTGCTGATTCAGGCTTTTGTCGGCGAGGCGCTGGAGTCGATCGTGAATGATGACCTGCGTGATGTGGCGATTGGTGCCGCGGAGCGCTGGTTGGGTTCGCGGGGCTAAGGGGACGTCGTCATTGCGAGGTCGGGGAAAGCCATCCGCTTTCCCCTTAGCGCAGCGACGAAGCAATCCAGTTCTTTGTTCACTTCGCTTCTGGATTGCTTCGCTGCGCTCGCAATGACGGCTGATGGGTCGAAGAGAGAAATTTGGAATGACAATGCATCCTGCAGTCATTGACGGCTCCTACGACGTCGCGCTGATCCGCGAGGATTTCCCGGCGCTGGCGATGCAGGTCTATGGCAAGCCGCTGGTCTATCTCGATAACGCTGCCTCGGCGCAGAAGCCGAATGCCGTGCTCGATCGCATGACCGAGGCCTACAAGTCCGAATATGCCAACGTGCATCGCGGCCTGCATTATCTGGCCAATGCCGCCACCGAAGCCTATGAGGGCGCACGCACCAAGGTGCAGCACTTCCTCAATGCCAAGCGCCCGGAAGAGATCATCTTCACGCGCAACGCAACCGATGCGCTCAACGTCGTGGCGGGTGCCTTTGGCGGCGAGAACATCAAGGAAGGCGACGAGATCGTGGTCTCCATCATGGAGCACCATTCGAACATCGTGCCGTGGCACTTCCTGCGCGAGCGTCAGGGCGCCGTCATCAAATGGGCGCCGGTGGATGACGAAGGCAACTTCCTCATCGATGAATTCGAAAAACTGCTGACCGATCGCACCAAGATCGTCGCCATCACGCAGATGTCGAATGCGCTCGGCACCCGCGTGCCTGTGAAAGAGGTCACTGCCATCGCGCATGCGCGCGGCATCCCGGTGCTGGTGGACGGCAGCCAGGCTGCGGTGCATGGCACCGTGGACGTGCAGGACATCGATTGCGATTTCTATGTCTTCACCGGCCACAAGCTGTACGGCCCGACCGGCATCGGCGTGCTCTATGGCAAATACGATCGCCTTGCCGCCATGCGGCCCTATGCCGGCGGCGGCGAGATGATCCGCGAAGTGTCGCGCGACTGGGTCACATATGGCGATCCCCCGCACAAGTTCGAGGCGGGCACGCCGATGATCGTCGAGGCCATCGGCCTCGGTGCGGCCATCGATTACGTGAACTCGGTCGGCCGCGAGCGCATCGCCGCCCATGAGCATGGCCTCCTGACCTATGCCGAGGGCAAGCTGCGCGAGATCAATTCGCTGCGCATTTTCGGTTCGGCGAAGGACAAGGGGCCGGTGATCTCGTTCGAACTCAAGGGCGCCCATGCCCATGACATCGCGACGGTGATCGACCGCCAGGGCATCGCGGTGCGCGCGGGTACGCATTGCGTGATGCCGCTTCTGGAACGATTCAACGTCACCGCCACCTGCCGCGCGTCGTTCGGAATGTATAATACCCGCGAAGAAATCGATCATCTCGCGCAGGCGTTGATCAAGGCACGGGAGCTTTTCGCATGAGTGATACCGCAGAGGTGAAGACGCCGGAGATGCAGACGGTTTCGGCGCTGGATCCTGCCGAGACCGAGCGCATGGGCACGGAAATCGTTGCCGCGCTGAAGACGGTGTTCGACCCGGAAATTCCCGCGGACATCTATGAGCTCGGCTTGATTTACAAGGTCGATATCAAGGACGATCGCGGCATCGACATCGACATGACCCTGACGACCCCGAACTGCCCGGCGGCGGAAGAACTGCCGACCATGGTGGAGAATGCCGTGGCCAGCGTGCCCGGCGCCGGCATCGTCAAGGTCAACATCGTCTGGGAGCCGACCTGGACGCCGGACCGGATGAGCGACGAGGCCCGCCTCGTGCTCAATATGTGGTGAGATCGGCGTTCGACTGAATTCTCCGTTGGCGGCCTTGAACCGCCCAAGGGACTGAACACATGACTGATATGACACCGAACGCACCAGCTCCCGCCAAGCCGAAGCCGCGCCCGAAGCCGCAGGTTATGCGTCTGACGGATGCCGCGGCGGCGCGCGTGCTGGAGCTGACCAAGCGCGCGGATTCCGAGATCATCGGGCTGCGCGTCGGCATCAAGAATGGCGGCTGCGCCGGCCAGTCCTACACCGTCGAATATGCCCATGACGTGAAGCCGACCGACGAGGTCGTCGAGGACAAGGGCGTCAAGATCCTGGTCGATCCGAAGGCCGTGCTGTTCCTGCTCGGCACCGAGATGGACTACAAGACCGACAAGATGCAGGCGCAGTTCGTGTTCAACAACCCGAACCAGATCAGCGCCTGCGGCTGCGGCGAGTCCGTGCAGCTGCAGCCGGCGAAGGTGGATTGAACGTAGGGCGGATTAGCGAAGCGTAATCCGCCGTTCTTCGCCACATGTTCTCGGCCGGCGGATAACGCCTTCGGCTAAGCCGCCCTACGGCGGCGTTCCATGTTACACTCCCGCCATGGACCGCGACTTCCTCTCCGAACTGTTCGCCGGCTTCGGGCCGGTGACGATCCGCCGGATGTTTTCCGGCTTCGGCGTTTCCGCCGACGGCATCAACTTCGCGCTGGTGCTGCGCGGGGCGATCTATCTGCGTGCTGATGAAAACTCCATTCCGCGTTTCGAAGCGGAAGGATCGCAGTGCTTCCAGTATGAGATGAAGGGCAAGCTGCGGATGATCGCCTCCTACTGGCGCTTGCCCGAGCGGCTCTATGACGATCCCGACGAGGTCACGGACTGGGCCCGCACCGCGCATGCCGCGGCGATCCGGGCGTCGCTGAAGAAGGCGGGGAAAGGGAAGAAGACCGCAAAGACGGCGAAGAAGAAGGTCGCGAAGGCTAAGAAGCGTAGGGCGGATTAGCGAAGCGTAATCCGCCGGCCGAGTTCATTGCGGAAACTCCGCGGCGGATGACGGCTTCGCCTCATCCGCCCTACGGCCGTCAGGCCACCTGGAACGTGATCTCGCTCTGATATTCCGGATCGACTTCGCAGATCACGCGGTTGCGGCCGTTGCGTTTGGCCGCGTAGAGGCAGGCATCGGCGCGGCCGATCAGCGAGTCCATGTCGTCGCCGCTCGCCAGCATGGAGACGCCGACCGAGATGGTGACGCGGCCGAGGATCTCGCCGGTGGATTTCTTCTTCAGTTCCTTCGACATCACGGCGCGGCGGATGTGATCGGCCACCGTCAACGCCTGGCGCAGCGGCGTGTTCGGCAGCACCACGGCGAATTCCTCGCCGCCATAGCGCGCGGTGATGTCCTGACCCTTGATGGTCTGCTTCAGCGACATGCCGACAAGACGCAGCACCTGGTCGCCGGTGAGGTGGCCGTAATTGTCGTTGAACGACTTGAAGTGATCGATGTCGAGCATCAGCAGCGACAGCGACTCGCCGCGCTTCTGCGCGGTCTCGATAGCTGTCGCCAGCGCACGATCGAAATATTTGCGATTGCCGAGTGCGGTGAGGGGATCGGTCAGGCTTTCGGCGCGGATGGCTTCGAGGCTCTGCTGCAACACGCTGACTTCGCTGCGCGAGAACAGCAGGCGCTCTTCCAGCGCCTTGTTGGTGTCGTGCACGTCACGCGTGGATTTCACCAGTCCTTCGATGACGGCCTTGATGGTGGCGGGGTCGCGCGCGACTGCGAGCTGCTTGCCGGCGCCGGCGAGGCTGGTGTTGAAATCGACGGTCATGTTGAGCGCATCGTTGATCAGCGTCATCACGTCGTCGATCTCGCCGATCACGCGGGCGCCGACCTGATCGATGCGATCGGTGACGCGCGCCTGGGAGAGATAGGTGTCGTGGATCTGGTCGAGATCGGAATCGCTGAGACGGCCGTTGCGGGCCAGCGTCTCGTTGATCACCTTGTTCAGCGCCGGATTGTAGCCGGTCGCGTAAACGTACCAGATCTCGTAATTGCGCGGGATCGCGGGCTGGCGCAGGGAGCGGATCTGCCCGAGTGCGATATCGGCGAACGCCAATGTGCGTTCAAGGTCGTCGAGGCTTGCGGTCACGTCCTGTGTCCCCAAGCGGCGCTGCGTCGCGCCGCCCTCACTTGCGAAATGTCAAAAATATCGCCGTGACACTAGGGCACGTGTGTGAATCGTCGGTAAACGGTTGTTGAATATACTACCTATGCGCGTGCCCGGATGGGACGCAGCAGGAAAGCGGGCAGGTGCGAATGATCGCCCGGCTCGAAGTCTTCCTCGCGGCGTGGACGCGGCGCTTGCGGGCGGCCGATGGAGGGCGGCTGCGACGTGCCATAGGAGGCAACGGCGGGCTGCGGACCGGTGCCACGGTCCTCGTTCGGGCGACGATCGCGGTCGCGGCGCGGTTTGCGCTCGCGCGGGGCTTCGCTCTCCGGCGAACGGTGTTCGTTCGCGGGCGCGCGGGCTTCGCGCTCGGGACGGGGCGAACGCGCCTCGCGCTCCGGGCGAGCCTCGCGCTCGCGGCGGCCATCGCGGCGACCGCGGGAAGAACCTTCCGCATTGGCTTCGCGATTGCCGCTGCGGCGGCGGTTCGAGCGCGGCGCCTCGGCGGCTTCGCTCTCGTCCTCGGCCGGCATGGCGTCGAGGGCGGCGCTTTCGTGCTTGGCGATGCTCTGGCCGATCAGCTTCTCGACGGCCTGGATGGACTTCTGGTCCGCCGGCGACACCAGCGAGATCGCGGTGCCGGTGCGTCCGGCGCGGCCGGTGCGGCCGATGCGGTGGACGTAATCGTCGGAGTGATGGGGAATGTCGAAATTGAAGACGTGGCTCACCGCGGGAATATCGAGGCCGCGGGCGGCGACGTCGGAGGCGACGAGGAGCGGCAACTCGCCCTTGCGGAACTGGTCCAGCGCGGCGAGGCGGGCGGACTGTTCCATGTCGCCATGCAGGGCGCCGACGGCGAAGCCGTGCTTCTGCAGGGATTTGGCGAGCTGCGCGACTTCGCGCTTGCGGTTGCAGAAGATGATCGCGTTCTTGAGATCTTCGGCTTCGCGGAGAAGGGTGCGGAGCACTTCGCGCTTCTGCCAGTCGTTACGGGAGACGGCGACCTGCGACTGGGTAATGGTGGCTGCGGCGGTCGCCGGCTTGGCGACTTCGATCTTCACCGGATTATGCAGGAAGGTCTCGGTGATGCGGCGGATTTCCGGCGGCATGGTCGCCGTGAGGAAGAGCGTCTGGCGGGTGAACGGCACCAGCTTGCAGATGCGTTCGATGTCGGGGATGAAGCCCATGTCCAGCATGCGGTCGGCTTCGTCGATCACCAGCAGTTCGACGCCGGTGAGGAGGAGGCCGCCGCGCTCGGTGTGGTCGAGCAGGCGGCCCGGGGTGGCGATGAGGACGTCGACGCCGCGGGTCAGCTTCATGTCCTGGTCGCCGAACGAGACGCCGCCGATCAGCAGCGCCACATTGAGCTTCTGGCCGGCGCCGTATTTGTCGAACTGTTCCTTCACCTGCGCCGCGAGTTCGCGGGTCGGCTCGAGGATCAGCGTGCGCGGCATGCGGGCGCGGGCGCGGCCTTTTTCGAGAAGGGTGAGCATCGGCAGCACGAAGGCTGCGGTCTTGCCGGTACCGGTCTGGGCGATGCCGAGCACGTCCTTGCGTGCCAGAACGTGGGGAATCGCCTGTTCCTGAATGGGGGTGGGGGTGGTGTAGCCAGCGGCCGTGACGGCGGCGAGAACCTTGTCGGACAGGCCGAGATTGGAAAAGGACATTGAGCCTCTGTTATGGGGCCATGATTCTATCGAGTAACGGGAAATCGCTCATTCGATGCCGTATCGAGATCATGCCTCTGGTCGAAACCGCCGCTTGGATTCTCGGAAAAACCATCACGCCTACCCCCGGAGCGGCACGCAAACATGCACGGGGATCGCTGGGCGCTGACAGGCGGCTTGCTCGAGATATCGCGTTTCGATACCGGGCCGCTTCGAGCCGGAACATAGGCCGGAATCGGCCAAAGTCAATGCAGGGGAGCCTTGGAACTGCCCAAAAAGCTTAATGTTTTCGGCGAAATCCCGGTTCCGGGTCGGCTTCATACCGCATCTGCACAGCGGCGGGGGCGTCGTCGGGGACCTGCTCCGGCTGCGCGGCGGGCTGCCGGTCCGGTCGATGGCTGCTCCATTCGACCAGCGCGCCGACCGTGCCGAGGGCGGCCGTCGCCAATACGATCTCGCCGGGGGCGCCGACGGCGAGGGCGGTGATGCCCACGATCCAGAGCGCGGCGATAAAGCCGATGGCGATGCGGAGGGATGTGGGAATGTTGGCCATGTGACTACAAAGGTCCCGGGGCGGGCCATGTGGCGCGTCGCAGCGCGTCACACGCTCCCATGGCACCCATTCCAACCCATCCCGTCTCGGTGATGAAGTTGGCGATATGTCTCATGCACGCGGCAAACCTGTCCTGAAATCGTCCGGATTTCCGCCGCGGATGTTCTGAACTTTTACTGATGTTTTTGGCGCAGACGCGCTCAACGGCGCGGTGCGGGCCGCGTGCCCGTCACCACGCGTAGCGCACCACGCCCTTGCCGGCATAGCTGCGCGTCGTCTCGGAGAACTCGCCTTCGAAAGTAGCGGCGAGGGAGAAGCCGTTGCGCCACGCGACTTCGCCCGAAGCCGTTGTCAGCGCTGCATCGCGCGCGGCGGCGGCGCCGTTCACCACGAAGCTCGCGCCGGGCAGTGCCTGGAAGGTCGCCGATGCGGCCCGGTCGGTGTTGAAGTCATGCGCCCAGGCGGCGCGGCCGCGCAGTGTGAGCAGCGCGCCGTCGAGTGCGAAGGCTTTGTCCGCGCGGAGGCCGAGTTCGGTGCGCGGCGCCATCACGGTCTTTGCCGTGTAGCCGAGTGCGAAGGCGTTGCTGCCGGAGACGACGCTCTCGGCATAATCGGGCAAATCGAGGATCGTGACCTGTCCGGCGGCATAGGGCGTGATGCCGATGCCGTTCAACTCGGCCACGGCGCTGCGGCTGCCGAGTTCGATGCGGCCGGCATAACTGTTGGCATTGAAGCGCGCGCGCAGGCGATCGGCGCCGGCGACGGTGACGAGGCGTTCGGTGGTGATGTCCTGCCAGCCATAGGCGAAGGCCGCGCTGAGATAGGCCGAGCCGACGCCATGGCGAACGAAGCCGCCGACCTGCACGAGGTCCGACTGGCCAGTGCCGCCTTGCGCAACGGAGAAGCTGGTGGCGCCGCCGGCCATGGAGATGCCGGCCAGTGTGGTCGGCGACAGCCAGACATCGGCGCCTGCGGCTGCGCCATAGATGCGGGAGGTGGACGCATTGCTGCCCGTTCCGGCATTGCCGTCGGTGCTTTGCGATCCGCCGAAGCCGGACGCCCAGACGCTCCAGCGCTGTTCGAAGCTCACCGCGCGGGGCATCGCCTTGGTGATCGCTGCATAGGCATCGCGCGGCGCCTTGCTCCGCGTCTCCGGCGCATAGGCCATGGCATCGGTGGCTGCAAAGCTTGAGGCAACCGGCGGCGCATCGCTGCGGCCTGCGGCGGATGGGTCCATCATGATGCCCATGAACTGGGTCATGGCATTGATGCCGGTCTGTTGCGATCCCGTCGTCGTCTCGCCTGAGACCTGAGTGAGACCGTTCGCCGTCAGCCCGCCATAGACCAGCGGGATGCCGCCATTGCTGTTGAAGTAGCCGACCAGCGCATTGCCGACGCCCTGCTGATTGCCACCGGCGCCGGTTGTGGCCGGACGAACGAAGATCAGTTCGAGATCGAGATAGGCGTTGGTGTTGTCATAGCTGAGCGATGACTTGAAGCCGTCCGGCAGGTTGGTGGTGACGTACGAACTGAAGGTGGAGCCGCCGAGACCGCCCGTCGCATTGAGGATCGTGTACTTCTTCGCGACATAGCTTCCCGGCGCAAAGCTCGCATTCACCGTCGCGCCGCCAAGCGTCGCGGTACCGGTGACATTGGTGCGGTCGGCGCTGGCCGGCGAGACTTCGAGCATGTAACGCGCGGCCGACGTGAAAGCGAGATTGCCTTGCACCGTGAGCGTGCCGATGGAATTGCCGGGCGCCAGCGTACCGCCATTGATCGTGGTGTTGCCGACCATGCCGGTGCCGGCGAGTGTCGCGCCTGCATTCACGGTGGTGAGCGACGACGATGCGATGGAGCCGTTGACGCTCAGCGTGCCGGCATTGACCGTGGTCGCGCCGGTATAGGTGTTGATGCCCGAGAGCGTGAGCGTACCGGTGCCGGTCTTGACCAGCGATTGCCCGGTTTGCGCGCCATCGCCGGTCAATACGCCGGTGACGGTGGTCGACAGATTATTGCCGCCGACCGTCAGTTCGATACTGTTGAGATCGAAGCGGCCGTTGCCGGCGATGGAGCCGGCGCTGATCCTGCCGTCGCTGGCCGGGCCCGGGGTGAAGAAATTGACCACCGCGCCAGGCGCATTGTTGGTCAGTTGCGCATTCCCGGCGGTGGAGTTGCCGTCGAACAGGATAGTGCCACTGTTGGTAATGATGGCATTGCTGGCCGTCGTATTGCCGTAGAACGTCAACTGGCCGTTATTGGTAATCGACGCGGTCCCGGCATTGGCGGCGGTGGAATAGATCAGCGTGCCGTTATTGACGATGGTGGGCGACGCGAAGCTGCCCTGAATCTCAAGCGTGCCTGCGGTGATCGTGGTCGCGCCGGTATAGGTGTTGGCGCCTGCAAGGGTCAGCGCGCCGGCGCCGCGCTTCTCAACCGTACCGCTGCCACTGATGACACCGCCATAGGTGGAATCGTCCGAGCGATTGAAGACGAGCGCAGCGTTGTTGACGACGTTGCCGGCTACCGAACCGCCGGTGCCGCCATCGCCGATCTGCAATGTGCCGGCGCTGATGGTCGTGTTGCCGGTATAGGTATTAGTGCCGGTCAGCGTCAGCGTACCGGTGCCGATCTTTACCAGCGACCCGCCTGTGCCGCCGCTGCCATCGCTGATATCACCACTGACGGTGGTGGACAGGTTGTTGCTGCCGACCGTCAATTCATTGGCGCCGAGCCGGACATAGCCTGAGCCCTCGATCGAGCCGGCGCTCAGTTTGTGGTCGCCATTGGGACCGGTGCTCCCGGAGAAATCAACTCCAAGCGAGCCCTGGTTGATCAACTGCGCATTGCCGGCGGTGGCGTGATCAAAGAAATACACCCCGCCGCTCCCTGTGCTTGTAATGATCGCGTTGCCCGCCGTGCTGCCTTGATAAAAACCTACTCCACTCGTGGTGTTGATGATCGAATTCCCGGCCGTGCTCGATCCGTAAAATTCTAGTGAAGAGTTATTGTTGACCGTTGCCGTTCCGAGAGAGGAACTGCTGCTCATGACGAGGACGCCGCTGCCGGAGTTCACCAGGGTGAGGCTGCCACCATTGATGACGATACCCGGGCCGAGGTAGAAAAAGAAGTAGCCGTTGGTATTTGTAATCGTGTAGTTCGACGCGCCCGTATTGAATACCCAAGCGGCTGAGTATGTTAGGTTGCCACCGTTGTTGTGCGTGATCGCTGTCGTGTCCGACACGTCGAAATAGGCTGTGTCGGTGCTTCCGGGCGCGCCGTTGCTCCAGTTGCCTGCATCGAAGAAGTTGGCCGAGCCGGGATGGGCGACCCACGTCGTTTGCGCCATCGCGGGGAGCGTTGAAGCCAGAGTGAGGACGGACGATGCGAGCAGCGCTGCGCGTAGCTTCTTCACTGTCATTACCATGTGTAGCGCACCACGCCCTTGCCGGCGTAGCTGCGCGTCGTCTCTGAGAATTCGCCCTCGAAGGTCGCGGCGAGGGCGAAACCGTTCGTCCATGCGATTTCGGCTGAAGCCGTTGTCAGCGCGGCATCGCGCGCGGCCATCGCGCCCTTCACGACGAAGCTCGCGCCGGGCAACGCCTGGAAGGTCGCCTGCAGCGTGCGGTCGTTCTGATAGTCATGCGCCCATGCAGCGCGGCCGCGCAGCGTCAGTAGTGCGCCGTCGAGAGCGAAGGACTTGTCGGCGCGCAGGCCAAGTTCGGTGCGCGGTGCGGTGACGGTCTTGCCGTCATAGGCGAGGGCGAAGTTGCCGGTGCCGGCGACCAGGCTTTCCGCATAGGCGGGCAGATCGAGCGCGGTGATCTGCATAGCGGCATAGGGCGTGAGGCCGACGCCATTGGTCCATGACTCGTTGAAAAGATATGGCTCGCTGAAGCGATTGCCGA
The DNA here is from genome assembly GCA_023449855.1 of Pseudomonadota bacterium. Taxonomy (GTDB): domain Bacteria; phylum Pseudomonadota; class Alphaproteobacteria; order Rhizobiales; family Xanthobacteraceae; genus Tardiphaga. Next base: position 19,033 of record JAEXHR010000329.1, on the reverse strand, counting down.
GTTCGACGCGGCCGGAGAAGGCGTTGGCATGGAAGCGCCCGCGCAGGCGGTCGAAGCCGGCGGCGGTGACGGATCGGTCGGTGGTGACGTCCTGCCAGCCATAGGCTGCGGCAGCGGTGAGATAGGCGGAGCCGGTGGTGTGCCGGAGATAGGCGCCGGCCTGGAACAGATCCGAGCTGCCGGTGCCGCCATTCGCCACGGAGAACGTCGTGCCGCCACCGGCCAGCGCGAAGCCGGCGACGGTCTGCGGCGCCCACCGATAATCGGCGCCGACGGCGAAGCCATAGGTGCGCGAGGTCGTGGTGTTGCTGCCGAGCACAGCGTTGCCGTCGGTGGTCTGTGATCCGCCGAAACCGGCAGCCCAGACATTCCACCTCGGATCGAACACCGGCGCGCGCGGCGCGGCCTTGGTCATCAGGGCAAAGGCGTTGCGCTCCGATGCGCTGCGCTTGCCGCCGGGCGAAGCATAAGCGAGGGCCTCGTCCGCGAAGGCGCTGGGGCCGGGCATGGGTGCAAGCCCGGCACGGCCGGCAATGCCGGGATCGGTCATCACGCCGAGAAACAGATTCATCGCCTGCAGGCTGGTCTGCTGAAGGCCGACGCCGGTTTCGCCGGAGGCCTGGGTCAGCGCCCTCAAGAGGTCGTTGCCGCCGAGATTGAACAGCGCGTTCAATCCGGCCGGCAGTGCGTTGCCGCCGTTCAGGGCATTGTCGACGGCCGCTGCGACATTGCGCTGATTGGTGGTGGCGGCGCTAGGCAGCACAGGCGACAGCCAGCTCGGATCGAGGGTGAGCTGCAGATTGCCGCCAACGAAGCTATAGCGCGGATTGCGCGCGAAATTGCCGATCACAGTCGCAGTGTCGAATGCGCCGCTGATGCCGGCTGCGGTGAGAAACGTGTAGGTGGTGGTCGCGGACAGGCGGGCGTCCGGCCGGATCACCAGCGCGCCGGCCAGTGTTGCATTGCCGGTGACGATGGTCCTGTCGGACGCTGCACCCGAAATTTCCACGAGATAGGTCGCGGCGGTGGTGAGCACGAGATTGCCGGCGACAGTCAGCGTGCCGATGGAATTGCCGGGCGCCAGTGTGCCGCCATTGATGAGCGTGTTGCCGACCGTGCCGGTGCCGCCGAGCGTGGCGCCGGGATTCACCGTGGTGAGCGACGACGCGGCGATGGAGCCGTTGACGCTGAGGGTACCGGCATTGACGATGGTCTCGCCGGTATAGGTGTTGAGCCCGGTGAGGATGGTGTTGCCGGGGCCCGCCTGGATCACCTTGCCGGTGCCGAGGCTGTCGCTGATGATGCCGGCGAAGGTGTAGGCATTGGAGCGGTTGAAGATCAGCGTGCCCCAGTTGTCGACATCGCCGACGATGGAGCCCGTGGTGCCGCCATTGCCGAGCTGCAGCGTGGCGCAATCGCAGATGACGGTGCCGCCGGTATAGGTGTTGGCGCCGGTGAAAATCGCGGTGCCGGTGCTGCCGAAGCCGCCGATCCAGACTTCGACGGCGCCGGCCGCGCCGTCCTTTATGGTGCCGGCGAAGGTCGCCGTGGTGTTGTCGAGGCCGGTGACAAGGCGGGCAGGGCCGCTCGACGTGGTCACCGTGCCTGTGCCGCTCAGCGAGCCGACGGTCGCGAAGCCGCCGTTCAGATCGAGTGTCGCGCCGGCGGCGATGTCGTGGCGGCTGTTGGCGCTGAACGAGCCGGACGGGTCGAGCTGCAGCGTGCCGGCCTGCACGGAGGTGAGGCCGCTATAGTCGCCACTGCCGGAGATCAGAAGCGTGCCGGCGCCGAGCTTGGTGAGGCCGCCCGCACCGGTGATCGACTGCCAGAGATTGAACGTGTTGGCGGGATCGGCGATGTCGAAGCCGGCGCCATTGGCCGTCCAGAAGATCGAGCGCATGAGCGTCGTGAGGCTGGTGCCGGTGATCCGGAGGGTGCCTCCACTGAAAGTGAGATTGCCGCCGCCGAGATTGCTGTCGGACGAGATGCTGAGGGTGCCGGCTGTAAGCGTGGTGCCGCCGGTATAGGTGTTGGCGCCGGACAAAGTCAGCGTGCCGATGCCTACCTTGACGATCGAGCCGAGACCTGTCGCGAGCGCGGCGTCGATGCACTGACTGCCGCCAGGTCCGCAGTCGCTCAGTACGCCGGCAAAAGTCGTGTCGCGGCCGAGGCTGCCGATCGTCAGTTCGCCATAGCCGAGATAGATGTCGCCCGCGCCGGCGAGGGAGCCAAGACTTTTGTGCCCGAAGGCGCCATTTGAGGAGATGTCGACGACACCGCCTGCCATATTCGTCAGAGCCGCATTGGCGACGGTCGAGGATTGATAGATTTTCAGCATCCCGCTGTTGGTGATGCTGGCGTTTCCGGCTGAAGACGTTCCGTAGAACCCCATCGTTCCCGAATTGTTGAGATTGACAGCGCCGGAGAGCTGGCTGTTGACGAACTCCACGTCTCCCGTATTCGTCAGCGACAGGCTACCGCCATTGACGGCGATGCCCGCGCTTCTAAGAATGAGGTAATAACTATTCGTCAGTGAGTAGTTGCCTGCGTCGGCGTTCAGCCGAATGCCTTCCCATCGTAGCAGTGCGGAGGTGGTCAGCGTTGTGATCGATGACGCGCCAAAAATGCCGATACCGGCATCCTGGGTTGGTCTCGATCCGCCGACCCAGTTGCTGCCATCGGAGAGTTCGCCGGTCGCGGGTGCGTTTTTCCAGGTGGCGTCCTGCGCGCGGCCCGGATTCGATAGACCGGTGCTGGAGACTGCCGCAACTGCGAGCAAAATCAATCGCTTGCCAGCAATGGCCCCGGCGTCTCCCCACTTCAACAAGTCTATAGCCCCCGCATCTCAAGGGCGATTCTATCTCACACCGGGGCGGCCGGAGTCCTGAAATGCACCCAATAACAGTATGCTACCTTCTGAAGATTTTCTGATATCTTCGAAACGTGCCATCCGGGGGCGGTTTTCCCGGACTTTTGCGTGAAGGGCGCATCGCTTTCCTGGGGGCTGTCCGTGTTTTCGTTCGCTGGTTTTGTCATCGATCCGCAGCGCGCTGAATTGCGCGGGCCGAATGGCGAACTCATCCGATTGCGCCCGAAGGCATTCGACATGCTGGCATTCTTTGCCGGCAACACCGGCCGTCTGCTGACCAAGCAGGAATTGATGGAGCGATTCTGGCCGGGTCTGCATGTCGGCGAGGACAGTCTCTTCCAGTGCATCCGCGAGATTCGCGCGGCGCTCGGCGACAGCCGGCGGGAGATCGTCCGCAACATTTCCGGTCGCGGCTATCTGTTCGAGGCCGATGTCACGGTCACCGGAACGCCGGTGATCGAGCAGATTTCGCCGGATACACCAGAGGCTGAGGCGGCGAGGGAGGATGCGCCGGACCACGCGCTTCCTGCGTCCGAAGATATCTTGCCAACGGATCGCGAGATCGCGCCAGCCGATCCGGTCGCTCGGGTTGTCTCCGACAGCCGCTTGCCGGATCGCGCGATTCCCGGTCTGCCACCGAAAGTCCGGGCGCGCCCCGGCTGGCGCGCCGTCGCCGTGGCGTGTGCCGCCGTTCTGCTCGTCGCCGTCGGCATTGCGATGATGCCGATGCTCGGCTCGCAAACGGTGATGCGGCATATACGCCCTTCGGTTGCTGTCATGCCGGTGGTCACCACCATCGAGGATGTGCAGGTGCGGTCGATGGCGGCGGGGGTCACCGACCGTCTCAGCGCCGGTCTCGCGCGGATCGAGAATATCCGCGTGGTTGCACCGGGGCAGGTCACCGCGCGGGCATCGCTGGAGCCGTTATCCGGGCGGGCCGCAGCCGATTACATCGTCAATACGGAGCTGCTGAAGGACGAGCAGAACTGGCTCCTGCGCGCGCGCATGGAGCGGACGTCGAGCGGCGAAATTGCCTGGAGCGCCGATCTTGCGGTCGCCGGTGGCGATACGGACCGGGACACGCTGCAGTCGCGGCTCGCCGCTGCGGTCGGCCATCCGCTGGCGCTGCGCCTCAATGCGATCCTGAACGATGCCATTGCCGGCGCGCAGGGGATGTCGGGAAGCGCCAAGGTGGCGGTGGAGCAGGCGACGGCCTCCATCGTGCATACGACCCCGGAGCGGTTTCGCGTCGCCGAGACGATGCTGCGCAAGGCGCTGAGCGATTATCCCGACAATGTCGATGTCCAGGCCGCGCTCGCAGCGCTGCAGCTGCGCGGCATCCAGATGGTCTGGTACAAGCCCGAGGAGCGCGAGGCCGTACGGCAGAACGCGCAGGAGCTGATGGAGCGTGTGCTGCGCACCAAGCCGACCTATGTGCCTGTGCTGGAAAGCTATTGCCGCCTGCTCAGCGCCACCAACCGCTTCGTCGACAGTCTCGTCGCCTGCGCGCGGGTGCTGTCCTTCGATCCGTGGAACGGACTTGCGATCTATCACGTCGGGCTCAACCAGATCTTCCTCGGCCGCTTCGAGGAAGCGGTGACGAATTTCAAGCTGGCCGATCAATACGACACGCCGACGGTGTCGCGCTGGACATGGATGCTGGGCGCCGGCGTCGCGCTGCTCTATCTAGAGCGTTATGACGAAGCCGTGCCATGGCTGGAGCGCTCGCTCGCCGTGACGCAGGGCACCGGACGCACCCATCTGGTGCTTGCTGCAGCCTACCATCAGCTCGGTCGCAAGGCCGATACGCAGGCGATGGTGGCCCAGGCATTGGCGCTGCGCCCGGGCGCCACGGCCGACAATATCGGGCCGCCGACGGCCAATACCAGTCCGGTCTATCTCGAAGCTGCGGCACGCGTGCGCGACATCCTGGTCGAGGCGGGCCTGCCGCGGCGCTGATGCGCTTGCTGGATCCGGTGTATAGACTGGCCTTTGTCGGATAGTTCATGGAGGGCCAGAACAGGCGGCTCGCGATTCGACGAGGGCTGGTAAAGTCGATCATGGCAGAGCGGAATCCATCGGTCCTTCTCGTGGAGGACGAGCCCTTCGTGCAGACGCTTCTCGCGGCCTATCTGGAGAAGGAAGGCGTTGCAGTGACGGTTGCATCCACCGCGGCCGAAATGCGCGCGGCGCTGCGTTCGCCAGCGCAGCCGATCGATGCCATTGCCCTCGACCTCGGTCTTCCCGACGAGGAGGGGCTGGCTCTCGTCCGGCAGTTGCGGACGCGACTGGACGTGCCGATCTGCATCACCACGCAGGACGACTCCGAGGCAAGTCGAAGTGTCGCCGCTCAGCTTGGTGTCGACGACTATCTGGTCAAGCCGTTCCATCCGCGGCAGCTGATCGCCAGCCTGATGGGTTTGCTCGGCAGGGACAACGACAGGCAGGCGACGCTTCATTTCGAGGGATGGTCGTTCGATCGCGCAGCCCGCGTGCTCGCGGACGTGCATGGACATCCGGTTGCCCTGACGCCATCTGAATTCGACGTGCTCGCGGCATTGGTTGCCGCCAAAGGGCGCACAGTGTCGCGCGTGCATCTGCTGGACGCGATCGCATCCGACAGCGGTGCGTCGTCGCGCGTGGTGGATGTCATCGTCAGCGGCTTGCGTCGGAAGCTCGGCGATCCCGCTCGCGCGCCGCGGCTGGTCGTCACCGTGCCCGGCGTCGGTTACAGATTCTGCGCCAGCTCGGAATAGATGCGCCGGAGGTCGCCGGCGGACTGTTCGGCCAGAGCGAGTATCGTGCGAGCGTCCTTGTCGATATCATCCGTCGTCGGGCCCGCGAGTTGTTCTTCCAATGCCGCGGCGGCAGTGCTCAGCGCTGTCAAACCCGCAAGGCCGGCCGATCCGGCCAGTCGGTGCGCAGCGCGGCGCGCAGCCTCCACGTCGCGGCGCCGCAGGGACATTTCGATCTCTGCGGCACTCCGCTCCACCGCCGTCAGGGCTTGTTCGACGAGCTTGCTGGCGGTCGCCGCGCCGAGGTCCTGTTCAAGCGAAGCGAGGAAGTCTCTCCCGGGCGTTCGCGAGGCGACATGCGCGAACGGCGTGCCGGCGCAGACCGCCGTGATGGTCCGCTTCAGATCGTCTGATAGCACCGGCTTCGACACATAGCCGTCCATGCCGGCCTGTACGCAGCGCTCGACGATCCCGGCGGAGACATCGGCGGTGATGGCAACGACGGGAACGGTCGCGTTGCCGCCCGGCAAGGCGCGGATGCGGCGGACCAGCTCGATGCCATCCATGTCGGGCATCTGGAGGTCGGTCAGCACCACGTCGACTTGCTGTTCGGCGAGCAGTGTAAGCGCTTGCGTGCCGTCCGCCGCCTCCGTGACGCGGTGCCCCATCACGTCGAGCAGGCCGGCAAGAACAAACCGATTGTTGTCGTCGTCATCCACGACGAGAATCTTGCGGGACGCGTGCGCCGCAGTGTCCGCTTCTGCACGAGCATGAGGCTCGCTACGGTCTACCGGAGCCGCCGGTAGCGGCAATCGGAGCTGAAACGTGCTGCCTCGTCCCGGTTCGCTGTCCACCTCGATGTTGCCGTCCATCGCCTCGATCAATCGCCGGCAGATCGCAAGTCCGAGGCCCGTGCCGCCGCGCCGGCGAGACGCGGATGCGTCCACCTGCGTAAACGGTTCGAACAGTGCGTTCAGCCTGTCGCGGGGAATGCCGATCCCGGTGTCGGTCACCTGCAACACGATGCCGTCGATGACATCAGGGTCGGGTACTGCCGACAGGCGGATCTCGCCGGCATCCGTGAACTTCACGGCGTTGCCGACGAGGTTGAGCAGGATCTGCCGGAGCCGGTCGACGTCGCCCATCACCGTCTCCGGCAATGCCGGATCTGCAACGACCGTAAGCGATATATTCTTCTGCTCGGCACGCAGGCTCATGATGGTCCGGACATCGGCCAGCAGCGCGCGCAGGTCGAACGGCGCGTAACTGGTCTCCAGCTTTGTGTCGGAGATTTTGGCGAAATCCAGAATGCCGCCGATGGTGGTCAGCATGGCGGCCCCGGTGCGCTCGGCGACGTCGACAGCGGTCCGCACCTTGCCTTGCAGGGGCATCGACTTGAGCAGATGGATGGCGCCGAGCATGCCGTTCATCGGGGTGCGGATCTCGTGGCTCATGACGGCCAGGAAATTCGATTTGGCGCGATTGGCTGCGTCCGCTGCGCGGAGTGCGGTTTGCAGTTCGCGCGTTCGCTCATCGACTGCCTGCTGCAGGCGCTCGCGCTCATGCTCCTTGAGCTCGATCAATTCACGCTGTGCCTGCTGTCTTGCGCTTTGCACTTCGCGCAGGCGGCCGATCGTGATCAGAACGAGCAGCAGCATCACGGTCAGATTGTTCCAGGCGATCTCCGAGCCCACCGACCAGGACGCCGGCCAGATGCCGAGGATGTATCCGAGATAGAGAAAGAACCTGATGGCGCCGGGACCGCTGGCAAGCAGAACCAGCCGGGCATTGCCGAAGCCACGGCGCCAGCTATCCAGAACAGCCACGATCCATATGGCTTCATAGGCAATGTGCAGGACGGTCAGAGTTGAGGCAGCGGTTCGGTAGTCGCCAAATGCGGTCCACAGAGATCCCGCCAGCATGATGCCGCTGGCGATGCCGAGGATTCTCCACCAGATCGCGATACGGTCGATCCCGATGAACATCGCGGCCATCATGCACAGGAGCACATGGGCGATCGGGCCGACGATACCCGGCGCGCGCAACACGATGTCGCCGCCGCCGGTCAGGAAGTAGCGATACAGAAATCCCTGGAAGGCCATATCGTAGATGATTTCGGCGATGGCTCCGGCGCTTAGCGCGAGGAAGACCCGGTCACGCCGGATCAGGCCCCACACCAGCGCGAAGATGGCCATGGTCGCCATCGATCCGGCCAGCAGCATCTCGATGAGAGCGTCGGGTACTTCCGCTTCCTGGAAGGTGGCGGGACTCCACAGGCTGGTCTCGATGCTCACTGAGGAGCGGCTCTGCACGCGCAGCGCGACGACGATGCGCTCTCCCGGTGCGAGCGTGACGGGAAACACCGATCGCGCGGCTCTGACCATGCGATCGTCGAGAGGAATTCGATTGCCGCCGAGCATCGTCTCGGAAGGCTGCGCCGCGTTGGGCGCAAAACGGAAATAGCGCACATCCTCAAGCCGTACGACGCCGACGGACAGCCATCGTGTGATGGGCTCATCGCTGCCGTTGTAAAACGTCCCGCGCAGCCAGAAGGCCGAGCTCGTATATCCCCGTGTTCGCGTTTGGGGAGACGCCGCAATCCATCCCGAATGCATGAGCGCCTCGCCCGCAGAGAGACGGCCGTCGCGATCTTCGAGAAGAGACAGTACTTCGATCAGCGGTAGATGGTCCGTGACGCGTGCCAGATCGATCCCGTCTTCGTCGGCTTGAGCGAAGCCGCAGGGCAGCGTCAATCCTGCCAACAGGATCGTCAGCACAAGCGCGCAGAGTGCGACGGAACGGTTGAGAGCTGTGCGATATGTCGGTGAATTTGCCATCAGGAATGCGCGCAGAAACTCGGAGATGTGAGCCGAACAGGAATGTCCTTCACGCGTTGCGGGCAGGTGTAGTTCGAAACGATGGGCACGGGATGGCAACCTGAAGGCACTGCGATAGCCCGTGGTTCTTAGCATCCTCCGTGCATTCGTACAGCGCGGATGCTTTCGAGATTGTCGTTTGACTGTGTTGCCGACTACTGGCGTCAGCGCCGTCTTTACATGCGTTTACAATGTCCCGCTGCATTCCCCGACAAATCCGAGGTGACGGAGGCTAAGTAGGATTCGGGTGGGTCACTCATCGCGATTCGACTTTGGAAGTGAGTGTTCGCAGCCAGCGCTGCCGACACTGTTGGGGTGGATATGAACGTTTTTGGAATGCGGCCCATCGCGCCGCTGCCCGCTCGGGGCCTTCGTCATACGCGTTACACCAGCGGCTTTGTGGCTGCATTGCTGGTCGGAGCGTCCTCGGCGGCCAGCGCAGACTGTACGCCCCAGGCCGCCAACGGCGTTACGGCGACCTGCACAGGCACCACCCTCCGTCAGGGCGGCGGCGCACCCGGCACCAGCGCCAGCTCTAACGGCTACGGCACCAACGCCGAGTCCGGCATCACCGTCAACGTGAGTGCCGGCGCTGCCAACACGGTCACCGGCAACACTTACGGTATCGGTGTCGGCGACGGGACAGTGAGCAACGGCGCCGGCGCCGGCATCACGGGCGGTTTTCATGGAGTTTTTGCCAACCTCGGCGCCGTCGACGTCACCAATTCCGGCAGCATTACCGGTACGCTCGACACCGGCATTTACGCTCGCACCAGCGCGACGGTGACCAACAATGCAGGCGCCAGCATCACGGGTGGGAATATTGGAATTAATGTCGTCATTGGTGGCGCCAACGTTACCAATTCCGGCAGCATTACCGGCACTTCCGACATCGGCATTTCCGCCAACGCCAGCGCGACGGTGACCAACAACGCCGGCGCCAGTATCACCGGCAGGACTTATGGAATATTTTCCTTATCGAGCGGTTCTTCGGTCTTCAATGCCGGCAGCATCAGCGGCGGCGTTGGGGCGATTTGGTTCACGGGCGCCCGCAACACGCTGACACTGGCGCCGGGTTCGGCGATTACGGGCAATGTGAATGGCTCCGGCATCAACACCTTCCAGCTCGGCGGCAGCGGGGCGGCCAATTTCGACGTGTCGCAGATCGGTGCGGCCGCGCAGTATCGGGGCTTTGGCACTTTCAACAAGATCGACAATTCGGTGTGGACGCTGACCGGTACCAGCAGCTTTGCAGGCCCGGTGAATGTCAACGGCGGCACGCTCAGCGTGAATGGCGACATCTCGTCCGCGAGCGGCGTCACCGTGAATACGTCAGGCACGCTCGGCGGCAACGGCACCGTCGGCACCACGACGATCAATGGCGGCACGCTGTCGCCGGGCAATTCCATCGGCCTGCTCACCGTGCAGGGCAATCTCACATTCACGGCGGCATCGAGCTACATGGTCGAGGTCTCGCCGTCGAATGCCGACCGCGTCAATGTGACGGGCACCGCGACGCTCGGCGGTGCGACGGTCAATGCGAGCTTTGCACCCGGCAGCTACATCACCAGGCAATACACCATCGTCAATGCGACGGGCGGCGTGAACGGTACGTTCGGATCGCAGGTCAACACCAACCTGCCGGCGAGTTTCACCTCGAAGCTGAGCTACGATGCCAACAATGCCTATCTGAATCTGACGCTCGATTACGGGTCGTCGACGCCGGTCGATCCGACGTCGCCGGTCTATCGTGCGCTGAATGCCAATCAGCAGAATGTCGGCAACAGTCTTGTCGGCTTCTTCAATCGCACCGGCGGCATTCCGCTGGCGTTCGGCGCGCTGACGCCGGCGGGACTGTCGCAGGTCTCCGGTGAAGTTGCGACCGGCGCGCAGCAGACCACCTTCGACGCCATGGGGCAGTTCATGGGCTTGCTCACAGGTTCAACGGCAGGCTGCGATGAATGCCTCAGGGGCGCGCAGGGCTCCGGCGTGCTGGGCTATGCAGACGAGCAGCAGGCGCGAGGTGCATCGTCACGACGCTCTGCCAATGACGCCTTCGCGATGTTGACCAAGGCAAAGCCGGCACGTGCCTTCGATCCGCGTTGGGAGATGTGGGCCATGGGCTTTGGCGGCTCGCAGAGCACCGATGGCAATGCCGGTGTCGGCACAACCGCCACGACCAGCCGCATCTACGGCATCGCGGTTGGCGCCGACTATCGTCTGTCGCCGGACACCGTCGCGGGCTTCGCGATGGCCGGGGCGGGCACCAATTTCAGCATCGCCAATGGCGGCAGCGGACGGTCCGACCTGTTCCAGACCGGCGCCTTCGTGCGTCACACCATGGGACCGGCTTACGTCTCCGCGGCGCTGGCCTATGGCTGGCAGGACATCACCACCGAGCGCACGCTGACGGTCGCGGGCATCGATCAGCTGCGCGCCAGGTTCAATGCCAACGCATTCTCCGGCCGCGCCGAAACCGGCTATCGTCTGGTCGCGCCATGGATCGGCAGCGTCGGCATCACGCCCTATGCGGCGGCGCAGTTCACGACCTTCGATCTGCCCGCTTATGCCGAGCAGGTCGTTGCCGGTGCATCGACTTTCGCTTTGGCCTATGCCGCCAAGAGTGTGACCGACACCCGCAGCGAGCTGGGCCTGCGCACCGACAAGTCCTTCGCGCTGCAGGACGGCGCCCTGACGCTGCGTGGCCGCCTGGCCTGGGCGCATGACTACAATCGGGATCGGGCCCTCGCGGCGACGTTCCAGGCGCTGCCGGGCGCGAGCTTCGTCGTCAACGGTGCAGCACAGGCGGCTGACTCCGTGCTCACCACCGTATCCGCCGAAATGAAGTGGAAGAACGGCTGGTCCGTGGCCGGCACCTTCGAGGGCGAGTTCTCGGAGACGACGCGCTCTTACGGCGGCAAGGGCGTCGTGCGTTACGCGTGGTGAAGGCAGCGAGCCTCTGCATCGCCTGCGGTGGATAGGCGAGGCGGCTTGTTGCGATGGCGTTCCACCAAGGACACCAGTGCCGTCTTTACATGCATTTACAATATCCCGCTGCATTCCCCGACACATCCGAGGTTGCGGAGGCTAAGTAACTTCGGGTGGGTCACTCATCGCGAGTCGATTGTTGAAGTGAGTGTTTGCAGCTCCAGCGCTGTCGGCACTGTTGGGGTGGATATGAACGTCTTTGGGATGCGGCCCGTCGCGCCGATGCCGGCTCGGGGCATTCGTCATACGCATTACACAAGCGGCTTTGTGGCTGCATTGCTGATCGGAGCGTCCTCGGCGGCGAGCGCAGACTGTACGCCGCAGTCCGCCGACGGCGTCACGGCGACCTGCACAGGCACCACCCTCAATCAGGGCGGTGGCGCGCCCGGCACCAGCACCGACTCTTACGGCTACGGCACCCTCGTCGAGTCCGGCATCACCGTCAACGTGGCCGCCGGCGCGGCCAACACGGTCACCGGCACCGATAACGGTATTGCTGTCGGCGACGGGACAGTGACCAACGGCGCTGGCGCCAGCATCACGGGCGGTTCGTATGGAGTTCTTGCCAATGTCGGGGCCATCGATGTCACCAATTCCGGCAGCATTACCGGCACTGCCGGCAGCGGCATTTTCGCTCGCACAAGTGCGACGGTGACCAACAACGCCGGCGCCAGCATCACGGGTGGCTCGTTCGGAATTGTTGCCAACACCGGCGCCGCCAACGTCACCAATTCCGGCAGCATTACGGGCACTTCCGACACCGGCATTTACGCCGACGCCAACGTGACGGTGACCAACAACGCCGGCGCCAGCATCACGGGCGGGAATGGAATTCATAGCCAAAGCGGCGCCGCCAACGTCACCAATTCCGGCAGCATTACCGGCACTTCCGACAGAGGCATTTTCGCCGCCACCGACGCGACGGTGATCAACAACGCCGGCGCCAGCATCACGAGCGCGTATACTGGAATTGTTGCCTTTTCCGGCGCCGCCAACGTCACCAATTCCGGCAGTATTACCAGCACTTCCGACATCGGCATTTACGGTGATTTTGGCTCGACGGTGACCAACAACGCGGGCGCCAGCATCAGCGGCGGGACTTATGGAATTGTTGTCGCGAACGGTTCTTCGGTGTTCAATGCCGGCAGCATCAGCGGCGGCTTTGCGGCGATTCAGTTCTCGGGCAGCGGCAACACGCTGACGCTGGCGCCGGGCTCGGCGATTACGGGCAATGTGCTTGGCACCGGCAACGACACCTTCCAGCTCGGCGGCAGCGGAGCCGCCAGTTTCGACGTGTCGCAGCTCGGCGACGCCGCGCAGTATCAGGGCTTCGGCAGCTTCAACAAGATCGGCAGCTCGACCTGGACCCTGATCGGCACCAGCACATTTACAGGCCCGGTGAGTGTCGATGCCGGCACGCTCAGCGTCAACGGCGACATCAGCTCCACAAGCGGCGTCACCGTGAATGCCGGTGGCACGCTGGCCGGCAACGGCATCGTCGGTACCACGACGATCAATGGCGGCACGCTGGCGCCGGGCAATTCCATCGGCCTGCTCACCGTGCGGGGCAATCTCGCATTCACGGCGGCATCGAGCTACATGGTCGAGGTCTCGCCGTCGAATGCCGACCGCGTCAATGTGACGGGCACCGCGATACTCGGCGGTGCCGCGGTGAATGCGAGTTTTGCACCAGGCACCTATGTCACCAGGCAATATACGATTGTGAATGCGACAGGCGGTGTGATCGGCACGTTCGGATCGCAGGTCAACACCAACCTGCCGGCGAATTTCACCTCGAAGCTTAGCTACGATGCCAACAACGCCTATCTGAATCTGACGCTCGACTACGTGCCGCCGACACCGGTCGATCCGACACCGGCCACGCCGACGTCGCCGGTCTATCGTCCGCTGAATGCCAATCAGCAGAATGTCGGCAACAGCCTTGTCGGTTTCTTCAACCGCACCGGCGGCATTCCGCTGGCGTTCGGTGCGCTGACGCCGGCGGGACTGTCGCAGGTCTCCGGCGAAGTTGCGACCGGCGCGCAGCAGACCACCTTCGACGCCATGAACCTGTTCATGGGCGTGCTGACCGATCCGTTCATCTCCGGCCGCGGCGACAGCGCACTGCCGGGGGCGGGCGCGACGGCGTTTGCCGCGGAAGATGGCAGAGCGAATGCCTATGCGATGTTCACCAAGGCGCAGTCCGCGCGAGCCCGAGATGCGCACTGGATCATGTGGGCAACGGGATTCGGCGGCTCGCAAACCACGGACGGCAGTGCCGCTGTCGGCTCCAACGCCGCGACCAGTCGCATTTACGGCATGGCGGTCGGCGCCGACTACTGGTTCTCGCCGCTGACAGTCGCCGGCTTCTCGCTGGCCGGCGGCGGCACCAACTTCTCGGTGGAGGGCGGCACGGGCCGTTCCGACCTGTTCCAGGCGGGCGCCTTCGTGCGCCACACCGTGGGCTCAGCCTATATCGCCGCAGCGGCAGCTTATGGCTGGCAGGAGATCACGACGGATCGCTACGTCACCATCGCCGGCATCGATCACCTGCGCGCCAACTTCAATGCCAACTCCTATTCCGGCCGGATCGAGGGCGGCAATCGCTTCGTGATGCCGTGGGTCGGGGGCATCGGACTGACGCCTTATGCCGCGGCACAGGTGACGGCGTTCGATCTGCCGTCCTATGCGGAGAGCACGGTCTCCGGCGCCAACATGTTTGCGCTCGCCTATACCGGCAAGACGACGACGGCGACGCGCACCGAACTCGGTCTGCGCAGCGATAAATCCTTCGCGCTGGGCGATGCGATCCTGACGCTGCGCGGGCGTGCAGCCTGGGCGCACGGCTTCAACACCGACCGCGCGGTCTCGGCGACGTTCCAGACGCTGCCCGGTGCAAGCTTCGTCGTGAACGGTGCGGCGCAGGCGGCGAATGCCGCGCTGACGACAGCCTCGGTCGAGATGAAGTGGATGAACGGCTGGGCAGTCGCGGGCACCTTCGAGGGCGAATTCTCCGACGTGACACGCTCTTACGCGGGCAAGGCCGTGGTGCGCTACGCGTGGTAGACGAATGCATGCGAGCGCCTGTATGCAGCCGCTCGCATCTGTTTCGGATGCGGTCCGAACTCAAAGCATAGTGTTCTCATAGCCGTCCCTTGGGGCGGCTTGCCGCGGCCTTACTTGCCGTAGGTGCCGAGCAACTGGCCGAGATTCTGCATCACGAAGGCATTGGCGCGCAGCTGCGCTTCGCGGCCGTTCTGCAGGCGGACATCGATCTCGTAGGTCGCGGGATCGATTTGCCGCATGCCCATCACCTGCACGATTTCCAGCGTTTCAACGGATGTCTGTGCCGGCTTCGCAGCTTGCTTCGGAGCGGCGTGGGCCGGTTTGGGCGCGCGCGGTGCTGGCGCTGCGGCGGCGGGGGCTTGAGTGTTCGTCGGTGCGGCAGCTTGCGCGAATGCGAGGGTGGGGGCGAGCAAAGCGGTTGCGAGGACGAGAAATTTCACGCCGGTCTCCTGAATCATCTTGTGGAATTCGGTTTTCGCTACAGCGGATTGCGGCGGAATTTATGGCAGCGCGCCAATCCCGACAAGCGGTTGATCTGTCTGGCGATGCAGGCCAAATTGCCGTCCCCCAGTGACGTGGTGGATTGAACCGGCCGCAGTTTGGCCCCGACCAAGGCAGACAATCGCGCGGCGGCCACCGCCGCAATACGGGCGCGCGGCGGACACCGCCGCAATACGGGAATGCAGGCATGAATGCGACGTTGAGACGTCTCGTACTCACCATGGGTGTGCTGATGAGCGTGACATTCGTCGCGATGCCGGCATGGGCCGAGAAGCGCGTGGCGCTCGTGGTCGGCAACGACAATTATCGCAACGTCCCGAAACTGCAGAAGGCCGTCAATGACGCGCGCGCCATGGGCGACGTGCTGAAGAAACTGGGCTTCGAGGTGATGGTCGCCGAGAATCAGACACGGCAGGGCTTCAGCCAGGCGCTGCTGACCTTCGAAACCGCGCTGGGCCAGGGCGACACCGCGTTCTTTTTCTTCGCCGGCCACGGTTTCGAGATCACCGGCCAGAACTATCTGCTGCCCACCGACATTCCGGCTGCGACGGCCGGGCAGGAGGAACTGGTGCGCGACAGCGCCATGCTGGCCGACCGCATCGTCGATCGCCTGCAGAACAAGGGCGTGCGCAGCGCGATCCTGGTCTTCGATGCCTGCCGCAACAATCCGTTCGAGCGCAGCGGCGTCCGCGCGCTGAACGGCTCCGGCGGCCTTGCGCCGATGACGCAATTGCCGGAAGGCGTGTTCTCGATCTTCTCCGCCGGACCGCGGCAGACCGCGCTCGATCGCCTCTCCAACAACGACACCGATCCGAATTCGGTGTTTACGCGCACTTTCATCAAGGAGCTGCAGGAGCCATCGCTCAATCTCGTGCAGATCGCCCAGCGCACGCGGCGCACCGTGAGCGAACTCGCCGAAACGGTGAAGCACCGTCAGGTGCCCGTCTATTTCGACCAGATGGTGGATGACGTCTTCCTCAACGGCCAGGCGCCGCCGAAGGCAAATGCGGTGCAGGCCGCGACCATCCCCACGGCGCAATTGCCCAAGGTCGCGGCGCTGCCGCCGGTGAACACATCGCCGCTGCCGGCGCCGGACAATCCGAACGCGCCGATCGCCAGCTTCTCGCGCCATAATGGCGGCTGGACGGTGGTGTTCTCCATCGCCGATCCCGCGCTCGGCATTTCATGGCGCAGGGGCGACAGCGGCGATTTCCGCGAGACCGGCTTCATGGACACGCTCGATCCGCGCACGCGCAAACGGCTGCCCAATCCATCGATCCAGCTCAATGCGGACGAGCCGGCGACCACGCTGCAGGTGCGCTACATCGATGTCACCGGCGAGATGCAGGGGCCGTTTCCGATCCGCTTCGATCCGGAAGCCGCATTGGTGCGCGACCAGCGGAAAATTCTGGACATGACCGCTTCGAACTGGCTGGAATTCGGCGGCTCCAACGGCCTCCTGTACTACACGCATCTGATCTCGTATCGCTGCGCGATCCGCGAGGTGAAGCTCGGATTCGACACGTCGGTTCCGGATCAGGTGCTGAAGCTGCCGCCGTGCAATCAGCGCGATCCGATGGCGGTGCCGAGCAACGCGCCGATCTATATGAAGGTGCCGGGCGGCGCGCGCTCGGTGTCCGTGGAATTGCAGTTCCGCGACGGCAGCGTCTCGGAGATCAGGACGTTCCGGAAATGAGCGATATCGATGCGATCGTTGAACTCGAAGAGCGTCGCCGTCAGGCGATGCTCGGCGCCGATATTGCGGCGCTGGATGAGATGTTCGTCGACAATCTCAGCTATACCCATTCGAACGCGGTGACCGAGCGCAAGGCGCTCTATCTCGAACGTCTGGCGGCCGGGCATTACGATTATCGCGAGCTGAGCTTTCTCGATCAGGACATTCGCATCGTCGGGGATGCCGCCCTCATCACCGGGCATATGACGGGCGAGGTCGTGATCGCCGGGCAATTGAGAAAGCTCAACAGCCGCACCACGGTGGTCTGGATCCGGCGCGACGGCCGCTGGCAGATGCTGACATTCCACAGCACGCCGATCCCTGCGGTCTGAATCCTCATCGTCATTGCGAGGAGCGGGGCGACGAAGCAATCCAGTCTTCCTTGCCCATGGCTCTGGATTGCTTCGTCGCCAAGTGGCTCCTCGCAATGACGGCGTGCTACAAGTTGAGCATCACAGCCTGAGGGCTTCGCATGACGACTGACACGACCGAAAACCATCTCACCACGCGCTGCTGCATCGTCGGCGGCGGACCTGCCGGCATGATGCTCGGCTATCTGCTTGGCCGCGCCGGTGTCGACACCATCGTGCTGGAGAAGCATGCCGACTTCTTCCGCGATTTCCGCGGCGACACGGTGCATCCATCGACGCTGCAGGTGATGGACGAGCTTGGCCTGATCGACGACTTCCTCAAGATCAAGCACGACCGTATCGCGAAGATGGACGGTTATTTCGGCGAGCACACGCTGCGCATCGCCGATATCACCCGGACTCCGGCGAAATATCCGTTCATCGCCTTTATGCCGCAATGGGACTTCCTCAATTTCCTGCGCGACAAGGGACAGCGCTTCCCGCATCTCAAGGTGATGATGCATACCGAGGCGACCGATCTTGTCCGGGCGGGCACGCAGGTGACCGGCGTCAAGGCGATGACGGAGCAGGGCCCGATCGAAATCCGCGCCGATCTCGTGGTCGCCTGCGACGGCCGCCATTCGGTGGTACGTCCTGCGGCCGGGCTGGAGGTGCAGGACATCGGGGCGCCGATGGACATTCTCTGGTTTCGCATCGCCAAGGGGCCGGAGACCGAAAGCGTGTTCGCGCGGCTCGAGCCCGGCAAGATGATGGTGACCATCGATCGCGGCGACTACTGGCAATGCGCCTATGTGATCGCCAAGAACCACTTCGATGAGGTCAAGGGCAGGGGCATCGACGCCTTCCGTGCGGAAGTAGCGCGGCTGGCGCCGATCCTTGCCGCGCATATCGATGACCTGAAGAGCTGGGATGACGTCAAGCTGCTCACCGTGGCGATCAACCGGTTGACGCGCTGGCATCTGCCGGGCCTGTTGTGCATCGGCGATGCTGCGCATGCCATGTCGCCGGTCGGCGGCGTCGGCGTGAACATCGCCGTGCAGGACGCGGTCGCCACCGCCAATCTGCTGGCGGCGAAGCTGCAAAAGGGTCCGGTGAGCGAGGACGATCTCGACGCCGTGCGCCAGCGCCGCGAATTCCCGATGCGCGTCACCCAGGGGCTCCAGGTCGTGATGCAGAACAACATCATCAGCCGCGCGCTGGCGCCCGGCAATCAGCCGCTGACGCCGCCGCTGGCGATGCGCCTCGTCAACGCGCTGCCGTGGCTGCAGGGACTGACGGCACGCCTCCTCGCCATCGGCGTCCGGCCCGAACACGTGCGGTCGCCGAAGGCGAGGTCGTCTTCGTAGGATGGGTAGAGCGCAGGCGCAAAGCGCTGGAGCGAAACCCATCGGCGGAACTAGAGGCAATCGACGAACAGCATGGGTTTCGCTTCGCTCAACCCATCCTACGAATGTCAGAATGTTCTTATTTTGTTCTTGACAATAATTCGCTCCTAGGTTGTTATTTATTCGTCTCCTTCGTGAGGGGCGCTTTCATGAGGCGTCTTGAAGCGGAAGGAAGATGCGGCGCCTGCGGGCGGGGGAAGACGTACCTCTCGCACTTGGGTGGCTGAGGGTCACCGTCCGACCCCACTACGGGGGTCTGCCGCTAGCGCGGCTGGACGCGGTGCGGGCGAAGGCAGGGAAACCTGCCGGATCGATCTCCTGCGGGAGATGGGCCCAGTACCCGGAAGAACGGTCCTTCGGCCAGAAAGAACGTCGCGGTGGCGCGCCGTAAGGCGTTGCGCAATTGCGGTTTCGCTGGCGATCCAGCGAGACGGATTGCGTCAAGTCCCACCCAATGCGCCTTACGGCGTGCTGCCTCCCCTCATGTCTGGAGGGGAGATCTGCTCA
>JAEXHR010000279.1 GCA_023449855.1 Pseudomonadota bacterium | reverse complement strand
TCGTAGGATGGGTAGAGCGAAGCGAAACCCATCACCGCACACGCAGCGCTTGTTGTGATGGGTTTCGCTACGGCGCCACGCGCCTTCGCTCTACCCATCCTACAAAACCGTCGTTTCGCCACCCTTCCGCGACTGCGCAAAGATCGCCCATCCCGCCACGAACATCGCCGCGATCACCGGGCCAACCACAAAACCGTTGAGCCCAAGCGCATTGATGCCGCCGATGGTGGACAACAGCACCAGATAATCCGGCAGCTTGGTGTCCTTGCCCACCAGCATCGGGCGCAGGATGTTGTCGACGAGGCCGATGACCAGAAAACCATAGGCGATCAGCACGACACCCTTCACCACGGCCCCCGTCGCGAGCAGATAGATCGCCACCGGCATCCAGACGAGCCCCGCGCCGACCGCCGGCAACAGCGACAGGAACGCCATCAGCACCGCCCAGAGCAGCGCAGCGCTGATGCCGAGGATCCAGAAGATCAGGCCGCCCAGCGCGCCCTGCGCCAGCGCGACCAGAATGCCGCCCTTCACCGTGGCGCGGATGACCACCGTGAACTTCTCGATCAGGTCGTCGCGCAGGTCAGGCTTCAGCGGGATCGCATCCTTGAAGCGCGCCGCCAGCGCATCGCCATCCTTGAGCAGGAAGAACAGCAGATAGAGCATGATGCCGAGATTGACGATGAAGTCGAACGTGCTCTGGCCGATATTCAGGGCCTGCGACGCAAAATACTGGCTGCCCTGCATCAGCCCGCTCGACAGTTTTTCCTGCAGGCCGGTGAGGCTCTCGATGCCGAAACGATCGAGCATGCTCTTGATCCATGCCGGCGCCGCATCGAAAATCTGCTGGGCATAGCGCACCGGATTGAACTCGCCCGACTTCATCTTGCCGAACACCGCAGCGGCTTCCTGCGCGAGCGAGGCGCCGACCATGGTCAGCGGCAGGATGACGATCAGAACGATCAGGCCGACCGTGAGAAGCGCCGCCGAATTGGGATGCCTCGGCATCCGCGCGAGCAGCCGCCGATGCATCGGCGCGAACATGATCGCGATCACGATGCCCCACAGGATGGCGCTGTAGAAGGACGACAGGATCCAGCCGAAAGCGAGCGACACCGCGATCAGCAGCAGCATGAAAGTGCGGTCTTCGAGACGGGCGCTCATGCAATATCCTTTAAATAAGCGAATGCCCGGCGGGTGCCGGGCATTCTTAACTCGTAGCCCGGATGGAGCGAAGCGTAATCCGGGGATGTCGAATGTGCTGAAACGCTGAATCCCGGATTTCGCTACGCTCC
Organism: Pseudomonadota bacterium; assembly: GCA_023449855.1. Classification (GTDB taxonomy): domain Bacteria; phylum Pseudomonadota; class Alphaproteobacteria; order Rhizobiales; family Xanthobacteraceae; genus Tardiphaga. The sequence continues at coordinate 15,999 of JAEXHR010000279.1, read as the reverse complement.
ATCCGGGCTACGGAAATCACGTATTGGTCAGCGCCACCCGGAACTCGGCTTCGGTCTTTTCCTTCACCTCGTCCAGTGTCACGCCATCGGCGAGTTCGATCAGCGCCATGCCGCCATCGCCGAGCTTGTCGATGGTGAACACCGCGAGATCGGTGACGACCATGTCGACGACGCGCTCGCCGGTCAGCGGCAGGTTGCAGGTCTTCAGCAGCTTGGCGCCGTCCTTGGCCGAATGCTCCATCACGACGACGACGCGCTTGACGCCCGCGACGAGGTCCATCGCACCGCCCATGCCTTTCACCATCTTGCCGGGGATCATCCAGTTGGCGAGGTCGCCGTTCTGGGCCACCTGCATGGCGCCGAGGATCGACAGGTCGATGTGACCGCCGCGGACCATGCCGAACGAGTCGGCGGAGGAGAAGTAGCTGGTGGTCGGCAGTTCGGTGACGGTCTGCTTGCCGGCATTGATGAGGTCAGGATCTTCCTCGCCTTCATACGGGAACGGACCCATGCCGAGCATGCCGTTCTCGCTCTGCAGCTGAACGTCAACGCCTTCCGGAATGTAGTTCGACACCAGCGTCGGGATGCCGATGCCGAGGTTCACGTAGTAACCGTCACGCAGTTCCTTCGCAGCGCGGGCTGCCATCTGATCGCGGGTCCAGGCCATGGTGGCTCTCCTGCTGAATTTTGAAAGGTTACGCGAGACGCTCAAGCGGGACGCTGGCGCGAGGTGACTTTTTCGATGCGCTTCTTGCCGGTACCGACCTCGACAATGCGCTGCACGAAAATGCCCGGCGTGTGGATGTGGTCCGGATCGATTTCGCCCGGCTGCACCAGATGCTCGACTTCGGCGATGGTGATCTTGGCGGCGGTCGCCATCATCGGGTTAAAGTTCCGCGCGGTCTTGCGATAGACGAGGTTGCCGGCGGTATCGCCCTTCCAGGCGTGGACGATCGCGATGTCCGCGAACAGGCCGCGCTCCATCATGTAGGTCTCGCCGTCGAATTCCATCGTCGGCTTGCCTTCGGAGATCAGCGTGCCGACGCCGGTCTTGGTGTAGAAACCCGGGATGCCTGCGCCACCGGCGCGGATGCGCTCGGCCAGGGTGCCCTGGGGGGAAAATTCGAGTTCCAGTTCACCGGCCAGATATTGCTGCGCGAACAGCTTGTTCTCGCCCACATAGGACGAGATCATCTTCTTGATCTGGCGGGTTTCCAGGAGGCGCGACAGGCCGATGCCGTCCACGCCGGCATTGTTGGAGACCACCGTGAGATCCTTGACGCCGCTGTCGCGCAGCGCGTCCGAGAGATCCTCGGCGATACCGCAGAGGCCGAAGCCACCCGACATGATCATCATGCCGTCCTTGAGAATGCCGTCGAGTGCCGATTTGGCGTCGGGGTAGACCTTGTTGACCATGGGGAAATCGACCTGATGAAGAGGGCGGAGGTCCGGCTGTTTGCCGCAATGCGATGAAGTATTAGGCGGAAACCTTTGAGCCCGTCAATCGCAGTGGATGCGACCCCTTCGCGTCCCGTCCGGCCTTGAAAGCGTCAAGAAAACCGATCAAATTGAGGACCTTGGATACGGGGCGAGCGCGTGAGGCGACTGCGCCCCGGCTGCGTTTAGACCAATAGCTAACCCCGGATAGATCATTGACGAAAGCCCAAGGAATAAAGCGCCTGGGGATGCCCATCGTGGCGCTCCTGGGCGTTGTCGTGATCGGGCTGTTCGCCATGTCGTGGCTGCTCAGCCGCGATGCACTGCGAAATGCCGTCGAGGCGCAGATCCGCAACGTCACCGGTCTCGATTTCGTCGTCAACGGCGCCGTCGATATCTCGGTATTCCCCGGCAGTTATGTGTCGTTCCACGATGTCGGGCTGAAGAATGGCGGCGCCATCGATCCGGCGCTGTCGGTGGACGTCCTCACCGCCAATCTGCGGCTGCTGCCGCTGTTGCTGCAGCGTTTCGAAATCGCCGACATGGTGATGCTACGGCCGCGCATCCGCGTGGTCCGCGAGGCCAATGGCGACAGCAACTGGGCGCCATTCATCGAATCCATCGCACGCAAGACCAGGCCCGGCGGCGAGCAGCTCTCCTTTTCCGAAATCCGCATCCAGGACGGTCAGCTCGATTATCGCGACGCGCATAATCATGAGCGCCTCAACGATATCGACCTCGCCCTCGCCTGGCCCTCGATCTCGCGTTCCTTCGCCGCCACGGGCCAATTCGACTGGCGCGGCGAGCGCGTCGATGCCAGCCTGAGCGTCAGTGATTTCCTCGCTGCCCTGTCCGGCGAGCGCTCCGGCCTGAAGGCGCGTTTCGCCAGCGCGCCGATCAAGCTCGCTTTCGACGGCAATATCGCCAACCGCGCCAGCCTGGTGATGGAAGGCACGATGACCGCAGACAGCCTCTCGCTGCGCAATGCGATGCGCTGGGTCGGCATGGCGCCGCCCGGCGCCGGCGGCTTCGGACGTTTCGCGCTGAAGGCGCGCGCCAGCCTGGTCGGCCCGTCCATCGCCCTCACCAATGTCAATGTCGAACTCGACGGCAACACCGCCGAAGGCGTCATGACTTACAGCAATAGCGGTCGCCAGACCCTGCAGGCGACACTGGCCGCGGGCGCGCTCGATTTCACGCCCTATGTCTCAACCCTGCGCCTGCTCGCCTCCGGCCAGCGCGACTGGAGCCGGCAGCTGTTCGATCTCGACGCATTGTCATCCACCGATCTCGACATGCGCCTGTCCGCCGCCAAGGTGACCATCGGCTCCTCGGCCCTGGGCCGCACCGCGCTCGGCGCGAATCTGCGCGGCGGCGCGCTGGCCCTGTCGGTGGGCGAAGCGCAGGTCTATGGCGGCATCGCCCGCGGCTCCTTCAGCATCGCGCGCTCCGACAGCATCGCCGATGTGAAGGCGCAGGTGCAGTTCAGCGATGTCGACCTGCTCGCCTGCGCCAGCGATCTGTTCGGCGTCACAAGGCTCACCGGCCGCGGCACGCTCAACATGATGCTGGAAGCCTCCGGCTCCTCGCCCTTCGGCCTCGCCCAGTCGCTCGACGGCTCGGCCACCCTGATCGGCCAGGATGGCGCCATCACCGGCTTCAATGTCGAACAGCTCCTGAAGCGCCTTGAAAAGAGCCCGCTGTCACGGACCGGCAATTTCCGCTCGGGCTCGACGCCGTTCTCCAACCTGGTGATGCAGCTGAAATTCCAGGACGGCACCGCCACCGCCCAGGACATCCGCATCGACGGTCCGACCACGAGACTGGCCCTTACCGGCACCGCCTCGGTGCCCGCGCGCGAATACGATCTCAAGGGCACCGCCAGCCTGAAAGCCGCCGCCGGCGGCACCGGCGGATTCGAACTGCCTTTCGTCATCCAGGGCCCTTGGGACGATCCCTTGATCTTCCCCGACCCCGAAAGCCTGATCCGCCGCTCCCCGGGCGCCGCGCCATTGCTGGATGCCGTGAAGGATCGCAAGACCAAGGACGCCGTGCGCTCGGTGATCGAGCGCTTCACGACGGCGCCGAAGGCGTTGCAGCCGGATGCGGAGAAGAAGCCGGACGAGGCGCCGGCTGCAAGCGCACCGGTAGAGCCAGAGAAGGCGAACTGAAAACATTCAGCCGTCATTGCGAGCGACGCGAAGCAATCCAGTCTTCCTTACTTGTGGCTCTGGATTGCTTCGTCGCTCCGCTCCTCGCAATAACGGAGTGTTACAGCGGCGCCGCGCTGCCGCCCTTGCTGCTGGACAGTTTCGTCGCCAGTGACGCCAGTACGATCAGGACCGTGATGCCGCCCACGATCAGCGTGCAGATCGCATTGATCTCCGGCTTCACGCCGAGGCGCACTTCCGAATAGATGCGGATCGGCAGGGTTGCCGAGCCCGGGCCGGTGGTGAAGCTCGCGATCACCAGATCGTCCAGCGACAGCGTGAAGGCCAGCATCCAGCCAGCCGCAATCGCCGGCCAGATCAGCGGCAGCGTCACCGATACGAACGCGCGAAACGGATCGCGGCCGAGATCCATCGCCGCCTCTTCCAGGCTGCGGTCGAGCGCTGCGAGGCGCGACTGCACCACCACGGTGACGAAGCACATGGTCAGCGTGGTATGCGCAATGGTGACGGTCCAGAAACCGCGGCCGGCATCGAGGGCAACGAACAAAAGTAACAGAGAAAGCCCGGTGATCACCTCGGGCATCACCAGCGGCGCATAGAGCATGCCCGACATGACAGCCCGGCCGCGAAAACCGCCGCCGCGCGTCAGCGCCACCGCCGCCAGCGTGCCGAGCACCGTCGCCAAAGTCGCCGACGCCACGCCGACGCGAATGCTCATCCAGGCCGCGTCGAGCATCGCGCGGTCGTTGAAGAATTCGGTGTACCAGCGCGTCGACCAGCCACCCCACACGGTCACGAGGCGCGAGGCATTGAACGAATAGATGACCAGAATGACGATCGGCAGATACAGAAACGCGAAGCCGAGCGCGAGCGAGACGAGGTTCAAGCGCGACAGGCGCAGCGGATGCGAGATCATCAGCGCCGCTCCAGCTGGCGGCGCTGCACCTGATCATAGACCACGAGCGGCACCAGCAGCACGCCGAGCAGCACCACCGCGAGCGCCGAGGCGAGCGGCCAGTCCTTGTTGGTGAAGAATTCCAGCCACAGCGTCTGCCCGATCATCATCGAGTCCGAGCCTGCCAGCAGATCGGGGATGACGAATTCGCCGGTGATCGGAATGAAGCACAGCAGCGCGCCCGCAAACACGCCGCGCCAGGACAGCGGCACCGTCACCATCCAGAATGCGTTGGCGCGCGACACGCCGAGATCGGCCGCGGCCTCCAGCAGCGACGGATCCATCTTCGCCAGCGTTGCGTAGAGCGGCAGGATCATGAAGGGCAGATACGAATAGACGATGCCGACATACATGGCGCTGTCGGTTGCGAGCCACACCACCGGCGTCGACACGATATGCAGCGCCATCAGGATCTGGTTGAGCAGCCCGTCATGCTGCAGGATGTTGATCCAGGCATAGATGCGGATCAGGAACGAGGTCCAGAACGGCACGATCACCAGCATCATGGCGATGCCCTGCCAGCGCGCCGGCAGTCGCGCCATGCCATAGGCGATGGGATAGCCGATCAAAAGCAACAGCAGCGTCGAGGTGAACGCCACCGTCACGCTGCGCAGATAGGACGAGACGTAGAGCTGATCCGCCAGCAGCGAGCGGAAATTATCGAAAGACAGCGTCGCGAACGCGTCCTTCAACCCGGCGAAACCATCGGCAAAACCGAACACCGGCAGGTAAGGCGGCTGCGCCAAGGTCGTCTGCGACAGGCTGATCTTCACCACGAAGCCGAACGGCAGCAGGAAGAACAGCACCATCCAGACATAAGGCGGGATCGCCATCCGGCGCGCCGGTGCAGTGAACAGGCGCTTGGCGGTCATCGCGGCAGCACCACGCAGTCGTCCGGCGTGAACCAGGCGGTGACGCGCTCGCCGATCGCATAGGCATCGACATCGAGCCGCGCGGTATTCGCCAGCGCGACGCGCAAGGTGGCGCCATGATCGAGCTTCAATTTGTAGACCGAGCGACCGCCGAGATAGCCGACGTCGCCGACCACGCCCTCGATGCTGTTCATGCCACCGGAATGATTGAGCCCGGCCGCCAGCCCGCGCCGCGACAGCCTGATCTTTTCCGGCCGGATCGCCACGCAGACGGCCAGGGCATCGAGCGGCTCTTGCGGCAGTGTAGCAAACAAAGTGCCGGCGCCTTTGCCCTCGATGGTCAGGCGATGCCCATCGCGCACGCGGATCTCGCCTTCGATCGCATTGATGTCGCCGACGAATTCCGCCACCCAGCGCGAGGACGGCGCCTCGTAAAGCTGCCGCGGCGTCGCCACCTGCTGCAGGCGCCCGCTACGCATCACGCCGATCCGGTCGGCCATGGACATCGCCTCGTCCTGATCATGCGTCACGATCACGAAAGTAAGCCCGAGCTGACGCTGCAATCGCATCAGCTCCGCTTGCGTTTCCTCGCGCAGCTTCTTGTCGAGCGCCGCCAGAGGTTCGTCGAGCAATAGCAGCTTCGGGTGCCGCGCCAGCGCACGGGCCAGCGCCACACGCTGCTTCTGCCCGCCGGAGAGTTGATGCGGCTTGCGCTGTTCCAGCCCGTTCAGCTTCACCAGCGAGATCATGTCGGCGACGCGTGCATCGATGCCGACCCGCGTCAGCCCGGCATTCTTCAAGCCGAAGCCGATATTGTCGCGCACGCTGAGATGCGGAAACAGCGCATAGTTCTGGAACATCATATTGACCGGCCGCTGATGCGGCGGCACCGCGGCGATGTCCTCTCCGTTCAGTTCGATCCTGCCGCTGTCCGGCGTCTCGAATCCGGCCAGCATGCGCAGCAGCGTGGTCTTGCCGCAGCCGGATGGTCCGAGCAGCGCGAAGAACTCGCCCTCCCGGATATCGAGCGACAGCCCGTCGACGGCCGCGTGCACGCCGAAGCGCCTGGACACGGCCTCGATCCGCAGCAGCGGCGTGGGATAAGCGACGGCGAGGCTATCCTCGGTCGCGACATCGATGGTGGCGGCAGGATTCGTCATGGCTGCAAACTAGCGGCGGAACCGGGCGGGCTCAACTATAGCCCGGCTGTAGCTTGCGCGGCGCTCACCCCGCCTTGCGCACGCCGGTGGCCTTGCCCACCAGCGCGGCATATTGGGCGATCGGCGCGGGGCGGCCGATGAAATACCCCTGCACGCCATCGCAACCTTCATTGGCGAGGAACTGCAGCTGTTCGTGGGTCTCCACACCTTCGGCGACGATGGAAACGCCGAGGCCCTGACCGAGACCGATCACCGCCTTGACGATGGCGGCCGATTGCGGATTGCGTCCGAGATGCATCACGAAAGCGCGGTCGATCTTGATCTTGTCGAACGGGAATGCCTGCAGATAGGTCAACGAGGAATAACCCGAGCCGAAGTCGTCCATCGAAATGCGCACGCCGAGCGCCTTCAACCGGCGCAGCAGAGCCAGACCGCGATCGAAATCCTCGATCAGCACGCCCTCGGTGATTTCCAGCTCAAGCCGGCCAGGCGCGAGACCGGTTTCCAGCAGGATCGTATGCACGACGCCGACCACATCGCCGCGCATGAATTGCGCCGGTGACAGGTTGACGGCGACCTGCAGCGGCACCGTCCATGACGCCGCCTCGCGGCAGGCCTGGCGCAAGATCCACTCACCCATCTCGACGATCAGGCCGCTTTCTTCGGCGAGCGGAATGAAGTCGGCCGGCGAGACAAAGCCCCGGGTCGGATGAATCCAGCGTGCCAGCGCCTCGAAACCGGTGATGTCGGCATCCAGCACATTCTCGCTGGCGCGGGCCTGCGGTTGATAGTGCAACGACAATTCGCCGTTGCGGATGGCGGTGGAGAGATCCTGATGCAGCACGCGGCGATCGCGCAGCTGACGGTCCATCTCCGGCTCGAACACGCTGATCGAACCGCGCGAACGCGATTTGGCGCGGAACAGGGCCGCCCCGGAATTGGCCAGCAGCGCCGCCGCATCATGCCCGTCGCGTGGAAACAGCGAGATGCCCGTCGTGACTCCGATGCGCACCACCTTGCCATCGATCGGGAACGGTTCGGCCAGAGACACCGCGATGCGTTCCGCCAGCGCCTGGCCGGTCTGCGGCTGCTGACCATCGATAATGACGCCGAATTCGTCGCCGCCGAGGCGGGCGACAACGCCGCCGCCCACCGCCGTCTCGATCCGTTTGGAGACGTCGGCAAGCAGCTTGTCGCCGATGGCGTGGCCGAACACGTCGTTGATTTCCTTGAGACCATCGAGATCGATCGACAGCACGGCGAATTCTTCCTCCGCCTCGGTGCAGGCATCGATCATCTGCGTCAGCGACTGCAGGAAGGACGGACGGTTCGGCAGGCCGGTCAGGCCGTCGTGATAGGCCATATGCGCCATCCGAGCCTCGGTCTGACGGCGGTCGGTGACGTCTTCGTGGGTCTTGATCAGATATTGCTGCGTGCCGTCCTCACCCTGCACCGTAACGCGCCGGGTCAGGAACAGCCGCAACCCGTCACGGGTGGAGATCGGATGTTCCTCCGCCATCGGCATGCGGCTCTTGATGGCGGCCTCATCGCGGGCAACGATGATCTTGGCCTCCTGGGGCCGCAGCAATTCCAGCACCGTTTTGCCGATCGCATCCTCGCGGCGACGGCCGAGGATCACCTCGGCATTGCGGTTGGCGAACAGATAGCGGCCGGTCGCCACCTCCTGCACCATCAACGAGACCGGGATATTGTCGAGCACCGTCTGCTGGAATTTCTTGGTGCTTGCCAGCTCATTCTGCATCCGGCGCTGCTGCGTGCAGTCCTCGTGAATGCCGATCCAGCCGCCATTGGGCAGACGGCTGAACTTCACATGGATGAACTGCTCGCCCGGCAGTTCGGCGACATAACCGCCCGACGACATCGCCTTGTCGTAGTGCACATCCTCGTTGACGTCGGCGGTGCCGCGCTGGCGGCGCAACGCGCGAAGGCGAGGACCGGTCATATCCCTGGTCATCTCGGCCCGCGTCAGCTTGTAAATGTCCAGATAACGATCGTTGCAGAACACGAGGCGCTTCTGCGCGTCGAGCATGACGATGCCCTGGCCAAGATGATTGAGCGCGGAGCCGACGAATTCGTTGCGCTGCCGTTGCTGGCGCTGCACGTTGCTCAGGGCGGTAGCGACCCAGAACACGATCGCTGTCGTGAAGGCCCCGACCACCAGGCCGCCGATGATCACGTTCCAGATGAAATAGGTAGCCACGCTCTGTTCGGCCGCAGCGGTCATGCCGTCGGCAAACGCACCGCACGGGGCGGCGAACAGCCAAACGGCCGTACTGGCGCACCTGATCGCCCTGTTCTTCGCTCGCCCGATCTTGCCAGTCATTGCGCACCCGCGTATTCGCAGAGCGCAAGTGTTCAGTTCCAGGTATTTTGATCAGGTAAATGCGTCTGAATGCAACCTGACTGGATGCGCAAAAATTCCGGTATTTGACTGCCATGCTTAATGCTTTGCTAATCGGGCATGGCGCTGACCGGAGAATGGGACGGGGAACGGATGGATAGGGTTGAATGCGTCGTTGTCGGCGCCGGTGTCGTGGGCCTCGCCATCGCCCGGCGACTGGCGGAAGCCGGCCGCGAAGTCATCGTGCTGGAAGCCGCCGATGCCATCGGCACCGTCACCTCCTCGCGCAACAGCGAAGTGATCCATGCCGGCATCTATTATGCCGCGGGCAGCCTGATGGCGAAGCTCTGCGTCGACGGCAAGCACCAGCTCTACGACTATTGCCGCAGCCGCGGCATCCCGCACAGCAATTGCGGCAAGCTCATCGTCGCAACGCGGCCGGAGGAGCTGGCGAAGCTCGCCTCCATCAAGGCGCATGCCGAAGCCAACGGGGTCGCCGATCTGCAGGTACTATCCGGGGATGAAGCCCGCGCCCTGGAGCCGGCACTAGCCTGCGAAGGCGCGCTGCTGTCCCCCTCCACCGGCATCATCGACAGTCACTCTTATATGTTGTCGCTGCGCGGCGAGGCCGAAGCCGCCGGCGCCGCCTTCGCCTTCCTCGCGCCCTTCGAACGTGGCCGCGCGACGACGGACGGTTTCGAGGTGGAGGTCGGCGGCGACGCGCCGATGACACTCGGCTGCGACATGCTGATCAATTCCGCCGGCCTTTCCGCCACCATGATCGCGCGCCTGCTCGAGGGCATGCCGCTCGATCTGATCCCGCCGGCCTATCTCGCCAAGGGCTGCTATTTCAGCTGCAGCAGCAAGGCGCCGTTCTCGCACCTGATCTATCCCGTGCCCGAGCCCGGCGGCCTCGGCGTGCATCTCACCCTCGATCTCGCCGGGCAGGCGCGGTTCGGCCCCGATGTCGAATGGGTCGATCGCATCGACTATGAAGTCGATCCGGCGCGCAGCGAACGCTTCTATCCCGCCATTCGTCGCTACTGGCCGGCACTGCCGGACGGCGCCCTGATGCCAAGCTATTCCGGCATGCGCCCGAAAATCGTGCCGCCTGCCGTGGCGACGCAGGACTTCATGATCCAGGGCCCGCAAGTCCATGGCGTACCCGGCTTGATCAACCTGTTCGGTATCGAGTCGCCCGGACTGACATCGTCGCTGGCGATTGCGGATCACGTAGCGGAGATGGCGGGGATCGAAGGCGGCTCGTAATCCGCTTGCAACGGACTGGCGCCGTGTATCAATTTATGATACAATTGGCCAATGATCCGGAGTTTCAAGAACGAAATGACCCGGTCGGCATTCGACGGTGAGGCCATGAAAGGTTTCCCCGCCGATTTGCTTTCTGTTACGCGGCGCAAGTTGAACTATCTGGATGCGGCTGTGTCACTAGGTGATTTGAGATCGCCACCGGGCAACCGCCTTGAAGCTTTGAAGGCCGACCGACTCGGCCAGCATTCCATCCGGGTCAACGATCAGTTTCGCATCTGCTTCGTCTGGACGGCTGAAGGTCCGGCAAATGTAGAATTCACGAACTATCACTAGCTGGCGGGAGGAAATCGATATGACCAAGAAACTTCCGCCGATGCATCCGGGAGAGGTCCTGCGTGAGGAATTCCTCGCCCCACTCGGGATGACAGCCGGCATGCTGGCCAAGGTCTGCGGCATCCCGCGTACGCGGATCGAACGGCTCGCCAATGAGGAAACGGGCGTAACTGCCGATACGGCGCTCCGCCTCGGCAAGGCGCTCGGCACATCGGCACAGCTATGGCTAAACCTTCAGAATGCTTACGACATCCGAGTGGCGGAAAAAGAGATCGGCAAGGATCTGGCGGGGATCAAGCAGGTGGACGGCGTCGCCGCAGCATAGTCGCGCGTCCTGACCTTGCTGTAACTATTCCGCGCCGGCAGCGAAGCAATCTGATCCAACCGTACTAACAGATCGCTTCGTCGCAAGGCGGAGGCGCGTCGACATCATGGTTGAACGATGCGAACACGCGGACCTGAGCAAGTCATATTCCCAAGAAGAAGCTCGAGATGAGACGTTACGTCAGGGAAGGCACGGGGAGAATTAGTGGATTGTATCGCTGGCGTTTCTGAGACGTTCGATCTCGTCCTTGACCATCAGTTTCCGGCGCTTGAGTTCCACGATGCGAAGATCATCGGTGGAAAGATGCAGCAAGGCGTCGTGCAATTCGCTTTCCAGAACCTTGTGCTTGCGTTCCAGTTCGACCAGATGCGCCTGAAGTGCCATTCGAAAACTCCTCGGTAGGTTGAGAAACCACACATTCGGATTCGGTTGGACGGTGAAGTCTACATGACAGTGGACATCTGTCGATGGGTCTTGAAAATTGTACCGCCGCAGTCTGCGCATCGTGAAAAACGAATCGTAACGAATGCACTGCAAAAATGCAGGAACCGGATGGCTTGCGCGGTGCGCGCCCACCGGCGATAGTTATGTCGAGGATTCTCGCCAGATGACTGGCGGGCCAAGTCAGCGAAGATCATGAACGACGACGAAGATCGCGAACTACCTGCCGAATTGGCCCGATTGCAGCAAGAACACCGCGATCTCGACGCCGCCATCGATGCTTTGCAGCGTTCGCCCGCCCCCGACCTGCTGCAGTTGCAGCGGCTGAAAAAGCGCAAGCTGCAACTGCGAGATCGCATCTCGGTGATCTCCGATCAGATTACCCCCGACATCATTGCCTGAGACAACGAGTCACGCTTCGGCCGCGGAATGAACAGCGGCCATGTCGACCGACACATCGCCCAATAGCCGCCTGATCGGATTTCTCTATCTCGGCATCACGGCCACCGGTTGGGCCATGAACTGGCCGATCATCAAGATATTGCTACGCGACTGGCCCCGCTGTTTGCGCGCGGCATTGCCGGCATCGTGGTGCTGATGGGCGAACATGGCTTTGCGCTATCGCAAGATAAAATATGGTCGGCGTCGCTCTCACCCTCGGCTCGGCGACTTTGTTCGCGCGCGGCGGCGTGCTGATGCGCACGCCCTTGCCGATCCCGCCCATTGCACTGGCTGCATGGCAGGTCGGCCTCGGCTAAAGCGGCGAAAACCACGATTTGCAGCGACCTCGCATCGCGGTTTTCTTTTGCATCGGATTTGTTACAAGGCTGTCCCGTCATCATTGACGAGATTGTTCGTTCGACGCTCCCTGCCCGGCAGGGGGCGGATCTTGGTATTTCCAGCTATCCTTCTGGATTCGCGAAAGAAATCACGGAATGCCCGCGCCCGTCGCCATTATCATGGGAAGCCAGTCCGACTGGGAGACCATGCGCCACGCCGCCGAAACCCTGACGGCGCTCGGCGTTGCCCATGATACGCGCATCGTTTCCGCGCATCGCACCCCGGACCGGCTGGTTGCATTCGCCAAGGGCGCCAAGGCGGCCGGTTTCCAGGTCATCATCGCCGGCGCCGGCGGCGCGGCGCATTTGCCGGGCATGGCCGCAGCGCTGACGGAACTACCGGTGTTCGGCGTTCCCGTGGAGTCCAAAGCGCTGTCCGGTGTCGATTCTCTCTATTCCATCGTGCAGATGCCGGGCGGTATTCCTGTCGGCACATTGGCCATCGGCAAGCCCGGCGCAATCAACGCCGCGCTGCTCGCCGCTTCGGTGCTCGCCTTGCATGACGACGCCCTCGCGACGCGCCTCAAGGCGTGGCGCAAGGCGCAGACCGACGCCGTGGCTGAAAAGCCGGAAGGCGTTGCATAATGGCTCCGGCGATGAAGGTGCTGAAGCCCGGCGATACAATCGGCATTCTTGGCGGCGGCCAGCTTGGCCGCATGCTGGCGCTCGCGGCCGCACGGCTCGGCCTGAAGTGCCAGGTGTTCTCGCCTGACCCCGATTCACCCGCTTTCGACGTCGTGCAGAACGCAACTTGCGCAGAGTATGCCGATGTCGAGGCGCTCGAAGCGTTTGCCAATGACTGCGACGTCATCACCTACGAATTCGAGAACGTCCCCGCAGCGACGGCGCTGATCCTCGATGCGCGCCGCCCCGTATTGCCTGCGCAAAGCATCTTGCAGACCACGCAGGATCGTCTTGTCGAGAAGGACTTTGTCACCGGGCTCGGCATCGGCACGGCCGGCTATGCCGGCGTGTCCAGCGCCGGCGAATTGCGCGACGCCGTGAAAAAGCTCGGCCTGCCCGCTGTCATCAAGACCCGCCGTTTCGGCTATGACGGCAAGGGTCAGGCGATGATCCGTCAAGGCGACGATCTCGATCAGGTCTGGGCCGATCTCGGCACCAAGGACGCCATTCTCGAAGCTTTCGTGCCGTTTGAACGCGAAGTCTCCGTCATCGCTGCACGCGGCGCCGACGGCAGTGTCGAGTGCTTCGACGTTACCGAGAACGAGCACCGCGACCATATCCTGAAATTCTCTTACGCCCCTGCCCGCATTCCCGACGCCCTCGCCGCCAAGGCCCGCGAGATCGCCGAGAAGATCGGCGCGGCGCTCGGTTATGTCGGCACCTTCGCGGTCGAGCTCTTCGTCGTCCCCGGCACGAACGGCCCATCGCTGGTGGTCAACGAGATCGCCCCGCGCGTGCACAATTCCGGGCATTGGACGCTGGATGGCGCTTCGGTCTCGCAGTTCGAGCAGCATATCCGCGCCATCGCGGGCTGGCCGCTCGGCAAGCCGGTTCGCCACGGCCAGGTCACCATGACCAATCTGATCGGCGACGACATCCTGGACTATGGCAAGTGGCTGACCGTCCCCGGCGCCACCGTACATCTCTACGGCAAGGGCGCTCCGAAGCCCGGCCGCAAGATGGGCCATGTGGTCGAGGTGAAGTCGGCGACGTAACGACGCCGGCTTCACGATCTCACGCCTCAGGCGGTCGCCTTGCCTTCCACGACACCGGTGGGCTCGTCACTCAGCCAGCGATAGATCGCGCCGCCGAGAATACCGCCAATCAGCGGCGCCACCCAGAACAGCCACAACTGCTGCAGCGCCCAGCCGCCGACAAACAATGCCGGCCCGGTGCTGCGCGCCGGATTCACCGACGTGTTGGTGACTGGAATACTGACGAGGTGGATCATCACCAGCGCGAGCCCGATCGCCAGCGGCGCAAAGCCCGCAGGCGCCTTGCCGTGTGTCGAGCCCATGATGATGAACAGGAACATCATGGTCATCACTACTTCCATGATGAGGCCCGCCATCAAGCTGTATTTGCCGGGTGAATGGTCGCCGTAGCCGTTCGAGGCAAAGCCCTTGGCAAGATCGAAGCCGGCAGCGCCGCTGGCGATGACATACAATACGGCCGCGGCCGCCACGGCTCCGACGACCTGCGCAATTACGTAGGGAAGAATCTGGCCGGCGGGGAAGCGTCCGCCCGCCGCGAGGCCAACGGTGACCGCAGGATTGAGATGGCAGCCCGAAACATGGCCGATCGCATAGGCCATGGTCACAACGCTGAGCCCGAAGGCCAGCGAGACGCCGACGAGACCGATACCCACCTGCGGAAAAGCTGCCGCGATCACGGCACTCCCGCAGCCTGCAAATGTGAGCCAAAAGGTGCCGATGAACTCGGCTGCGTATTTCTTCCCATTCATGATGCTCTCCGGTCATAACCGGCGTCCCGGCTGAGGCGCCACGGGAACTATGCGTTCGTGTTCCAATACCTGTCGAGACAGGGAACCTGCCCTATCCCCATCAGAGAAAATTCGGAAAACACGCTATTTTCCTAACCTGGGGCGCTAAAATGACAGCGCCGCGTGGTGGACATTCACCATTTCATCTGTTAGATGAGCGCCCTTACAGGTTAAGGGCTTGGCCTTTGTCGGCCCTTTTCTTACCCGAAATTCCGATCCGATTGATGAAGAGGATGCCGCGTGCAGGTTCTCGTTCGCGATAACAATGTCGACCAGGCTCTCAAGGCGCTGAAGAAGAAGATGCAGCGCGAGGGCATTTTCCGCGAGATGAAGCTCCGCGGTCACTACGAGAAGCCCTCTGAGAAGAAGGCCCGTGAAAAGGCTGAAGCCGTGCGCCGTGCACGCAAGCTGGCCCGCAAGAAGCTGCAGCGCGAAGGCCTGCTGCCGATGAAGCCGAAGCCGGTGTTCGGCGCTGGCCCCGGCGGCGAGCGTGGCGGTCGTCCGGGCGCTGCTGGCGCCGGCGCTCCGCGCCCGGCTCGCTAAGCGATCCACATTCTTTTTCGATAACGCGGGCCTCAAGCCCGCGTTATTTTTTTGCCGTTCTCTTACGACATGTCCAAAAGCGCGCTCCTTTGTCCGGATGCTTTTTGTCAGCCGACGCGGTACGAAGGCTGACCGAATATCGCGAGAGATTTGCCCTGCATGGACCGACGGCTGACGACATCGCCATCCTGCATTGGCAAGCGCGGTCGCATTGCTCTCGCATTGCTGCTGACGGGCCTGTGCACGAGCGGCTGCTCGTTCAATCTCGCGTCGCTAACCCCAGGCTCCGACAAGGACGAGCCCAAAGCGACGTCTTCCACGACGCCGCAAACGCGATCGCTCTCTGCCAAGGTCGATCCGCAGGAATCCAGAGCGCAGGCAGCGCGCGGCGCTAGCCTTGCCCAGGCAGGGCAGAGCACGGAAGCGCTTGCGGCTTACAATGCGGCGATCGATCTCGACCCTTCCAGCGCTCAAGCCTTCTATCAGCGCGGTCTGCTGTACCAATCCGAGAAGAAATACGAATATGCGATCGCGGATTTCACATCTGCCAATGGCTTGACGCCGCAACAGGCTGACCCGCTGCTCGGCCGCGCGCAATGCTATCTGGCGCTGGGCAAGAATCAGGAAGCAGCTGCGGATCTCGACGAAGCGTCCAGCGTCGCGCCCGGCAATGCGCAGATCTGGATCGCCCGCGGCAATATCTATGAAAAGCTCGGTAACCGGGAAAAGGCGGCGGACTCGTTCAGCCGCGCAGTGCTGCTGCGGCCGAACGATGACACTGCACGCAGTGGCGTGACGCGAAACGGCGGCCGGGCAGGATAACTC
>JAEXHR010000270.1 GCA_023449855.1 Pseudomonadota bacterium | reverse complement strand
AGCTGCGCGTCGCCGGCGTGTTCAAGGAGCTGGAAGCGGACGTCGTTCGCAACAACATCCTCGACACCGGCAAGCGCATCGACGGCCGCGACGTGAAGACGGTTCGTCCGATCGTCGCCGAAGTCGGCGTGCTGCCCCGCGCTCACGGCTCGGCGCTGTTCACCCGCGGTGAAACCCAGGCGATGGTCGTCACCACCCTCGGCACCGGCGAAGACGAGCAGTACATCGACTCGCTGTCGGGAACCTACAAAGAGACGTTCCTGCTGCACTACAACTTCCCTCCCTACTCGGTGGGTGAGACGGGCCGTCTCGGCGGCACAAAGCGCCGCGAAATCGGCCACGGCAAGCTCGCCTGGCGCGCGATCCATCCAGTGCTGCCGGGTCATCACGAGTTCCCCTACACCATCCGCGTGGTGTCGGAGATCACCGAGTCGAACGGCTCGTCCTCGATGGCCTCGGTCTGCGGCGCTTCGCTCGCGCTGATGGATGCCGGCGTGCCCTTGAAGCGTCCCACGGCGGGTATCGCCATGGGCCTGATCCTCGAAGGTTCGCGCTACGCAGTTCTGTCGGACATCCTGGGTGACGAAGATCACCTCGGCGACATGGACTTCAAGTTGGCCGGCACCGAGCAGGGCATCACCTCGCTGCAGATGGACATCAAGATCGCCGGCATCACCGAGGAGATCATGAAGGTCGCCCTCGCGCAGGCGAAGGATGGTCGTATCCACATCCTCGGCGAAATGTCGAAGGCGCTCACCAATGCGCGCGCCGAGCTCGGCGAATATGCTCCGCGCATCGAGACCTTCAAGATCGCCACCGACAAGATCCGTGAAGTGATCGGCACCGGCGGCAAGGTGATCCGCGAGATCGTCGAAAAGACCGGCGCCAAGGTCAACATCGAGGACGACGGCACCGTGAAGGTGGCATCGTCGGACGGCGAGGCCATGAAGGCCGCCATCAAGTGGATCAAGTCGATCGCTTCCGATCCGGAAGTCGGCCAGATCTACGAGGGCACCGTCGTCAAGGTGATGGAGTTCGGCGCATTCGTGAACTTCTTCGGCGCCAAGGATGGTCTGGTGCACATCAGCCAGCTCGCCGCCGGCCGCGTGCAGAAGACCTCGGACGTCATCAAGGAAGGCGACAAGGTCAAGGTCAAGCTGCTCGGCTTCGACGATCGCGGCAAGACGCGTCTGTCGATGAAGGTCGTCGACCAGGAAACCGGTGAAGACCTCGAGGCCAAGCAGAAGGCCGAAGGCGAAGCCGCTCCGGCTGCTGAGTAAGTCTCGCGTGAGTGAATGTGAAAAGGGCGGCCGAAAGGCCGCCCTTTTTTATGTCGTGGCAGCGGAGAATGGCAGGCAGGCCGCTGCGATCGCGGCCACATGCCGATGGTCCGTACCGCAGCAGCCACCCAGAATCCGGATCGCGGGGAATGTCTGCCGGAGGCGGCGATAGCGTTGCGCCAGATCGTCGGGGTCTCCCGCATCAAGGCTCTCAGCTTCGTCCAGTTCGGCATGGCTGAGCGTGGATGCATTGGCGCGGATGCCGTGGATACGCTGCACCCAGGCTTCACTCGCTTCCAGCGCGCCATCGAAATGAGACGGATGCGCGCAATTGACCATGTAGTAGGCCGGCGATGACTCAGTTGCGGCATCGGTCGCCTGGATCGCATCGCGCAGTGGCGTGCCATCGGCCAGTCGTCCGTCGGTCTCCACTGTGAAGGAGATTGCGCAGGGCATGTCGAGCGATCGCGCAGCCCGTGCGATGCCTACGGCCTCGTCGATCGTTGACAGGGTGAAAGCGGTGACCATGTCCGCCTCTGTTCCGGCAAAGCTTGCGATCTGCGTGCGGTGATAATCTTCAGCTTCACGCGCATTCATGCGGCCGGCTTTGTAGCCATCACCGCGTGGGCCGATGGCTCCGCTGATGACGCAAGGTATGGCCGCGGCGTCCCATTCGTCGCGGAGCTCCTGCAACAGGTCGATCGCAGCCACATTCGCGGCGTGCAGCGCGCTAGCATCGTAGCCAAGCTTGTCGCCCCAATCGGAATTGGCGCGCCATGTCGCACTGTCGAGCACGAAGCCGGCGCCCTGTTTTCGGGCAGTCTCCAGATAGGGCCGGTAATAGGCTTTCAGTCGATCCCGCCCCGTCGCCGAGCCAAGCAGGACGAAGGAGGCAAAGTGTGGCAGTTCAACTCCGTCGTTGAAGATCAGCGACGTCTCCATGCCACCATCGGTGAGAAAAGCGCCGTGACGCTGCGGCAACGCGCTGCGATACCTGCTCATGGCGTGCTCCTGAATGGTTAAGCACGTGAGTCACGACCGGGGCGAGTGAGTTCACCTCATATCCTGTTGCAACTTGTCGCAGGTGTAGAGATCGAACGCACTCGCCCATCGGGCGGTAATTAGGAACGGATGATGTTCCTCCCTCATGTGGCCATGAAGTGCGAACTACTTCGCCCCTAACCCTAGCGCATCCACCATCACGCGAAAAACTTCCGTATTGTCCATCTGCCCTTTCACGCGCTCGCTGCCCGGGCCCGTGGCCGTCAGAATCACGTCTTCGCCGGAATGCACGCTGGCATTCATCATCGCCGGCAGATTGCCGAGGCGCAGCATGGCGCCCGGCGCGTTCTTGTATTTCTCATTCGCGGTGAATGTATTCGGCGCTTCGCCCTTCTGCGTCGGCTCGAACGGGCCATCCAGCTTCGGCCGCAGCGTCTCGTAGTGGTCCGGCAGGCTTGCCGACATGATCGCCAGCCGCCGGCTCACATCCACGCGCGATGGATAACCTTCCGCATCAGGCGCCGGATAATTCGGGAAACCGGCTTTGTCATAGACGCCGATCCGCTCGCGCAGCGGCAGATTCGTCTCGGTCGTCATGTCGTCATTCACGGTGCCGACCAGGCTGTTCGGATGGCTG
This sequence comes from Pseudomonadota bacterium, assembly GCA_023449855.1. Classification (GTDB taxonomy): domain Bacteria; phylum Pseudomonadota; class Alphaproteobacteria; order Rhizobiales; family Xanthobacteraceae; genus Tardiphaga. The sequence goes on along the minus strand of JAEXHR010000270.1, from coordinate 17,834 downwards.
TGGTCGGACACCACGAGGATCAGCGTGTCGTCCCCGCGCCTGGCCGCCCATTCCTTGGCAAGCTTCACCGCGTTGTCGAGCATGATCACGTCATAGACCGCGCGGTCCATGTCGAGCAGATGCGCATATTTGTCGATCATGCCGGACTCCACCATCAGGACGAAGCCCTTGTCATTGCGCGACAGCACGTCGAGCGCGGCCTGCACCTGTTCGGTGAGATCCGGCTGCTCCGGATACTTCTTCACGCCGCCGCCTTTGAGGAATTTGCGGTCGAGTACGCCGTCCATATTGCCGGGCGTGAACAGGCCGAGCAGTTTTGTCGTGTCGGCTTTGTCGGCGGTGGCTTTGAGTTCACCGGCTGTCTTCACGAAGGGATAGCCGGCCTCCTTGAACTTCGCGATGTAGTCCGCATCGTCGCGGCGCTTCGAGGTCTCCGCCGCTTGCGGCAGGAAATTCGCCGCGCCCCCGCCGAGGATCACGTCGGGCTTCGCCGCAAACATCTGCGCCACGATCTCGTCATAGGCCGCACGGCGGCGCGTATGCGCGACCATGGAGGCCGGCGTCGCGTCCTCGATCTCGGTATTGGTGACGATGCCGACGGCGAGACCGAGCTTGCGCTTGACCAGCGACGTCATGGTCTCGACCCTGGGGTCGTCGAACGGATTGGCGGTGCGGTCCGCATAGACGCCGAGCGCATTGGTCGCGCTCTTGTGGCCGGTCGTATACGCGCTCGCCGAATTCGCCGAGTCCGTGATGATCGAGTCGGTACCGGCGGTGCCGACCAGCGCCATATGCGGCATGTCGTCGATGGCGAGCTTGCCGCCGCTCCGGCCTTCCTTGATGCCCTTGGACAGGATGCGCGCAGCAACGCGATGCGACAACGACAGGCCGTCGCCGATGAACAGGATGACGTTCTTCGCCTTGCGGGTGCCGGTGTCGTACACGTTCCATGTCACCGACCGGGTGAGCGAACCAGCGGTGACATCGATCTTGTAGGAGCCCGGCTTGTCCAGCGTCACGTCGCGCAGCAACAGCGCCGACTGGTCCTTGTTGTCCTCGCGCTCAATGTAATCGGCGTTCTTGCCGAAGACGGCTGTCTGATCGGCGCCGTTGACGGTCACCTTGATATCGGATTCCGCGATCTTTTCCGGGAGTTCGACTTTGAAATCGAATTTGCTGCCGGCGAGAATCTCGGCGCGATCGACGGGATAAGTGGCCTGTGCGGCCAGCGACGTGCCGGTCAGCAGAAGTGCGCCAGCGGCCGCAATAAATGTTTTCGTCATGACGAAGATTCCCCCTAGAGTGCCGAGCCGGCGACGCTCATTTTCATTACGACAATTGGATGACTGGTGGGTGACGCGCGGCGGTCACGATGCAGCCACCGCCAGATACACGGTCTCACTGTCCCGAGCTTTCAAGATAGCTGCAGAGCATATCGGCAACCCCATCCGCGAATGCCGTGATTTCCGCGGCGGTTCGTGGACGCATGGAGAAGCCCTTGCCGACGCCGCTCAAGGTTGATGTGATCACATCGACCATGAGCGATCTCTTTGCGTCAGTCGTTGTCGGCAGTGCATGCGCGATGAAAGTCGCCATTGTGCGTCGCCCTGCAGTCTTCGCCTTGCGCGACTCCGGAGCGTCCCGATAGAGCGGCGCGGCGCCATCCAGTGCCTGGCGAATATCCGCTTCGTCGCATTCTGACTTGATGAAAGCATGGACCAGTCTGCGCAGCCGTGCCGATGGCGTCTCGCTCTCATCCTCCAGAATCTCGCGGAGCATGTCGTTGGTGTCCTGCCATTCATCGCTCTGCAGGCGAAATAGGATCGAGGCCTTGTTCGGGAAGTATTGATACAGCGATCCGACGCTGACGCCGGCTTTGTCAGCCACGCGCGCGGTGGTGAACCTGTGAAATCCTTCTTTCGCCAAAACCTGAACAGCAGCCTCGAGAATGGCGCTTACCAGCTCCTCGGAACGGGCCTGTTGCGGCTGTTTTCTCGAATGAATCGAAGGACTTGTTCGACGCGTCATTGACGCCCTCCGCAATGCGATTAGCGAATGCGAATAAATATTCGTATTTCCAGAAGGGCGCAATCAAGCGCTTTTGCAGGATCTATCATGACCACACTCACGACGAATCCCGTCGCGCCGCTTCTCGAGCGTCTGTTCGACGAAGCAGATGCCGCGCGGTCCCGTACTAGGCAGGCCGTTGCCGATCTGTCGGAGGACGACCGGGAGCGGATGATGCAGAGCAAGACCGACTATCTGGATCTCTACAGCCGGTTTAGGGAGGTGCCGCTCGCCGTGTCGCGCGAGACCGGCGCGTTGCTCTATATGCTGGCGCGTTCGACGGGCGCCCGATCGATCGTCGAATTCGGCACGTCATTCGGAATCTCGACGCTGCACATGGCGGCAGCGCTCAACGACAATGGCGGCGGCAAGCTGATCACGAGCGAATTCGAGCCATCGAAGATCGCTATCGCGCGGCAGAATCTCGCTGAAGGCGGCCTGATCGATCTCGTCGAATTTCGTGCCGGGGATGCATTGCAGACGTTGCGGGTGGATCTGCCGGACCGAATCGATCTGTTACTGCTCGATGGCGCTAAGGCGCTCTATCCGGACGTGTTGTCGATGGTGGAAAGCCGTCTCAAGCCCGGCGCCTTCGTCATCGCCGACAATGCGGATTACAGCCCCGATTATCTGGCATATGTCCGCAATCCCGCGAATGGCTACCTGTCGGTGCCATTCGGCGGCGATGTCGAGCTATCGATGCGGATGTCGTAACGGCGCGACCATGCAGGATGGGTCTTTCCCCATCCTGCGCGTCACTGCCGCTTAGTTCTTGTCGCTGCCGAGCTTCGGAATCGGCGCACCTTCTCCTGCGCTGATCAGGCCCGACTTGGCATAGATATTCAGCTTGGCGCGCGTATCGGTGATATCGAGATTCCGCATGGTGAGCTGACCGATGCGGTCGGCCGGGGTGAATGGCGCATCCTCGACCTTCTCCATGCTCAGCCGTTCCGGTGCATAGGTCAGGTTCGGGCTCGCGGTATTCGCGATCGAATAGTCGTTGCCGCGGCGCAGCTCCAGCGTCACCTCGCCGGTGATGGCGCGGGCCACCCAGCGCTGCGCCGTCTCGCGCAGCATCAGGGCCTGCGAGTCGAACCAGCGGCCCTGATAGAGGAGCCGGCCGAGCTTCATGCCGTTGATGCGATACTGCTCGATGGTGTCTTCGTTATGGATGCCGGTGACGAGGCGCTCATAGGCGATGTGCAGCAGCGCCATGCCGGGCGCCTCATAGATGCCGCGGCTCTTCGCCTCGATGATGCGGTTCTCGATCTGGTCGCTCATGCCGAGGCCATGGCGGCCGCCGATGACATTGGCCTCATAGAACAACGCGACCGGATCAGCGAAGGTCTGGCCGTTCAGCGCGACCGGCTGGCCTTCCTCGAAACGCACGGTGACGCGCTCTGCCTTCACATCGCAGTCGGCCTTCCAGAATGGCACGCCCATGATTGGATTGACGATGGTGATGCCGCTGTCGAGATGTTCGAGATCCTTGGCCTCGTGGGTCGCGCCGAGCAGGTTGCTATCGGTGGAATAGGCCTTCTCCGCGCTCATCTTGTAGGCGAAGCCGTGCGCTGTCATGAAGGCCGACATTTCGGCACGGCCGCCGAGTTCGTCGATGAACTGGTCGTCGAGCCAGGGCTTGTAGATCTTCAGGTCCGGATTGGTGAGCAGGCCGTAGCGATAGAAGCGCTCGATGTCGTTGCCCTTGTAGGTCGAGCCGTCGCCCCAGATATGGACGCCGTCTTCCTTCATGGCCGAGACCAGCATGGTGCCGGTGACGGCGCGGCCGAGCGGGGTGGTGTTGAAATAGGTGATGCCGCCGGTGGAGACGTGGAAGGCACCGGCCTGGATCGCGGCGATACCCTCATGCACGAGCTGGGCGCGGCAATCGACCAGCCGGGCCTTCTCGGCACCGAACTCCATGGCTTTGCGCGGGATCTCGTCGTAGTCGGCCTCGTCGGGCTGGCCGAGATTGGCGGTATAGGCGAAGACCTTGGCGCCCTTCTGCTTCATCCAGAGCAGCGCCGCCGACGTGTCGAGGCCGCCGGAGAAAGCGATGCCGACATTCTTGCCGGTGGGGAGGCTCTTCAAGATCGTGGTCATGGGGCGTCCAATCGAGGCTATTTTTCGCGGTCAGCGATAGCGCGGAGGGGCAAAGGGCGTCAACGCGGCTTCAATCGTGCTGGTGTTCGGTAATCCGGTTCACGAAGCTCGGTTTCGGCTCCCGCCCGATCATGCGCAGTCGCCAGCGATAGCCGGGCCAGGCGATTTTGGTCAGCCAGCGATCGACGTCGTCATCCGTCATCCGGGTCCGAGGCCAGCGGTAAATCCAGCCGTGAACGAGCCAGATGACCAGGAAGGAGGCGAGGCCGGCAATGGTCACGTCGGTGAAGAAGTGGCCGCCGAAGGCCATCCGCCAGCCGGACGTGGCGAGGCCGAATACCGTTGCCACCGCATAGGCTGCGGGCTGCAGGCTGGGCGGCGCCAGCGCGGCCGGGGCATATGTCCAGAACGCAGTGGCGCCCTCGCCGGAGAAGAACGAGCAGTTGCGCACGCATTGCCCGGTCGGGTCCCACCAGGCCTTGAACTGCCAGGGGCCGCCGAATTCGGTCACCGCCACCGGGCGGGGCCGGCTCCAGAAGCTCTTGAAGGTGAAATTGGTGAGGAAGCCCGCGGACATCACCATGGTGATGACCAGAAAGGCCAGCGTGCGACCCTTCACCAGCAGTGGCCGGTTCGGCCAGATCAGCTTGACGATCAGCGCCAGGATCGACGGCGCCACGAAAGCCCAGGCGATCCACATGGCGGCATTCCGCGCGAACTGCGCATAGGGCAGGCCCGAGGCAGGAAAATTGCGGGTTTCGGGGTCGTAGAGCAGCGCCGCGAGCTTGAGATCGAGTTCGGGCCAGACGCCGAAAGTCACGAGGATCGCCGCGAGCAGCACGAGCGCGATGAGGAGGCCAGTCCGGTTCATGGCGGGCGGTTTATCCGAGGCGGGGGAGGAAGGAAAGTTAAAGGACTATAACTTTGCCGCGGCATCCGGCTGCGGCGGAAGCCGCCGCTTCTGCCGCCATGCCCCGGCATTGCGCCCGGCGATCGCCCAGTAGATCAGGCCCGCAATGATGCCGGCGCCGGTCATCACTTCCAGGTGACGACGCACGATGCCGTCGAATGTCATGGTCGTGGTGTCATAGGGGATCAGGCCGAGATAGCAGGCGAGGCCGACCACGCCGCCGCCAAGCGCATAGGCCAGCACGCTGCGGATGTTGAAGCTCTCGGTGACGACGACGACGATCAAAGCGGGGATCAGCGCGAAACCCGAGAAGAAGATGAAGCCGAAGCCGACCAGGATGTTGATGGCATCGGGATTCACGATTCCGGTGTCCATCGCGCTCAGCTCGGGAAAGAGGATCGCAAAGGTTACGATCGTTCCGCCGACGAGGCAGGCTGCGCAGAACGCGAAGAGAATGACGATGATGCGGCCGATCAGGGACATGGAAGACGTTTCTGCGTAGCCTGGATGGAGCGAAGCGTAATCCAGGAATCAGAGCCTCGGCATCTCGCCGGTCCCCGGATTGCGCTTCGCTCCATCCGGGCTACAGGACGGCGAAGCATCAATCCGTCATCGCCATGGCACGCAGCGCCTGGCGCTCGCGGGCGCTCAGTTTTTCCGTCTCCGACTTCAGCTGCCCGCAGGCTGCAAGAATGTCGCGGCCGCGCGGGGTGCGCACGGGCGAGGAATAGCCGGCGTTGAAGATGTATTCGGAGAATTTTTCGATCTGCGCCCAGTCCGAACATTCGTAACGCGTGCCTGGCCACGGATTGAACGGGATCAGGTTGATCTTGGCGTGAATGCCCTTGAGCAGCTTCACCAGCAGCTTCGCATCCTCGAGCGAGTCGTTGACGCCCTTGAGCATCACATATTCGAAGGTGATGCGCCGCGCATTGGAGGCGCCGGGATAGTCGCGGCACGCCTGCAGCAACTCCTTCAGCGGATACTTCTTGTTCAGCGGCACCAGCTCGTTGCGCAGTTCGTCGCGCACCGCGTGCAGCGAGATGGCAAGCATCACGCCGATCTCGTCGCCGGTGCGTGCGATGTTCGGCACCACGCCCGAGGTGGACAGCGTGATGCGCCGGCGGGAGATGCCGATGCCCTCGTTGTCCGAGACGATCAGCAGCGCATCGCGCACGGCCTCGAAATTGTACAGCGGCTCGCCCATGCCCATCATCACGATATTGGTGATGCGGCGGTTCGTGCCCGGCTGGTCGCGGTCGGCCCAGTCGTTCAGCCGGTCGCGCGCCACCATGATCTGGCCGACGATCTCGCCCGGCGTCAGGTTGCGCACCAGCCGCTGGGTTCCCGTATGGCAGAACGAGCAGTTCAGCGTGCAGCCGACCTGCGAGGAGACGCACAGCGTGCCGCGGTCGGTTTCCGGGATATAGACGCACTCGACCTCATGGGCGCGCTCGCCATGGGTTCCCGAGGGCAGCTTCAGCAGCCATTTGCGTGTGCCGTCATTGGAAATCTGCTCGACCGCCACTTCCGGCCGGTCGACCGTGAAGTGCTGCTCCAGCTCTGTGCGCATGTCTTTGGAAATGCTAGACATTTCCGCAAAACTCTGGGCCCCGCGATAATACAGCCAGTGCCAGATCTGCTGGCTGCGCATCTTCTGTTGCGCCGGCTTCACCCCGATGGAACCAAGCTTTTCGGCGATCTGGGCCCGGGACAGGCCGATCAGCGATGGCTTTGCCAGCGGCACATAGGTTTCCGTCGCCACTTTCTCCAAAGGGAGCGAGTGGACGGTCTCAACGGCAGCGGCAGCCTCGGCAGAAGCGGGGGTCATGGCGTTCGATCTATGATGTCGCGGGAGTTGAGCCTCAAATAGGCCTTTCGCGCCCGGATGGAAAGCCGCCAAATGCGGCAATATTAACGCGGAGCTGTAGTTGCGTAGCCCGGATGGAGCGCAGCGCAATCCGGGATTCAAAGCCTCAGCATGTCGCCGGTCCCCGGATTACGCTGTGCTCCATCCGGGCTACGTTCTTACCGTCTGCAATCCTGCGCGATCTTGTCCAGCGCCTGGGCCAGGCCCTTCAGCGAGAACACATCCGTCGTCTCGGTGCCCTTGGCCGAGACACCTTTCACGGTCACGTCACCGGCCTTGCGCAGCGCCTCGACCAGACGTTCTTCCTCTGCGGCGTTCTTGATCCAGAGTCCGTCGCCCTGAGTATACATCGCAAACTTGGCGCCGCCGACATCGAGGGTCGATTCATAGCCCGGCTTCAGCTGATAACCGATCATGATCGAGACTTCGTTGCTGACCTTCTCGGCCGGACGCGTCGAGATGAAGGCGTAAGCGGGATCGCGCGGGCGGTTGGCGGGATTGGTCTTGGACGACGATGGCTTCGCCAGCGCGAAGCAGACCTTCTTGCCGCCCGGCGCTGCGGTGTAGGCGCCCCATGGCCCGAACTGGCCGAGCAGTGTCGGCTCTGCCCCGCCTGCTCCGGCTGGCGCGGGCGCCTGCTTGGCGGGAGCGGCCTTGCCTTTCGTGGATTGCGCCTGGGCATGGCCGGCCATGCCGATCATCGCACCACTCATCAAAGTAACAGTCAGGATTCGCCGCACGGACATCAGGTGTCGATCCTCTATCTTTGTGACTGGAAGATGGCCTGGAATCACGCGCGCCATGGTCATCTGCCAATAGACGGAATGCGCTTGTTTGAAAAGGCGCGCGCCACATGGCGGAATATCGCGGCCCTTCACCGTCGCTGCGTTCCGCGCAATGACGGTTGCGACTATCGCGTAAATCCTTCACAACTTCCTCAACTGTCACGATGAAGGTCAGATGATCCGATGAAAGCCATTCTCTGCTCGCAATATTGCGAACCCGACGATCTCGTTTTTGCCGATGTGGAAGATCCCGTCGCTGGCGAGGGCCAGGTCATCATCGCCATCAAGGCGGCGGCGTTGAACTTCTTCGACATCCTGATGATCCAGGGCAAGTATCAGATCAAGCCGCCATTCCCGTTCTCGCCGGCCGCGGAAGTCGCGGGTGTCATCGAGAGCATCGGGCCCGGCGTCACATCGGTGAAAGTGGGTGACCGCGTCGTTGCCTCCATCGGCCACAACGGTGCGCGGCAGAAGGTTGCCGTTGCCGCGACGTCGGTGATCAAAATTCCGGACAACCTCGATTTCGATCGTGCCGCTGGCGTCATCGTCATTTACGGCACGGCGCTGCATGCGCTGGAAGATCGGGCTTCGCCAAAGCCGGGTGAAACCCTTGCGGTGCTCGGCGCGGCCGGTGGTACCGGCCTTGCCGCATGCGAGCTCGGCAAGCTGCTCGGCCTCAAGGTGATCGCCTGTGCGTCATCCGACGAGAAGCTCGAATTCGCCAAGAAACACGGTGCCGAACTCGTCCTCAATTATGCGAAGGACGATCTCAAGGACGGTTTGAAGAACCTCACCGGCGGCAAGGGCGTCGATATCATCTTCGATCCCGTGGGCGGCAAATTTGCGGAGGCGGCGCTGCGCGCGATCGCATGGGAAGGTCGCTTCATGGTGATCGGCTTTGCGGCCGGCGACATTCCGAAGATGCCACTCAATCTCGCGCTGCTGAAAGGCTGCGATATCCGCGGTGTGTTCTGGGGCGCGTGGGTGCGGCAGAACCCGGACAAGTATCGCGCCAGCATGGAGAAGCTGCTGAACTGGGCTGCCGAGGGCAAGATCTCGGCCCATGTCGACCGCACCTTCCCGCTGGAGAAGACCGCGGAAGCCATGAAGGTGCTCGCCGGACGTCAGGCCATGGGCAAGGTGATCCTGCATCCGTGAGGAAACCGTAGGATGGGTTGAGCGAAGCGATACCCATCGGCGGAGCCCGCCAGGCCGACGTGCAGCATGGGTATCGCTCCGGCGCTTTCGTGCCTGCGCTCAACCCATCCTACGGCCTCACGTCGTCGGCTCTTCTTCCAGTCCCCGCGCGATTGCACGCCGCGCGGCTTCGCGATGATCCTCATTGATATGCGTCGCCACCATCCGCAGCGCGGTTGCGAGGATCGCGGCGTCGTCGCCGAAGCCGAGGATCGGTAACACATCCGGCACGAAATCGAACGGCAGAATGAAATATGCGAGCGCGCCAAGCAGCGCCGCCTGCACATGGCGGGGCGTCTGCCGGTCGAAGGCGCAGTAATAGGCCGCGAGCAAATCTTCCATGAATGGGAGCTTCACGGCGAGCCGTTTCAGCTTGCGCCAGAACTGCTTGCGAACGCTCTCGCGGTCCTGCGCCAGCCGGTCGGCCGGTTCAAATCCCACGCTGTGTTCGGTGGCCATCGGCAAGTTTCCTCTGTGCCAGGTCATACACACCTGAGATGGTGTCGGAGGTCGCGCTCTGCAACGAATGGCAAGGATCAGGTGCCGAATTGCCCAGCGATCGCATCCATCGCCTTTGCCAGGTCGATATCCTTCTGCGTCACGCCATCCGCGTCATGGGTCGCCAGCACCACCTCCACGGTCTTGTAGACGTTCCGCCATTCCGGATGGTGGTCGCGTTTTTCGGCCACCAGCGCGACCCGCGCCATGAAGCCGAAGGCTTCGTTGAAATCCTTGAAGGTAAATGTGCGGGCAATGGCGTCGCGATCCGCGACGTCGTTCCAGCCGCGCAGCTCCCTCAGCGCCGCCTTGCGCCCCTCGGCCGATAGCCGCTCAATCATGGCAACCTCCTGCTTCACCTGAACTTTATCCCAACGCGCCGTGACACAATCTGGATCCCCGCCACAATTAAGGCGGCAAGACCGATCAATTGGATAACCACGCACTCCGGTAACCATGCTTGAGGCGGAACGGACGGTCGCGCGGGAACTTTGCTAGACTGTGGCTCCAACCCACTTTGGTGACAATGGACTTGAAGCGCCTGTTTTCGAGATCGATAGCGGATGGACCCGAGGTCGTCGGACCGGTCGGGCTGCCGTCGCCGCGTTCGGTCCGGCGCAAGATGACATTGATCACGCTGGCCGGCACGCTCGCCATCGTCGCCGCGGTTGCCGGTGCTTACTACTTCGCGATGAAGCCGGTGCCGCTGCGCATTGCTGTCGGGCCGGCGAATAGCGACGACGTCAAGGTCGTGCAGGCACTGGTGCAGGCCTTCTCGCGCGATCATCGCTCGGTGCGTCTGCGCCCGCAGGTCACCGACGGTGCTACCGCGAGCGCGCAGGCGCTGGCTGACGGCAAAGCCGATCTCGCGGTCATTCGCGGCGATCTGCCGGTGCCGAAGAATGCGCGCGCGGTGGCGGTGCTGCGCAAGAATGTCGTGGTCATGTGGGTGCCGCCAAGAGCGAAGACCACTGTGCGCGGCAAGAAGGCGGCTGCGAAAATCACCAAGATTGCCGATCTCGCCGGCAAGCGCATCGGCGTGATCGGCAAGACCCAGGCCAATGTGAACTTGCTCAATATCATCCTGCGCCAGTATGGCGTCGATCCTGCCAAGGTGGCGGTGACGCAGTTCTCGGTGGCGGATGTCGGCGATGCGATCAAGGATCAGAAGGTCGATGCCTTCCTGGCCGCAGGTCCCGTGAACAGCAAGATCACCGGCGATGCGATCCAGTCCTCGGCGCGCGATGGTGGTGCGCCGACTTTCCTCGCCATCGATTCGGCGGATGCGATCGCGCAGAACTATCCGGTCTACGAGTCCTCGGAAATTCCCGCCGGCACTTTCGGCGGAGCGCCGGCGCGGCCGGATGACGATGTGAAGACCATCAGCTTCTCGCATCACATTGTTGCGCGGCAGGGGCTTTCGGACGTGACGGTCGCCGCGCTGACGCGGCAGTTGTTTGCGATCCGCCAGCAGATCATCAACGACTTCCCGCTCGCCGCGAAGATCGAGACGCCCGACACCGACAAGGATGCGGTGATTCCCGCGCATCCCGGCGCTGCGGCCTATGTGGACGGTGAGGAAAAGACCTTCCTCGACCGCTACAGCGACTACATCTGGTGGAGCCTGATGGGCCTGTCCGCCATGGGGTCGGCCGGTGCGTGGTTCGCGAGCTATCTGCGCAAGGACGAGCGCAACGTGAATGTCTCGCAGCGCGATCGCCTGCTGGACATGATCGCGCTCGCTCGCAAGAGCGATTCACTGGAAGAGCTCGACAGCATGCAGGCGGAAGCCGATGGCATCCTGCGCGACACGCTCACATGCTACGAGCACGGCGCGATTCAGGAGGGCACGCTGACGGCCTTCAACATCGCGCTCGAACAATTCCACAATGCTGTCGCCGATCGCAAGGCGTTGATCGGCATGTCGCCGCCGGAGCCGGCGCGGCAATTACCGCGACCGCTGGCGGTCTAGCGTTTCAAATAACGCCACCCCACCACGACGCCGCTCACCGAGACGATGGTGCCGAGGATCGACAGCGCGATCACCACGATGTCCCAGGCCGGGCGATATTTCAGCAGCAGCTGGAAGTCGAAACTGTGCAGGGCATTGAACCACCAGCGATAGCTGCGGCGGCTCGCGTCCACCTGGCCGAGGATGTCGCCGGTGATCGGGCTGATGTGAATCCAGGTCTGCGCCTCGTCATCGAAGATCGCGCGCAGCACCGGCAATTCGCGCTCGCGGTGGTGCGCGTACCAGTAGGAATCGTAGTCTTCCAGCTCGATTTTCGCGGTCATTTGCGCGCTTGGGAGCAGTTTTGCTGCGGCAGTCCAGAGGCGGTCTTGCGGCAATACAGAGGCAGTCCCGGTCACCGCATCCATCACGCTTTGCGCGCCACTACGAGATTTCGTAATCATCAGCGGGCTGCCATCGAGCCAGACGAAGCGGGCCTCCACCGCCCCGGATTGCGCCGCAGGCAATTTTGCTGCGATCGTTGCTGCGTCATGGCCGCCATAGCGCTGCAGCATCTCGCGACCGGTGTTGCGGTCGGTGAAATACTGGCCGGGATTGACCGAGAGCCAGCCGGAAAACATCCAGGTCAGGATGAACGCCCCGCCGATTAGTCCGGTGACGTGATGCCAGGCCATCCAGCCGCGATAGGGCGTTATATTCCCGCTGGTATAACGCTGCTTCAGGCGGATGCGGAGAATGCCGATCCAGATTCCGGTGATGCCGACGACGAGGCAGGTGCCGGATGACCACAGGATCACCTGCCGCCACAGCGGCTGGTCCTTGCGAAGAATGGTCGGATAGATCCAGTGCGGGATCGAGCCGAGCCAGTTCCACACACGTTCTGTGCGATTGGTATCGAGTGCGATTTCACCGGAGCGGGAGGAAACATAGAGTTTTGTACCGGCATCGTCGCCGAGATCGATCAGATAGAACGGCCGCAGCGGATCGTAGCGGGCGACGACGCTCCATTGATCGCGGTCGATCATTTCTTCGAGGCGAGCAGATTTATTTGCGGGATGGTGTGAAGCAATTGCGAGAGCTTGCTGCTCGGAAACATCACCAATGGTACGGCCATCGACAGCGGAGATGGTTTGACGTTTGTTGCGCCAGTCGTTGATCAGATACACCGGCTCATCAGCCAGCATCGTCAATCGCAACTCGCGCGGATAGCGCGTGCTGCCTGCGGCTTTCATCGCATCGTCGGGAGAAAGTCTTGCTTTCTCCCACACGATGTCGGGCAGCGCCGCCAGCCTCTCCTTGTCGGAAAGGCCGGGGAACGCGACATACATCATCACCACGCCCGAGATGAACCACATGGCGAAGAACAGGCAGGTGACGATGCCGATCCAGCGGTGGGTGAGATAAAGCCACTGCCGGAGTTTTCGTTTGAGTCTGAAGGCCATTGAAGCAGGCTCTTTCTTTTTCTCCCTCCTCCGCTTGCGGGGGAGGGCCGGGGTGGGGGCGCCACAAACTCTGACGTCACGTGGGGCACCCCCACCCTGACCCTCCCCCGTAAGAACGGGAGAGGGGACACTTCGAGCGGCGATCAGAACTTCACGTTCACCGCAAGCTGCGCCGTGCGCGGCATGCCGAGCAGCCATTGGGTGGTGTTGCCGGAGGTCGCATAGACCGTGTCGAACAGGTTGTAGACGCGGAACGACACCGTGGTGTTGAGGTCCGGTTTCCACTGCACGCCGGCATTGACGATGGTATAGGCCGGCATTTCCAGCGTATTGGTGTTATCGGCATAGCGCTTGCCGACGATTTGCACGCCGGCATTGGCCGACCAATTCGCAGCGAAAGCCCAGGTCGCCCAGATGTTCGAGACATTTTGCGGCACATTCACAGGAACGTTGCCGGCATAGTTGACCGGCAAGCCGCCGACCGATTGTACGAAGTCGTCATATTTCGCCTGCAGGAACGTTGTATTGGCGTCGATCCGCCAGCCATGGTCGAGCACGAAGCCCACCGAAGCCTCGATGCCGCGCGACGACTGCTGGCCGACCTGGACGGTGATTCTCGGGTCGATTGAATCGCGTGCGAGAAGATTATTCTTCACGATCTCGTAGCCGGCGAGCGTCCACTCGCCGCGACCGCCCCAGAACGATTGCTTCACACCCGCCTCGATCTGTTTGCCGGTCGCGAGCGTGAAATCCTTGTTGGGCGCGGTGAGCGACAAGATGCCGCCAACTGGGTCCACAGCGGTCGAATACTGCGCGTAGAAGGCAAGATCCTTCACGGGCGTATAGACCGCACCGACGCGCCATGTGGTCGATGAGAACGACTTGTCGAAACTGTTGGCGGGATTCACGAGGTCGGTGCGGCTGACAGTCGGCTCGTCCTGCCGAATGCCGCCGATCAGGGTCAGTTGCTCGGTGACCGACAGCCGGTTCTCGGCGAAGACAGCATATTGATTGGTAATGCTGCTGTAGTCGGTCAGCACCGGAGTCAAGCTGCTGTAATTGCCGGGGACCGGATTGAACAGGTTGACCGACGAGCTGCCCTGCGTGCCGCCGAAGGAGAAATTGTTGTCGCGGCTGAACTTGATGTAGTTGACGTCGAAGCCGGCGACGAATTCGTTGGTCATGCCGAGGACGTGGCCGCGGAAGGTTGCGTCCATGCGGTCGCCGATCTGCTGCTGGTGGTGCAGAATCTCGGTATAGCTGCCGCGATCGACGAGACCGGTCGCATTGTTGTAGGTGAATGTCTCAGCGTTTCGCCAATGCCGCTCGGTGGTGAGATAATAGAGCGTGTTGCGGAGCTTGATGCCGTCGGCGACCTGCCACTCGGTCTTCACCTGGGAGAAGCTGTCTTCGTAACGGATTACGCCGTCGCTGAAATTGTAGTTGGTGAAGCGGATCGCTTCATTGAGCTGGCGATTGATCAACGGCGTCCCGAAATAGCGCTGCGGCTCCTGCCGGGCGTAGTCCGAGGTCAGCGTCCAGGTGATGTCTTCGTTTTGTTTGATCTGCACGGCGGCATGCAGCGCCACATTGTTGCTGTTGCCGCGATCGACCCAGCCGTCCGACATGTTGCCGGTGGCGGTGATGCGATAGGCTACGTCCTTGCTCACGGGACCGCCGCTATCCACGGCGATGCGGCGTGTCATGTTGCTGTCGAGGGAGATTTCCGCCTGATTGAACGGCACCCAGGTAGGCAGTTTGGAAACGACATTGATCGCGCCTCCGACGGCGCCGGCGCCATACAACACCGAAGCCGGGCCGCGCAGCACCTCGATGCTCTGTGCCGACCAGGTGTCATAGGGGAACGTGACCGTGCCGTTGCCGATATAGAGCTGCGTGCCGTCATAGATGGTCATGACGGAAGCGAGACCGGTGAAGCCGCGCGTATTGAAGGAAACGCCGCCATTGCCGGGCGCCGGCGCCGCGGTGACGCCGACGGCATTCTGCGTCACCGCGTCGAGCACGTTCTGCTGGCCGCGTTCCGACATGGTTTGCGCGGAGATGACGTCGATGCTTGCCGGCGTCTGCAACCGGGTCAGGCCGAGGCGGCTGCCGGTGGAGGTGGTCCCGGTGAGATTGAGCGTCGGTGCGGCGAAGACCGGACCGGTCGGCGTGGCAACGGGTGGAGCCGTCGTTGCGGCGACATTGCGCTGCTGGCGTGAGCGCGCATTGCGCGCGGCGTTGCCGCTGGTCGCGCGTCGTGTGCGTTGCGGCGCAGCCGATGGCTGCACGACGACGGGATCGAGCGTCCGGCTCGGACGGGCGTCTTGCGACCAGCCCTCAGTCGGCAGAGCCAAGCATGACAGAGCAACAGAGAGGAGGAAGCGATGGCGCTTCGATACGGGAGAGAGAGCGGAGGTCATCAAAAGGACTCGCGATAACGTGGCACGTCACCGCAAACCAAGCCGCCCCGCATTTGTGTTGCGCGGTTTGACTTCCACCAGGACACCCCGCCCAATGTGCTCGCGTGTGACCACGACTGACGGCAGGTCTCCTGGCTCGCGGGTCAGTGCCTTGCGCCGCCTTCCCAGACCTGAGCAGTCCAGTGGCGTGTGGCGAAGGCTCGCCGCTTACAGTTGCGGGGGCAGCCGCGGAATCGGTTCGCGCAACAAATTGCGCGGGCCTCACCGCATTCCCTTTTGGTCCTCGAAAGGAACCGTCACGGCTACGTTAGCGGGCGATGTCGAAGCAAGTCAATGCCGCTATTCGGCCATAGTTCGCGAGTGCTTTTCGCGCGTTTCCGGCTCGATGGGATGTTGTCGGGTGATCTGCCAATACATGAACAGGCTGAACAACACGGCAAAGGCACCCATCGCTATTGGCCAAATAGCAACCGCAAGGAGGTCAGTCATCGGACATTCTCCCGAGGTAAAGCGAACCTCCCCAATGTAGGACGGCAGCAATCAGCGAGCAAATGATCAGGAGCTGCCAGGCGAATGCCGGTTCACGCATCGGCGTGCCCACGCCGGCATAGACCGATAACAATGGGAGAAGCCCGCCTGCGCCAAGTACAGTCACGGATGCGGCATTCATCCAGTTGGCAAGCAGCTTGATCTTCTCGTTGCCGGAGTTTTTGCTCATCGCGTTCAGCCTCGACACGGATCGGAGAGCATTTACGGTACTATTTGAGGCAAAAGGCGCGGCGATGTCGAGATGAAAAGTCAAAATTTTCTCTGAAAGGTTGCGCTGGATCGGTGCGGTAGCGCGTCACAGAGGCGTCGTGCGTGACGCTTACAGCCATTGCATCCCCATCGCCGACCTCAGGAGAGCAAAATGGCCATCCGCATCTCTCGCCGTCGCTTTCTCTCCACTGCCGCCGCAGGCGCCGGCCTGCTGGCGATGCCGGCTCTCAGCCGCGCGGCGGATCGGCCTGCGGTGAGCCATGGCGTGCAGTCCGGCGATATCGGTTTCGACAGCGGCATGATCTGGTCGCGGGCGGATCGGCCGGCGCAGATGATGGTTGAAGTCGCCACCACCGAGAGCTTCAGGAATGCCCGCGCGCTGCCGCCGGTGAGCGTGTTGCCGGAAAGCGATTTCACCGCGAAAATGCTGCTGGAAAATTTGCCGGCGGGGCAGGAGATTTTCTATCGCGTTCGGTTTCGCGATCTCGCGCATACAAGCGTGGCCGGCGAGCCGGTCACCGGCCGCTTCCGCACTGCGCCGGCGGACAGGCGCGATGTCTCCTTCGTCTGGGGCGGCGATGTCGCGGGGCAGGGCTGGGGCATCAATGCCGATGACGGCGGCATGGTTACCTTCGCCACCATGCGCAAGCACAATCCCGATTTCCTGATCCATTCCGGCGACACCATCTATGCCGATGGCCCGATGAAGCGCGAGGTGACGCTGCCGGATGGCAAGCTGTGGAAGAACACCGTGCTGGTGCCGGAGAAAGAGAAAGTCGCCGAGACGCTCGACGAATTCCGTGCGGCGCATAAATACAATCTGCTCGACGAAAACGTCCGCGCTTTCAATGCGCAGATTCCCGTCTTCGGCCAGTGGGACGATCACGAGGTCACCAACAACTGGTCGCTCTCCAAGCAGCTCCCCGCGGCCTATAAGGAGCGCGACATCATGGTGCTGGCCGCGCGCGGCGCGCGGGCTTTCCATGAGATGTATCCGGTGCGGCCGAGTATCGCCGAGCCCGGCCGGGTCTATCGCGTGCTCAATTACGGCCCGCATCTCGACGTCTTCATGCTGGACGAGCGCAGCTATCGCGGCCCGAATGGGCCGAACCTGCAGGAGACCTACGGTCCCGACGCGCATTTCATCGGCCCGGAGCAGATGGCCTGGCTGAAGCGTGCGCTGATGGAATCGCGGGCGACCTGGAAGGTGATCGCATCCGACATGCCGATCGGCATCATCGTCTATGACGATGCCGCGGCGAAAGCAGGCTCCGAGGCCATTGCCCAGGGCGACGGCCCGCCGCGCGGCCGGGAGCTGGAAATTGCGGATCTGCTCCGCTTCATCAAGACGGCGGGCATCCGCAACACGGTGTGGTTCACCGCCGACGTGCATTACACGGCGGCGCATTACTACAATCCGGACAAGGCCCAGTTTCAGGATTTCGAGCCGTTCTGGGAATTCGTCTCCGGCCCGTTCCATGCCGGAACCTTCGGTCCGGGCGGGATGGACAATACCTTCGGCCCCGAGGTCCGCTATGTGAAGGCCCCCGGCCCCGGTAACCAGAACCTGCCGCCCTCGGCCGGTATGCAGTTCTTCGGCCATGTCCGGATCGAGGGGGCGACCGGCCAGATGACCGTAACGCTCAGGGATCGGGCCGATACGGCGCTCTGGAGCACGGTTTTGGACCCGAAAATGGGGTGAAACCGGATCTTTTTGGAGCGTAGGGCGGATTAGGCGAAGCCGTAATCCGCCGCGGAGTTTCAGCCATGAACTCGGCCGGCGGATTAAGCTTCGCTAATCCGCCCTA
>JAEXHR010000290.1 GCA_023449855.1 Pseudomonadota bacterium | reverse complement strand
CGGCCGGCGGATTACGCTACGCTAATCCGCCCTACGGTTTCGCCCCGGCCCGGAACGCGGCGCCGAGTGTCCGTAGGGCGCCGCGAGCCCGGACGTCCGTCAGCTGCGAATGCAGCATGGTCTCGGCATCCTGCAGTTTCGGCAGGCCGAGCCGCGGGCCGAGGTCGATGCTGCCGGCGGGGGCGACACGACGGATCAGAGCACCGACCGCGAGACCGGCCGAGATCGCTGCCCCGATGGTCGCGACGCCGCCACCGACAAAAGCCTCGGTCCATGGAATGCCGGCGCCATCCAGCGCCGCTATCGCCGCCGACCGCACCGAACATGGCGCGGACTGCGCGGCCAGCCGCAGCGGCTCTCCGGGCGTGTGGCGAAAATCCGGCGTGCCCATCCAGCCGAACGGCTCTTCCATCAGGACCTCGCCGTCGCCACGGCGCTTGTCGATACGAAGCACAATCGCCGCATCGAGCTCGCCGGCGTCATAGGCCGACAGCAGCACCCGCGACGTCTCGATGCGCAATTCGATCACCAAAGACGGATCGGTAGCGTTCATGCGCTTCAGGACGTCAGCCAGATCGGGGCCTACCAGATGATGGCTAATACCCACCACAAGCCGTCGCCGCTCCGCCGCGAATGCGCCCATAGCCGACTGATGCGCGGCCACGAGATTTCGCGCCGAACCGAGAAAGGCGGCCCCCTCCGCCGACAACCGCACCAGCCGCGGCGTGCGCTCCAGCAGGCGCTTGCCGAGGCCGCTTTCCAGTCGCTTGATCTTCAGACTGATGGCCGACTGGGTGCTGCCCATCGCCTCGGCGGCGCGGGTGAAGCTGGTCAGGTCCGCCACCAGAACGAAGGCCTGCACGGCCTCGATATCGAGCGCTTTCATCGGCGATACATTTCAAATCCTCATCATTGAAATATTATTTCATATCGTTTTCCAATGATCAATGCGGCGCTACATCTGTTGCATCGGAATTGATCGACAGGAGACCGCCATGCCGCTGATCCGCATTTCGCTGAAGAAGGGCACCTCGCAGACCCACCGCGCCGCCATCGCCGACGGCGTCTATGAGGCGCTGCGCGAGACCTTCAACGTTCCGGAGAACGACCGCTTCGTCACCATCCACGAACATGGCGACGGCGACTTCATCTACGACCCCACTTACATGAACATCCAGCGCAGCGACGCACTGGTGATCATTCAGGCCACCGTCAGCAACACCCGCTCGCGCGAACAGAAGCAGGCGCTCTACAAGCGGATCGTCGAGAAGCTTACCGAAAAACCCGGCCTGCGGCCGGAGGACGTGTTCATCAATCTCGTCGAGGTGCTGCCGGAGAACTGGTCGTTCGGCCATGGCGTCGCGCAATATGTGACATGATCGCGCCGCAGGATGCATTGGCCGCACATCTGTGTGGACTCGCCATGGGCATGGCGGCCATCATCGGCATGGTGGCGCCGACGATCCGGCTGCTCCGGCTCGTGATGCAATAGCTGCCGGCGCCACGCATCAGAAGCGGACAGGAGACCGCCATGCCCACCGCCGTCACTGCCGTGCCGCCTGCCCCGAGCGCCCTCGCCCGCGAGCATTTCGCAGCCGAATTCGCCTTCGAGACCGATTGCTGGGATGTTCACGACGCCCTGGAGAAGGGCGCCGATTTCGTGCTGCTTGACGTGCGCGGCCCGGCGCTGTTCGCCCGCGGCCATGTGCCGGGGGCGATCAACCTGCCGCACGGCAAGATCGTGCGCTCGAAGATGAGCGAATGGCCGGACGGGACGATCTTCGTGACCTATTGCGCCGGTCCGCATTGCAACGGGGCCGCCCGCGGCGCGCTGCGGCTCGCCGAGCTGGGGCTGCCGGTCAAGATCATGGCCGGCGGCATCACGGGCTGGGTGGATGAGGGCTTTACGTTGGCGACCACCTAGACGTCGCTCATGGACCCGCTCCGAATGCAGTGTCGAAGAAGCCGGGCAGTTCACCCGCCAGCTTCGCCAGGAACGCGCCGCGATCGAAGCCGGCGGGGTCCGCCGCGGCATCGCCATCGAGGGTCGGAATCGGTTGGGCCGGGCGGTCCATGAACGCGAAATGCCATGCATTGGCGACGGCGTTGAACCGGGCGCCCGGCACATTCCTTGCGATCCATTCGGCATGGAAACGCGGCACCAGCCAGCGATCATTCGCAGCGGCGTAGATCCATGTCGGGATCTCGATCGTCGCCAGCGAGGACGCGGTGAAGACGACGCCCATCGGCGCCATCGCGACGACGGCGCGAACCCGCTTGTCGGCGGCGGGCGGGATCAGCGACGTTGCCGGCACGGGCTGGTTGCTCTGGCTCATGCCGCAGAACAGCGGGTCTTCCGCGCTCTCCGTCCTGCAATGCGCCCCGATGCGCGACAGGTCGGACTGGCCGCCCGCCAGCGCGATCGCCGTGAAACCTCCGGCGGAGTGGCCAAGGACGCCGATCCGCGGGCCCTTTGCGTCGGTGGCGATCCGGTCCTTCCAGTCGGGATCGCCGAGCAGGGCATCGATGACCGCAGACGCCTGCCGCGGCCGTTCCGTAAAGAAAGCGCCGGGCCCACGCTGCCAGACGGAATGGTCGGCATAGTTGTCACCGGGATGGCGCAGCGCGGCGACCAGATATCCGCTGCGGGCCAGAGCCTCCGCCAGACTGGCGTGCCCGAGCTCGGATCCCCCGGTTCCATGGCTGAGGATGATCAGACCCTTGACGCGCGCGTCCGGCGGCGCGCCGATCGCGGCGGTCACCGTGAACGGGCCCATGGCGATCTTGGTGGCGGACGCCTGGGTCGGATAAAACAGCGCGACCTTGATCGGCTCGGAGCTCAATTTCGAGGCCGGCACGACATATTGCCGCCACCCCGCGTCAGCGGCCCCGGCGGGGTGCGACATCAGCAGGCATGACGCGACGATCAGCCCGTGACCGAGCCGGCCGGTCAGACGGAGACAGGAAGAGAACTGCAATCGCATGGAGGCACCTCGAAAAATGGATATCGAGGCTGCTACAATGATGGCCGATACGGGGACTATCTCCGTTTCGCGAACGGTACGGATTATTCGCCAATGACCGTCTTCGACTCCATCCAGCCCGACACCGCCGCAACATGGCCGCGACGGCTGCTTTGGATGCTGCCCCTGGCAATGGCCACGGCCCTGGCTGTGGTCGGCGCATTCGGCTCATACGTCGCGATGGGACTGCCGATTCGCCTGCTGCATTTCCTCGCAACCTCGCTTGCGATCGGCGCTCTGGCGTTTGGCCTGTCGGTATCGCTTCGTCGATATGTGTTCGCCGGCGCGCTGCCGTTCTGGGCTTCGATTGCCGTCGCCGTGGCGATCGCTCCCGCAGGCGGGCTGCTGGTGCAGCAATCGCTCGCCATCCTTGCGCCGCGCAGCCTGCACTATGTGACACTTGCCGAGCTGACGGGACAGGTCCTGCTCATCAACCTCATCATCGCGGCAGCGCGCTGGATACTGCTCCCGCGCACGGAGCCGGTCATCGAACGGGCCATCGGGGATATCTCACCGCAACAGCCGGACGATGCGGCCAGGGATTTCCGGACCAAACTGCCTCTGGCGCAGCGACAGGCCAAGATCCTGGCCTTGAGCGCGGAAGACCATTATGTGCGCGTCCACACCGACCGCGGGCAGGCCTTGATCCTGATGAATCTCTCATGCGCCGTCGGCGCCCTCGGTCCGGAGACCGGGGTGCGTATCCATCGTTCGCACTGGGTCGCGAAGGACGTGGCGCTGGAAACGAGCAGGATCGGACGCGGCGGCATCAGCCTGGACGATACGACGCTGTTTCCGATCAGCCGCGCCGGACGCAAACTGCTCAAGGAATTTTGCGCGCGATCGGAATGATCCCGGGACGTGCGCGGATTGCGACGGGACGGGACCCGTAGGGCGGATTAGCCGAAGGCGTAATCCGCCGGCCGAGTTCATGTGGCGAAGACCGAGGCGGATTACGCTGCGCTAATCCGCCCTACGGCACCCCACTTACCTTGTCGGCACCGGCTTCTCGCCGCGATAGTCGTAGAAACCGCGCTGGGTCTTGCGGCCGAGCCAGCCGGCCTCGACATACTTCACCAGCAGCGGGCACGGACGATACTTGGAGTCCGCGAGGCCCTCATGCAGCACCTGCATGATCGACAGACACGTATCGAGGCCGATGAAGTCGGCCAGTTCGAGCGGGCCCATCGGATGATGCGCGCCGAGCTTCATCGCCATGTCGATGGCTTCGACATTGCCGACGCCTTCATACAGCGTGTAGATCGCCTCGTTGATCATCGGCAGCAGGATGCGATTGACGATGAAGGCCGGGAAATCCTCGGAGACGGCGATCTGTTTGCCGAGCTTGGTGACGAATTCCTTCGAGGCTTCGAAGGTCGCATCGTCGGTGGCGATGCCGCGGATCAGCTCGACCAGCTCCATGACCGGCACCGGATTCATAAAGTGAATGCCGATGAACTTTTCCGGGCGATCGGTGGAGGCCGCAAGGCGCGTGATCGAGATCGACGAAGTGTTGGAAGCGACGATGGTCTCCGGCTTCAGCACCGCGCAGAGATCGTGGAAGATCTTGCGCTTGGTCTCTTCCTTCTCCACCGCGGATTCGATCACCAGATCGCAGCTGCCGAGTTCGTCCAGCGTGTCCACCAGCGAAATGCGATCGAGCGCCGATTTCTTGGCATCTTCGGAGATGATCTTCTTCGACACCTGACGGGTCAGGTTGCCGGTGATGGTGGCCATGGCCGACTTCAGGCGGTCTGCCGAGACGTCGTTCAGCACCACATCGAAGCCACCCAGGGCCGCGACATGTGCGATGCCGTTGCCCATCTGGCCCGAGCCGATCACGCCGACTTTCTTGATCATAACCGCCATCTTGTATCTGTTTCACAAAACTCGCAGACGGCGCCTGCCGCAGCGAAGCGCCCATCATGCCACAAAAAACCGGCCGGAGTCAGGTGCCCCGGCCGATGTCGTTAATTTGTGTGGCCGTGTGGCATCAAACTCCGATGCGCCCAATCTCAACTGTCGTCGCCCGGCTTGACCGGGTGACGACAGTTCGGCGCGAGCTACCGGCTTACTTGCCGAGTGCTTCGGTCAGTTCCGGCACCGCCTGGTAGAGGTCGGCAACCAGGCCGTAATCGGCGACCTGGAAGATCGGCGCGTCTTCATCCTTGTTGATCGCGACGATCACCTTGCTGTCCTTCATGCCGGCGAGATGCTGGATGGCGCCGGAAATGCCGATGGCGACATAGAGCTCCGGAGCAACCACCTTGCCGGTCTGGCCGACCTGCCAGTCGTTCGGCGCATAGCCGGCATCCACCGCGGCGCGCGAGGCGCCGACGCCGGCACCGAGCTTGTCGGCGAGCGGCTCGATATACTTGGTGAAGTTCTCGCGGCTCTGCATGGCGCGGCCACCGGAGACGATGATTTTCGCCGAGGTCAGTTCCGGACGATCGCTCTTCGCCATGTCCTCGCTGACGAAGGTCGACAGGCCGGGATTCTCGGCCGCCGCGGTGTCCTCGACCGACGCGCTGCCGCCATCGCCGGCTGCGGCGAAGGTGGAGGTGCGGACGGTGATGACCTTCTTGGCGTCCTTCGACTTCACGGTCTGGATCGCGTTGCCGGCATAGATCGGACGCTCGAACGTGTCGGGCGCGACGACCTTGGTGATCTCCGAAACCTGCATCACGTCGAGCAGTGCTGCGACGCGCGGCATGGTGTTCTTCGACCGCGTGGTGGCGGCAGCGATGATGACGTCATAGGCCGGGGCCAGCTTGACGATCAGCGCGGCCAGCGGCTCGGCGAGATCGTGAGCATAGGCTTCGTTGTCGGCCAGCAGCACCTTGGCGACGCCGTTCAGCTTGGCGGCTGCCTCGGCTGCGGGCTTGGCATTCTGGCCGGCAACCAGCACATGCACGTCGCCGCCGATCTGGGTGGCGGCGGTGAGCACCTTGTTGGTCGAATCCTTCAGCGAAGCGTTGTCGTGGTCTGCGAGAAGAAGAATAGCCATTAGAGCACCCCGGCTTCGGTCTTGAGCTTCGACACCAGTTCGGCGACGTCCTTGACTTTGACGCCGGCCTTGCGGCCTGCCGGTTCGGAGGTCTTGACGACTTCGAGGCGCGGCGCGACGTCGACGCCGAGGGCATCGGCAGTCTTCTCGTCGATCGGCTTCTTCTTCGCCTTCATGATGTTCGGCAGCGAGGCGTAACGCGGCTCGTTGAGGCGAAGATCGGTGGTGACGATCGCGGGCGCCTTGACCTTCACGGTCTGCAGGCCGCCGTCGACTTCACGGGTCACGGTGATGTCGTCGCCTTCGACCACGAGCTTGTTGGCGAAGGTCGCCTGCGCCCAGCCGAGCAGCGCGGCCAGCATCTGGCCGGTCTGGTTCGAATCGTCGTCGATGGCCTGTTTGCCGAGAATGACGAGGCCCGGCTTCTCTTCGTCAGCGACCTTCTTGAGGATCTTGGCGACGGCGAGCGGCTCGACGGTGCCTTCGACCTTCACGAGGATGCCTCGGTCGGCGCCCATGGCGAGGCCGGTGCGCAGCGTCTCGGTGGCCTGCTGCGGCCCGATGGAGACGACGACGACTTCGGTGGCCTTGCCGGCTTCCTTGAGACGGAGGGCTTCCTCGACAGCGATTTCGTCGAACGGATTCATCGACATCTTGACGTTGGCGAGTTCCACGCCCGATCCGTCGCCCTTGACGCGAACCTTGACGTTGTAATCGACCACCCGCTTGACCGGTACCAGAACCTTCATCGATCCTCTTTCGGTTGAATTTTGAATAAGTGCAGCTTTTGAAGCTGGCTTGGCGCGGAACCTAGAGCGCCCGCCAACCGGGGTCAACGCGCCAGACCTGAAAATCGAACGGCTCTAGGGGCGGTATTTTTACCGGTTTGCCCCGGGGGCAAACTAACGGTTTGCCCCGGGCACCCACAGCACGTCGCGTGCGCCGTTATTGTTCTGCGCACGACTTGCCACGAAGAGAAAATCTGACAGCCGGTTCATATACTGGATGCCAGCATCCGAGACGGGTTCGTCAGGCCGGACAGCCAGTTCCACCATGATCCGTTCCGCGCGGCGGCAGATCGTGCGCGCCACATGCAGATGAGCCGCCGCCGGAGTTCCGCCTGGCAGGATAAACGAGGTCAATTCGGCCAGCGGTGCGTTCAGCGTATCGATGTCGTTCTCCAGGCGCTCGACCTGGCTCGCCAGAATACGGAGCCGCTCAGCCTTGCCCTCGCGCTGGGGAACCGCGAGATCGGCGCCGAGATCGAACAGATCGTTCTGGATCAGCCCCAGCATCCGATCGAGCGCGGGCGCATGGGCGAGATGCAGACGAACGACACCGATGGCGGCATTGGTCTCATCCACCGTGCCATAGGCGGCAACGCGCAGATCGTATTTCGGACGCCGCTCCCCGGTCCCGAGCGCCGTGGTGCCGTCATCGCCGGTGCGGGTGTAGATCTTGTTGAGAACGACCATGACAGTTTCCCTCTACAATTCTATGATCACCGCCCCAATACGAACAGCGTCGCCATGGTGAGTACGATGGCAACGAACTGCAGCAGCACGCGCCAGCGCATCAATTGCTGCGAGCGGTTCGGCGAACCGCCGCGCATCATGTTGGCGAGGCCAAGGAGCAGCACCAGCGCCACGGCGCCAAGTGCGATCGGGAGAATGAAAGTCTGAAGGAACGATCCCATGAGCGGTACATAACATCGCGGATAAGGTGATGCCATAGCCGCCTCGGCCGTCATTGCGAGCGCAGCGAAGCAATCCAGAAAGCCAAGAGCTGGATTGCTTCGTCGCTTCGCTCCTCGCAATGACGACTGAGGTCACGCCTCTTTCCTGTAACGCTCCAGGTTGCCCTGCAACATCTCGAGCACCGCATCCCGCATCGGATCGCGCGTGCCGCGGATCCATGCCGCGGCGAGCGGCAGGCGATTCATCCCGGACACTTTCAGCGGCACGTAGCAGACGCCCCGTGCGGCCATCCGCTGCGTCCAGCGCGGCACGATGGCGACGCCGATCTCGGCCGCAACGAGATTGACGATGGTCTGCTTCTCGTCGGCGATCTGCACGACATTCGCATCCAGTCCGGCCTCGGCGAACAGCTTCATGGTCAGATCGTGGCTGTGCGGCCGCGAACGCCGCTCCGGCACGATCAAGGGCTCGTCGGCGATCTCGGCGATGGTGAGCCGCTTTCGCTGTGCCAGCGGATGCCGCTCGGACATCGCCACGACAGCGGTTTCGTGAAACAGCGGCATGAAATCGATGCGCTTGTCGGCGCTTGCAGGCGGCCGCACCAAAGCGAGATCGAGCCGGCCGGAGAGCAGCCGCGGCAACAGGCGGATGGTCTTGTCCTCCACCAGCTTCACCGTAACGTCGGGATGGTTCTCCCGCATGTCCTGCAGCAGAGCGGGCAACAGTCCGGCAGCGGCGCTGTCGATCGCACCGACACGAATGGTCGCCGCACGGGCACGCACCCGTTCGCGGAATGACGTCGCGAGCTGATCGGCACGGCCGAGCAGGTCCCGCGCCTGTTTGAGAAACGCCGTGCCATCTTCGGTCAGCGCGACACTGCGCGTGGTCCGCGTCAGCAGCCGCGTGCCGAGATCGTCCTCCAGCAGGCGGATATGGCGCCCGAGCGCCGAGGGCATCATCTCGAGCCGCTGCGCCGCGCGGCCGAAATGCAGCTCGTCGGCGGCGGTGATGAAGCAGCGGAGCTGGTGCAGGTCCATGGAGCACGCGCTTCCCGTAGGGCGG
>JAEXHR010000245.1 GCA_023449855.1 Pseudomonadota bacterium | reverse complement strand
TGAGATTGTGCGTCTGGACCCCTTGTCCTCGACACTTTCTCCCATCCTCCTCCTCTCCCCGGCCCCTTGGCCGGGCAGGGCGCGAAAGCGCCCCTCACCGAACGCGTTCTTCACGCGGACGGTGGTGCGATCCGGCCATGCCGGGGAGAGTTTCAGTTGGGCAGATGTCCTGCGATCAGTGCGCTATCTGCCGGGTCAAGGCAGTGCCGATATCGGCATGCGCGGCGACAAGGGCGCCGATCGCGCGCGAAACGACAGCGCTCGCTTCGTCGTCGGGCGTCATGCACCAGCGTTTGCCTGCGTGTCGGATGTCGATCAGTCGATCGGTCCGGTTGTCGATGCCGAACGTATAGCCGTCGCGCTCGCTGACGCCCGCAACCGTGACGTCGGTGGTTTTCTGCATGACAGCGACGATGGGCGGGATCGCGGGCGTCAGCGTCACGATGTCGACGATTTCGGCAGGTGGGACCTTCGCGGGTGCAGGCGGCTTGCCGAGACGGGGCATCGCAGGAATGGGCACCAGGCCATTTACGGCGTCCTGGGCCATGTCCGGTGCCATCGCGGTTGCCATGAAGATCGCGGTGCGCGCGAGATCGTGAGCGATGGCCTCGCGATGCGCGTCGGAGAGCGTCGGCAAAAGATGGCAGAGTTTGGTGTCGAGCGCGAAGGCGACGGGTTCGGCATTGGGATCGATGCACATGGGTCATGACCTTTCGGCAGAGATCCGGACCCCATGTCCGGATTGCCGATCCGCTCCCCCTTCCCTGCCGGCGCAGCCGGTTCCGGCATCGTTCGACGATGCCGGGGCGACGATAAGGGTCAGCCAGAGGGATGTGTGGGATGTTCGAGCGGAGGATGCTCGGACAGATGCCTGCGGGCCGTCGCGAGCTTGCGCAGCGTCGAGGCGAGAAAGAGTCCGTGCGACGTCTGGGGATCGACCAGTTCGGCGCGTTTGTTGAGCCGCGTCTCGTGATGCCGGATCGCGTCGACTGCGACCATGATGTCGTCGAGCGTCAGTGCGACGACCGTGCAGGTGACAGGCAAGGGCACGTTGCGCAGCGCGAAGGCGAGAAAATGGGGTGCGACCGGCAAATGGTGGGCGAGTGCCAGTTCGACGGCGTGTCGCAGCTGGTCCCTGTCGTGTACCAGTTCTTCGAGCAGTCGCGACGCCGGCATCGCGGGAACGGCGCGGAACGCGCCATGTTCGAGCGTGATGGCGATGGGATCGCTCGAGGCGAGACCGATGACATGCTCGGAAAGGATGGCGATGACATCGCCCTCCTCGATGCAGGGTGTCTCGAGGCAGGCGTCATACGCCGCTTCGCTGTTGTCGTAATAATGGACGCGGTACATGGCGCTGTTCCTTTCGAGCTGGGAGGGATCAGGCGTAGTGGGGGCGCTCGGCGGGAAAGCGCGCGGGCGGCAGTCCGGAAAAAACGAAGGCCCGATAGCGTCCGCCGCTATAGGTGACCGAGCTGACCGGCGTGCGATGGCGCTGGAGGCGTGCGAGAAGGCGGTTGGCGCGGTGCATCGCGTCGATCGCGGTCCGTTCGTCGAAATGGAGCGCGATCGCGCGGACGAAAGTGCCGGTATCGTAGAACCAACCGCCCTCTTCAGGGCCGCCATAGGCGCGATCGATCTCGTAGAAGGCAAGGATGCTGCGCATGGGGGACTCCGTTGTTGCCGGGGCTGGAATTCATCCCCGATCCAAGTCCCTCGCTTCCCTCTTCCTTCGGTCAGGCGTCCGATGGTGCCGTCGTGGGGACGGTCATGACGCATCGGTCCGTTGGCGACGTATCGCAGCCTCGGCATGGAGATTGTCAACCAGATCGTTGCGGTCCGAGCGGATCTCGCTGTCGGGATCGGCGATGACCGCTGCGGCGCGGTCGAGCAGGTCGGCAAGGTCGCGATCCATCCTGCCGCCATCGGGCTGTGTCGGGTGCGCAGCTTCTTCCCCGGCCTTGTCGAGCGAGAGGACCAGGATCGTTGGCTTGCGGGCCTCGTCGAGAGAGCGGCTATCGGCGACGAAGCGTCCGCCGCGGGTTATCGCAAAGGCGTTGAACGTCGGCGAGACCCCGCCGTCGGCGTTGGGAATATGGGTGCCGCGGTCGTGGAACTGGATGTCGATGAACCGGGGCGGTCCGCCGTAAGTCTTTTCGAGAAAGCAGAAGGTGACGCGGCGACCCTCGCTTGTTCTTGCGGTGATGGTGAATGCCCCGTCGGGGACGTCGATCGCCTTGTGCGGGACATCGTTGAACCCGGCAAAGCCGATGGCGAGGGCATCGGCCCGGCTCATGACGGGGAGATTGGTAATATCGGCCATGGGAAGCGGTCCTTGCTGGGGTCAGGCGGCGCGCCTGACGTCGATGAGGTCGGCAAAGCGCGCGCGAACGGCGTTTGCGGTCGGGTAAAGGTTGGAGAGATCGTGGCGCGCCAGGATCGGTGCCCGTGACGCCGCGATGATCGCGGCCTCGTCATGGGTCGGAATGCGGGGCGGCCAGCCCCTGACGTAGCGCAGTTCGGGCGGCATCGCGGCTTCGAGGCGGCGACGCTCGGCGGCGTCGGCCTTGGCCGTGCCGATCCGTCGCGCGAGATCGTCGGGTAGCAGGCGCGGATCTGTGTCCGCGAGCCACCGGCCAGGCTGAAAGGAAAAGGTCGAACTCGCTTCGAGATCGACCAGATGCAGAAGCGCGTCGCGATTGGCCGGCGCCGATGCTGACGCTTTGGCGTCGGCGAGCGACTGGAGAACGCAGAAGCGGCAGGAAAGGCGCGAACTGCCATGGCAGGTATAGGCGATGTGGAGCGGGATATGCAGCGTGGCGTGGGCAGCCAGTACTTGCGGCGTCGTCCAGTGCGTCAGCGGGTTCCACAGCATCATGCGGGTGCCGTGGGGATTGCCCGCCGGCGCGTAGCGAGGATCGGGTTTCCATTCGGGCGTGCGAGCGCGAGCGGGACTTTCGTCGCGCCGAAGACCCAGGACATTTACGATGGTCGCGCCGCGAAGGGTTCGTGCGAGGTGCGGGCCGATGACATGGGCTTTCATCTCGGATGTGCAGAACCGAAGCGCCGAGGAAGACCAGGGGCCTATCAGATTGTAGGTTTCGAGCGCCTCGTAGCGCGCCTTGCCGTTGGCAAAGCGCTTGCCCCAGCGATCGAACAGATCACCCGCAGCGCGGCGGACGATCGTGAGGGGCAGACCTGCCAGAGCGGCAAGATCCTCAACCGTCGCCGGGGTCTCGTCCCATTCGGCGCGGCCGAGATCGGCATGGACCGCAAGGCGACGCTCACGGGGGTGACCGAGTGCGTCGAGCAGTGGGTTGACCGTGAACATCGCGGCCGAGCTGTCCTTGCCGCCCGAAAGGTTGAACACGACCCATGCGCCTGCTGCGATGGCCTCGAGCATGGCGGGAGGCAGTGCGATCGCGGGCAGACCGGATATGCGATGCGATGTATCGGTGTCGAGCATGGCCGATCAGGCCGCGAGGTTTTGCGGAAGTGCCATCCAGTCGAATTCTTCGAATGGCACGTTTCCCCAGGATGCGGCGCGCGAGGGATGATAGACGCTCGCGTGGCAGAGCAATCCGAGACTTTGGGTCGCATCGTTCCAGAAGCCGATATCGCCGCTCGAGGGATCGCGAACGGCGAGCACGACGCCATCGACGCCACTGTCCGCCCCCGCTTCGATGCGGTGCAGTGCGCGCTCGAGGATCGTCTGGGTCGAATGGAAGCGGACGCCGTCCCCTGTGACGACGACACACCCTCCGGCAAATTCGCCGGGACGAAGCCGGTCGCAGTCCGACACCCAGGCAAAGCCGCAAGGCACCGCGGATTTGCACGCTGCCAGGAGCAGGTTGGCGACCTGTTCGACGCCGAACTGTTCGCCGCTGAATGTGACTTGAGCGTCGTTGGCGTCGTTCGACCGGATGTCGATGACGCAGTCGAGACAGGGGAAGTCAGGATCGGGAAAGATCGCGAGGAAGGTTCCGAACTTCGAGGCGCCTTCGGGAGGGAAGACAGCCCGGAATGCCGGATCGAGGGCGTCATATTGCCGCGCAAGATCCTCGTCCTCGCCGCCTGTGTCGAGAATTTCGCAGGCTTGCTCGGCGACGCGAAGGAGCATGGCGTCGGCATGGCTCATGAGGATGGTGAAGGCGGCTTTGGTGTAAGTGTTCGCCATGATGCTGATCTCCGTCCGGGTTGGGAACAGGCGCGGTCAGGCTCTTTCGGCGTCGGACAGACGCGCGCGTGCGGCCGCGGCCTCGTCCGGGAAGGCGCCTGCAAGGTTGGTGTGGAGGGTCTCGAAATCGGGGACCGGGAAGCGCCCGTCGGGACGCGGGCGAGTGATGAGCAGGGCGCTCACGACCGCGGCGGTGGAGTCGGGATGCACGATCCGGGGGGTTTCGCCGTCATGGATGACAGGCGCGCTGAAGCCGGCTTCGAGCCAGGTGCCAAGGCCCTCCTCGACCTGTTCGGCATAGGCACAGACGGCCTCGTCGGTCTCGTCGTCGATGTGCAGGACGAGCGTGACGTAGCGGCCGAAATCGTGGGCGTTCGACAGGGCAGCGAGACGGCAGCCGGGAGGCGGCGCGCCGTACCGCGCGATCAGCGCGCATTTGTAGGTTGCGATTTCGAGGCGGTTGAGCGCGTCGAAGTCGGGCGATTGGCCAAGCTGCGCGCAATCCTCGTTGGTGGGACCGGCACCGAGGTCGATGACATGGGGCATGGGGTTCTCCGTCGATCGCTATTGATCGATCGCGCCCATCCCCCTCACCTTCTGCCCGGAGGCTCAGTCGCCAAAGAGGCGCCGCTTCATCGCGATCTGCGCCGGTCCATCCTTTGCGCCGAGCGTTTTCAGCCGGTCGGTTTCGAGAATGCGGCCAAGGTCGGCAGGAAGCCGCGCCCAGCGTGACGCGATCGCGATGGCGTCGGAAGCCGATTTCAGCTCGCCAGGTTCCGTCCCGTGCCAGACAATCGTGCCATCCTCGCCATCGAGATGGGGATGCGGTCGTAGAACCTGAACGAAGAAACTGTTCAATGGCCGGTCCCAACCGATGCTGACGCTGATATCGGGTTCGATGCCGATGAAATCGTGACGGCTCATGTCGCGTCTCCTTGGAAGGTCAATTCCTGGCGAATGTTTCCGCCTCACGCCGCAGAATGCCGGGTGACGAAAACCGATCCTGTGTCGTGCCGTTCACGTCTTGGGACAGGCGATAGCGAATGACGTCGCTTCGGCGCGGATAGGCAAGTCGAGGCAGGTCCTGGCCTGTTCGGCGCGCGTCACGGGTCAACTCGAAGCAATAGGTAAATAGCGGGCTTTGCCGATCGCGCGTGAGGATGCCGCGTTTGGTCAGGCGGGTGAGCCAGTCGGCGGGATGTTCGCCGGACATGGGCGCAGGCGCGCCAAGATCCACAAGGTGGGCGATTGCGCCGCCATGTCCTGAATCGAGTGAGCGGATTTTGGAGAGGGCGCGCCCGGATATCGTTTGCCCCGCGAGGCGCAGGACAGTCCTCGGCCTCGTTGTGCCCCGATAGGCCCCGGAGAGAGCGGCATAGACGACGCCGCAATGACCGAAGGCAGGATCGGAAAAGCTGACGACGGCATCGATGGCAGGTTTGGCCTGGCGCAACAACCTGAAGGCACGGGCTGTAAAGAAGCTCTCGCCGTTGGCTGCGACACTGGGCAGGCACAGGAGACGCTGAAGGACGCAGCCGCGTGCAGCATCGGCATAGCCGGTGTGCCGGCAAATCACCGCGTTGCTCGCGGGTACGCCGAAGACGATCAGACCCACGAGCGAGGAACGCCCCGCGGCGCCCGGGCCGAACAGGCCGCACGCCAGCTGGGCGGCGGGATAGCGTGGCAGGTAATGATGATCGGCGAGGAACGCCCTGGCGATCTCGTGGCTGACGACATCGACGGCATAGCGCGACGGTTCGATCACCGTGTCGTTCGAGACGAAGAGGCTGCGCCGGTCGCGCCAGCGTTGTGAACGGGTGGTGAGCATGGGATCGTCCTTGGGCCGTGGAGCGTGTCAGGCAACGTAGCGCGGCGTCTCGGGTCGCCGGTTGTGCCAGATGTCGGCGGCCCAGCCCTCGGCCCAGGCATCTGTTATCGCGTCATGGTCGAGCTCGCCGGTTTCTATAAGGTCGCGGATTTCCGCCCGCGCCTGCGCGATGGCTTGTTCCCAGGGATCGAGCGGCGGGGGCCGGACCGGGATGTCTGCGGCCTCGGTCAAGAAGCGCGGGGGTTCGAGCAGGCGCGCGCATTGGGTTCGATACCAGCGTTCCATGAAGTCGGCTGCAAGCCGGTCCGTCTTGGAGATGCGATGCCGCAGGGCATGCCTTCGAGCCGCGATGCCCCATCCCTGGCTGTCGATCGAGGCAATCCAGCGTGCGAAGGGCGCAAGATAAGGCAGAGCGTCGCCCTTGACCCCGAAGAGATGTGCCTTCGTCCCGATGGGCAGGATATGGGTGAGCCGCTCGACGACGGCGATCAGTCCCTGAGGTCCGTGGGTCGGCCGACGGCACATGCTGCCGATACCGATGACCGAGCCGGGAAGGACGATCGCGTCGATGGAATCGAGCGATCGGGCATAATCGTCGGGCTCGCGGCCCTGGATCACCGGCATGAACCGTTGGCGGATGCCGAGATCGCCGGCGCGTACGAAGCATTCGCGGTTGGTCGCGGCAGTGCGCGCGATGCGGTCGAGAACCTCTTCCCGGTCATGGGCGACTTCGTGCTCGCAGCAGTAATCGACCGACGATATGCGCCGAAAGGGATAGGATGCAGCCAAGGTCATATAATCGGCGATCGACCATGGCAGGCCGCGGTAGCGCACCATCATGGTGTAGCCTGCGGAATCGAGGTCGAGACTTGCGAGGTTTCTCGCATGGGCGAGGGTCCCGGTTCGCCATCCGGACCATTGCCGCCACCCATCGGCCTTGCGCCAGCGCGACAGGCAATTGGCTGAGATCAGAACGGGCGCGCACAGCGCGGCAGCGCGCGCCAGAAGCGGGCCGTTCGTCAGATGGGGGAGGCCAAGGACGATTTCGATCGTCATAGATCCTCCCGCAGCATGAGCGTCAGCACGCGGCGCGTGATGCGCGCGTCGGCGGGGTCCTGCGAACCATATTCGAGGCGTTCGTCATAATAGTCGATCGAGAAGAAGACGCGGACGTCGCCAACGGTAAACTCGCCGCGATTGCGCTCTCTGTCGCGGAGGTCGAACGTGCAGCGGCGCAGGGCCTGGAGGAGATGGGCCTGCGCGAGCGCCTCGGATGCAGGCGTATCGCCGGCAAGAGCGCCAAGGCAGGTACGGGTGACGACGATGCGGGCGGTGCGATCGAGGCCCTGGCGGCAACGGTCGTTTAGACGGCCGATGGTGTCGATGCGCGTGTCGGTGTCGGCAGAGATCATGATCGATCCTTCCGTTTGCATGGGTGGATTTTGGAGGGGCGGTCAGGCGGCGATCGCGTGCGCGGGTCCGCGGCCTCGTTGTGGGAAAGCGGCATGGAAGCGATCGAGCCAGTCGGTCATCGTCGGTCGCTCGCCGATGGGTATCTGGCCCGCAACGTCCTGGAACCGGATGAGGTCTGTCGGCGCGTCGCGCACGATGCGGTCGATTTCATCCGGGGGAAGCAGCTGCTCGGCCCGAATGAAGAGCGTCATCGAGCCGGGCCGCGCCCTGGTCGTCCTGCGCCACAGACCTTCGACGGTATGCAGTCGCGGCGCGGCGCGCGCCTCGACGAGAACGATGAGGCGCAGGCACCATGCGGGAAGCGCGCGGATTTCCTCGGGCCGGTTGGCGATGCACAGCCATTATGTCGCCATTGAGACGATCCATTCCCTTTGACGGGATAAGGATATTGTCCCATTATCGATCGGGTCGGGGCAATAAAATGGAAACGCCCAGTGTCATGTCGAGGGTTCAGTGCATCTTTTCCCGTTCGATCCTTGGCTCGGCGTCGAGCCTATACTTCTTGATGGGACGATGATCCGGCCTGCGCTTGATGACTCCATAAAGCAGGACGCAATCAAATACTTACCCGAAACAAATCTCCCTTCTCTCCTTCATTCCGACGGAAGCCCCGTTGTAGAAGTCAATTCGTTCATCACGTTCCTGCGATCCGATGGCGTGTCCCTTGCCAGCGCAGGCCACTATGCTCGAGATCTTCAGGTCTTTGCCCGTTACCTGCGGGATGCGCGTTCAAAGTCGTTACTCGACGCATCGAGTGCCGACGTAGGGAAATATCGCAGCCTTCGGCTCGAAGGGCCGGGCGAGCTCCGACTATCGGGATCGTCTTGGAAGCGCACCTCTGCGGCGCTAACGCGGTTCTATCAATGGGCCGCCAGCGAGGACGCAGGACTGATATCAGTTGCGCCGAAAACCAGATTCCGCCGTGATGGCGCGGTTGCCGAAGATACGATCCGCATGATCCCGCTCGAGGATTACGTTCTGTTCCGAGACCAAGGCCTGCTCGGTGGGGGTTACGCGAACGGCATCACTCACCGGCGGAATCCGATGCGCGATGCCGCGTTCGCCGAGCTGCTTGTGACGACAGGGGTTAGGCTCGAAGAAGGCGCAAGCCTTCTGATCGGTGAGCTTCCGACGACGAACGCCCGCGTCTTTCACGGCTGTCGCAGCACCATGATCGACCTGCCCGCCAGAATCACCAAAGGGCGCAAACCTCGATCAGTGCCGTTCCCGAGGCGGGTAGCCAGTAACTTCATCGACGCTTATATTCGCGAGGAGCGGAGCCAGTTGGTCGATCGCTGGCGACGCGCGGGTGGGGTCCGGACCATGCGGCAGCCGCTCATCGGCACGCTTGCAGGCGGGCAACGCGTTTTGATCAAGGGCGAGCGGCGCCCTCGATCACTGGCGACTCTGCGCATCGACGAACGACGCAACCTCCTATTGCTGCCCGGATCGGGCGCACCATTGGAAAGTGCGCAGCCGGCAGCATTGTGGCTGGCGCAGGACGGCCAAGCCCTCACCCCCGCGGCATGGCAGTCGATATTCCGGCGTACCAGCAAGAAGTTGTCGGAGGACATGGGCTGGGACCTACACGTATCGCCCCATACCCTCCGGCATACCTTTGCCGTCTACTGGCTTACACACCTCGTCAAAGCGGAAGTGATGAGGCTCGACGATCGATCTGTCCCGGATCGAACCGAGGAAATCTACATGAAGGTTGTCAGCGACCCCTTGCGCCGGGTCCAGCGATGGCTGGGTCACGCCAGCGTCCTGACCACTGAAAAATATCTCACCTACCTCGATGAAGCCTTCGAAATCGTAGATCAGGCGGCCGAGGCGCTGGACTCTCGTCTGATGGGCTTCTTCTAGCAGTGGGTCGCCCTCGCCTCTCGTTCCGCGATTTACCTCCGCAGCAGGATGAGGAGCCGCGAGCCGACGCGATCGTAGCCTATC
This sequence comes from Pseudomonadota bacterium, assembly GCA_023449855.1. Lineage (GTDB taxonomy): Bacteria > Pseudomonadota > Alphaproteobacteria > Rhizobiales > Xanthobacteraceae > Tardiphaga. The sequence continues at coordinate 3,493 of JAEXHR010000245.1, read as the reverse complement.
ATCATCGTGACGGTGTCGGGCGCGAAATGACCTGGTTGCTGCACGAGGTGGGGAACGAAGGCCTGGGTCGCGATCTTGCCTTGTACCTTGGGCCGATGATGAACGAGCTGTTCGCCGGCCTGGCCGTCCCGAGTGTCGAACAGTATCGACAGAGCTGGATCCCGCTCGGGAAACATCTGTCCTCCAGCGGGCGCCTCAACGGGGGGCTTCGCGTGATCACGGCCGCTGACATCGATGCCTGCGACGTTCGGGGTCAATACTCCCGGTTCCGTTGCCTTGTTCACGGCCTTCGCGCGATAGACGAACGAAACCCTGATCTGCTTCGTCCGGATCTGAAGGCGCGGATCAACTTCACGAGCCGGCACAACGGAACGGCATTACGGCCCCGCGAACCGTTGACACCGTTCGTCGCTCGCGTCCTGAAAGACGCCGCTGATCGCAGCGTGGTAGCTACACGCGAAAGGATCTTGTCGGGCCGCGAGCAGATCGAAGCTTTGCGAAACAAGCCGGAGAGGAGCCGCTTTGAGAATGTGTTCCTGAGGGTCGCCGACGGCACGCGCCCCGCTCGAAGCGAGTTCGACATGTTCAAATATCGCAAGGTTGCCATCGCCGCGGCCAGCGATCTTCTCGTTCTGACCCTGCCTGATGCGATCTGCTTCATCATCGCCATCGCGCTCCGGGTCGAAATGCCGATAGAATGCCTGCGGACCCTGCGGCGCGACTGCCTGAAGAACCCCGCGAGAGGGTACGTCTCCATTGAATACACAAAGGGACGAGGCGGCCCCCGCGCGAAGATCAAGCGCGAACGCGTGCGTGATGGTGGAATTAATACGCCCGGCGGACTCGTTCGCCTTGCCCTCGAACTATCCCGACCCGCCGCCGAGCGAATGGCCGATCGAGGGGACCCGAATGCGGATTACCTGTGGGTGGGCTTCGTTGCAGCCGGACTGCCGAGCTGGCGGCGGTTCAGCCTTTCTACCCACAACTTCTATGCCGCGATCAGGAGCCTTGGGCTCGTCGACGAAGCGGGCAAGCCGATAACCAAGATCGTTCCCGCCCGGCTAAGGAAGACGGTGAAGCGGGACAATTACTTGCGCCACACAGGCCACCTTCGGCGCTTCGCGAGCGATCACTCGAAGCCAGTTGCCGCTCGGCATTATGCCGCGGTGGACGGGCTTCGAGAAGAGCATGCACGCTCGGTAGCGGTCGCTGAAGGTCAACTGTTCGACATGGCGATGATGCCGTTGGTCCTGCCACCGAAGGAGGAAGTCAGCGCGCTCGCATCCGGCCTCTCGATCGGAAACCAAAAGCTCGACGCAGGCGCGGTCGCGTCGTTGGTCTCAGGCGATGCCGATACGTTCCTTGGCATGTGTTCCGGCTTTTGGTCGAGCCCTCTTGGGCGGAACGACAACGGCTCCTGCGCCACCGCGTTCACCGGCTGCCTCCATTGCTCGAATGCAGTGTTCACCGCACGAAAACTGCCTGCATTGCTGACCTATCTGACATGGCTAGCTGAACGGCGCGCCGTCATGACGGAAGCGGAGTGGCACGAGCGCTACAGCGCCGACCATAATCGAATTATGGTACAGATACTCCCCGTGTTCGACGCTGGCGATATCGAACAGGCTCGGTCCACGGCGGAAAATGCCGCTGTGGCGCCAGCGCTGCCGCCACATCTTCAGCGGGGCTGAACATGCGTCGGGTTCTGGAACGTGCCGAAGCATCTTGGCGGATTGACCGTTCGGCATTGGTGATTCCGCCCCAGATGGTCGTGAGTGGCCGTGAGCAGCAGAATATCTCTCTGGTCGGGGACGATAAGTGGCTGCTCGAATGTGCCATCGCGCGGCCGACAAAGGCCCATGAAGCCTGTATCTGCTTCGGTCGGATCGCCGATGCTGATGAGCGGGAGCTCATACGAGAATACCTGTTCCTGTCTTTAAACTACGACTCCCGAGACAATGTGCGCGGCCGCCTCGGCGTCCTGAAACCTGGTTCGCTGATGCAGGTCGGCAATATAATCCGGCATTTTCTACAAGAAGTGCGGGAAGCCGGACTTCGACTCCACGAGATCGATCAGCCTTGGCTGGATCAGTGGCTGTCCGCGAAGCGGCACCTCGCACCGGCAACTCTTGTCTACAAGATCCTCTGCGTACGGCGACTTGCGCTCTATACGCCCTCCCTGTCGTTCCGGGGAATCGAGATAGCTCCTTGGGGTAACCGTTCAGCGACTAGGATCGCGGGATACCGGGGTGGCCGAGAAAATGTCACACCGCGAATACCGGAAGCCATTAGCGCGCCGGCGTTGCGGTGGGCCATGTTCTACGTCCATCATGGGATCGACGATCTTATCGCCCGACATCGTATAGCTGGCATCAACATCGCCGCGCGTCGGCAGAGAGTGTCACCGAAACTAAGCGACCAGCGCCTGCGCGCTTATTTGGATGCGCTTGAAGCATCGGGCTCTGGAGTACCGGCGACCCAAGATGGTCGACCCGCGTGGCCAGAAATCTGCAAGGCCAGCGGCCTCGGCGTGGCAGTGCTGAAGGCACGCTCAGCTATGCTCGAGAAGGCAATCTCGCAACTCGGAACCGAGCGCCCAGGCGCAAGCAGTGGTTGGGCCAGCATGCCAGGAACAAACATTGCGTGGCGGTCGCATCTTCCCAGCTTCAGCAGCCGTTATACCTTCATACCGGCGATAGCCGCGTGCTATCTCGTAATCGGCCTATTATCAGGAATGCGCGGCGAGGAAGCGGCCGCGCTCAAGCGTGGTTGCCTCAGACTCATGCGCGACGAACATGGGAAGGTTAAGGGCTACGAACTCGTCGGAAGAATCTTCAAAACCCGTAAAAACGTCGACGGCGCTGAACATCGCTGGACCGTGATAGAGCCTGTTGCCAGGGCCGTATTGGCAGCAATACGGTTGCAGGACTATCTACACAACAGCGCCGATCGAACGGAAGCGCCGCGAGATGATGAGCCCCTGTTCAAACCGGCCTTGATTCGGGGGGTGGGCAATGTCCAGCTTACGGCGCATCAATCGACCGTATACCTGAATTACTTTGCCAAAGAGTGTCGCCGGCTCGCCGAAGAAATGGCAGCGGCGGCGCCCGCCGAAGCCGACCGCATACTGGCACTTTATCATATCCCGGACGAGGGTGATGAACCCTGGCGGTGGCGCACGCGTCAGCTCCGCCGCACCCTTGCATGGTACATCGCCAGTCAGCCCTTCGGCGTGATCGCGGGCATGATACAATATGGGCACGCGAGCGCCATGATGTTCGAAGGCTATGCGGGCACTTCCCAATCCGGCTTCCGTTCGGAGATCGAAGAGGAACGTCGCCTCGCTCAGCTCAGCGATATCGTCGAGATGTACGAGGACTGGAAGGCAGGGATCAATCCAGGCGGCCCCATGCGATCGAAACTTGTCAACGGCGGAGCAAAAGTCGGCCATTCGGCGGCGTAAAACCAGGCCATCGTGTTACATGCCGTGGGG
>JAEXHR010000277.1 GCA_023449855.1 Pseudomonadota bacterium | reverse complement strand
CGTCCGAGGTGTGAGCATTCCTCCCTCCAGACATGAGGGGAGGTGGCACGCCGCAAGGCGCACTTGAGTGGACTTGACGCTGTCCGTTCAACGCTGGATCGCCAGCGAGCCCAAACAGCGCAACGCCTTACGGCGCGCCACCGCGACGTTTTTCCAGTCGAAGGACCGTTCTTCCGGGTACTGGCAATCCCTCCTTGGTTCGCTCGCGAACCCTAGAGGGATTCATCCGACGGATTTCTCCGCCTTCACCCGCACCGCGTCCAGCCGCGCAATAGCGGCAGGGCCCCGTAGTGGGCCCGGACGGTGACCCCCGACCACCCGAGTGCGAGGGATACGTCCTCCCTCACCCGCAGGCGCCGCATCCTGCTCCGCTCAAAGACGCCTCATGAGAGCGCCCCTCGCGAACAAGACGAGGGATCATGGCGGAGATGGGAATTTTGTCAAGAACAAAAATAGAACAGACGAGTTGTCGGATGGGTTGAGCGCAGCGATACCCGTCACCACAAGCGCCCGGCCGTGATGGGTATCGCTCCGGCGCGACGCGCCCGTACTCAACCCATCCTGCATTTTCCCATCCCTTCGCAGTGCACGCGCGTTGAACTTTGGTTCGACTTGCGCTTGCATATGTCAGCTTGTCGCAGGTCGGTCGCGATGCTAGATGTCTGGTCATCGTACAACTTTGTACATCGCGGTTGGCGGCGCTCGCGACCCTGAGCACAGGGCGTGAAAGCAAAAATAACGGCGCAAATGCCGGGCCATATACAACGACGAAGTGGGAAATCAGGGAGGATTTCGTCCATGAACAGAAGAGAGGTCGTCAAAGCCGGCCTGGCTGCGCTCGCGGCCGGCACCGCAGGACTCGGCGGCATCGCGCCGGCGCTGGCCCAGAGCAAGATGGTGCTCAAGGCATCGGACGTTCACCCGCTCGGCTATCCCACGGTGGAATCCGTCGTCCGCATGGGCAAGAAGCTGGAGGCCGCGACCAATGGCCGGCTCAGCATCCAAATGTTTCCCTCCATGCAGCTCGGCGGCGAGAAGGAGGCCATCGAGCAGGCCCAGGTCGGCGCGTTGCAGATCGCGCGCATCTCGGTCGGCGCCGTCGGCCCGGTGGTGGATGACGTCAATGTCTTCAACATGCCGTTCGTGTTCCGCGACTCCAAGCACATGGAAGCGGTGCTGGATGGCGAGATCGGCGACGAACTGCTGAACAAGATCACCTCCAACGAGAAGACGAAACTGGTCGCTCTCGGCTGGATGAATGCCGGTTCGCGCAACATCTACAACAGCAAGCATCCGGTGAAGACGCTGGCGGATCTCAAGGGTCTCAAGATCCGCATGATCGGCAATCCGCTGTTCATCGACACGATGAATGCGCTTGGCGGCAACGGTGTCGCCATGGGCTTCGATCAGGTGTTCAGCGCCATGCAGACCGGTGTGGTCGATGGCGCCGAGAACAATCTGCCGTCTTTCGTGGCGCAGAACCACTATCAGGTCGCGAAGTATTTCTCGATGACCGAGCATCTGATCATTCCGGAGCTGCTGGTGTTCTCGAAGGCGTCGTGGGCCAAGCTCACGCCGGAGGATCAGGCGCTGCTGAAGAAGTTCGGCCACGAGGCGCAACTCGAACAGCGCACGCTCTGGTACGAGGCCGAAGCCAAGGCGCTGGAAAAGATGAAAGAGGTCGGCACCGACATTGTCATGTCCATCGACAAGGCGCCGTTCCGCGAGGCGGTGAAGCCAGTGTGGGACAAATACGGCGCGAAATATGCCGAGATGACGAAGCGCATCGCGGCGGTGAGCTGAGGCTCCGGCCTAACCTCTAGCGCTCCCTCTCCCGCTTGCGGGGGAGGGAGCAGATCGGTCCGGCTCTCGCTTTCCGCCGCGCGATGAACATCCTCTACTGGACCGGCGCGGTCATCTCCTGTGTCGCGCTGGTGCTGATCTCCTTCATCATCCCCTGGGCGGTCTATACCCGCTACATTCTCAACAGCGCCGCGTCATGGCCGGAGCCGCTGGCGGTGCTGCTCACCGTCGCGGTCACCTTCATCGGCGCGGCGAATTGCTATCGTCAGCGCATCCATATGAGCATGACGGTGGGCACCAATCTCTTGCCGCCGAGGGCGCGCGCTGGGGCGGCGTTCATCAGCGAACTGCTGATGGCCGCGATGGCGCTGTTCATGCTGATCTGGGGCGGGGCGCTGGTGGAAACCACCTGGGGCAATTCGGTCGATGAATTCCCCTGGCTCTCGGTCGGCGTCACCTATCTGCCGATCCCGGTTTCCGGCGCGATGATGCTGCTCTACGTCATCGAACGCCTCACCATCGGCCCGCCGCCGCAGGACGGCAGCGACGCCCATGTGCCGCTGGAGTGAACCATGCCGTCATTGCGAGGAGCGCAGCGACGAAGCAATCCAGAGAGCCGCAAGTGAAGGCTGCATTGCTTCGTCGCCAACAGGCTCCTCGCAATGACGGTTGAGAGGTCGCGTCGATTCTTTGCCATGCCGAGGAAATCATAAATGGACATCGCCGTTCTCCTGCTCAGCATGTGCTTCTTCTTCGCCATCGGCATGCCGATCGCCTTTGCGCTGGCGCTCGCGGCGCTGGTCGGCGCGTTGTGGATCGACCTTCCCGTCGAAGCCGTGATGCAGCAGCTGTCGTCGGGAGTCGGCAAGGTGTCGATGCTCACGGTGCCGTTCTTCGTGCTCGCCGGCGCCATCATGGCGGAAGGCGGCATGGCGAAGCGCCTCGTCGATTTCGCCGCCGTGGTGGTCGGCTTCACCCGCATCCGCGGTGGCCTCGCGCAGGTGAATATCCTCGCCACCACCATCATGTCCGGCATATCGGGCTCGTCGGTGGCAGATACGTCGGCAATCGGTTCGGTGATGATCCCGCAGATGGCCGAGAAGGGCTATCCGCGCGTGTTCGCCACCAATGTCACCATCTCCGCCTCGGTGCAGGCGATCATGGTGCCGCCGAGTCATAACGCAGTGATCTATTCGCTCGCCACTGGCGGCGTGGTGTCGATCACCAGTCTGTTTCTCGCCGGCATCGTGCCGGGCCTGCTGCTCGGCTTCGCCATCATGCTGCTATGCCTGTACTTCGCCTATCGCGACGGCCATCCCAAGGGCGAGCCGGTGCCGATGAAGCAGGCGCTGAAGATGCTGGGCGACGCCACCTGGGGCATCGTCACACTGATCATCGTGCTGGGCGGCATCCTCACCGGCATCTTCACGCCCATCGAGGCCGGCGCGGTCGCCTGCGTATGGGCGTTCTTCGTCACCATGTTCATCTATCGCGACTACAAATGGTCGGAACTGCCGATGCTGACCTATCGCACGCTGCAGACGGTGGCGATGGTGCTCACGCTGGTCGCAACAGCGTCCTGCTTCGGCTATGTCGCCGCGCTGATGCAGATGCCGGCCAAGATGACCGATTTTTTCGTCGCCATCTCGTCGAACAAATATGTGCTGCTGATGTGGCTCAACATCATGCTGCTGGTGCTCGGCACCGCGCTCGATCTGGCGCCGCTGCTTCTGATCTGCACACCGATCCTGCTGCCGGTGGTGAAGAGCTTCGGCATCGATCCCGTGCATTTCGGCATCATCATGCTGCTCAATCTCGGCATCGGCCTGCTTACCCCGCCGGTCGGCACGACGTTGTTCGTTGGCTGCGCCATCGGCAAAGTGTCGGTGGACGAGGTGATGCGCGGCATCTGGCCGTTCTACTGGGTGATGTTCGCGGTGCTGATGCTGGTCACCTATGTGCCGTGGTTCTCCATGGCACTGCCGCATGCGTTCGGATTCAGGTGAGGGAAGGGTCGTAGGGCGGATTAGCGCAGCGTAATCCGCCGGCCG
>JAEXHR010000189.1 GCA_023449855.1 Pseudomonadota bacterium | reverse complement strand
GATTAGCGAAGCGTAATCCGCCGCGGAGCTTCCATCACGAACTCGGCCGGCGGATTACGGCTTCGCCTAATCCGCCCTACGGCAGAGAGCAGTTACGCCCAGGCGCGTTCGGCCTTCAGCTTCTCTTCGTAGCTGTCGATGGCGGTCTTCTTTTCCATCGTCAGGCCGATATCGTCGAGGCCGTTGATCAGGCAGTGCTTGCGGAACGGGTCGATCTCGAACTTCACCGTGCCGCCATCGGGACCACGGATCTCCTGGTTCGGCAGATCGATGGTCACGGTGGCGTTGGCGCCGCGCTCGGCATCGTCGAACAGCGCGTCGAGATCCTTCTGCGACACGCGGATCGGCAGAATGCCGTTCTTGAAGCAGTTGTTGTAGAAGATGTCGCCGAACGAGGTCGAAATCACGCAACGAATGCCGAAATCGAGCAGCGCCCACGGCGCATGCTCGCGCGACGAACCGCAGCCGAAATTATCGCCGGCGACCATGATCTTGGCATTGCGATAGGCCGGCTTGTTGAGCACGAAATCCGGGTTTTCGGTGCCGTCGTCGTTGTAACGGGCATCCGAGAACAGGCCCTTGCCGAGGCCGGTGCGCTTGATGGTCTTCAGATACTGCTTGGGGATGATCATGTCGGTATCGACATTGATCACCTTCATCGGTGCAGCGACGCCTTCCAGCGTGGTGAACTTGTCCATGGCGTGTCCTCGGGAATTGAGTGCGCTTTTTAGCGCGGGAGGGCGAAGGGTCCAAGGGGCATTTCTGCAGTGCAGGGATCGGCTTAGCCCCGCCCACCGGTCGTCATCCTGAGGAGCGGTCGCAGGCCGCGTCTCGAAGGATGGCCGCACGCTCGGAGCCAAGCAATCTCATGGTTCGAGACGGCGCTTCGCGCCTCCTCACCATGAGGGATAGAGTTCAATCCTTCACCTGGGCCTCGATGGCCTCCATATCGTCGTCGGACAGGCCGAAATGGTGGCCGATTTCATGGATCAGGACATGACGGACGATATGGCCGAGGGTTTCGTCGTGCTCGGCCCAGTAATCGAGGATCGGGCGGCGATACAGCCAGATCATGTTGGGCATCTGGCCCGACACGTCGTGTGACTGAAACGGCAGTCCGACGCCCTGAAACAGGCCCAGCAGGTCGAATTCGGTCTCGGCCTGCAACTCCTCCAGCACGTCGTCGGTGGGGAAGTCGTCGACCCGGATGATCACGCCCTCGCACAGCTTGCGAAATTCCTCCGGCAGGAGAACAAGCATGGCATGGGCCATCTCTTCCATCTCGGCGAGGTTGGGAGCTTTTGCCTGGTGCCACATGGTTCCTGTCCAGTTGGGTTCCTGTCTAGCCGATCCCGCTTTGTTGGCAAACCGCGCGCAGCGGTTGACGCACGGGCGTCAATCGGAGACTTTGCGGCGAGAAAACGACGGTGGTTTGGGGCTTAACATGCGGATCATGACAGCGACATTGGCAGTGGTGACACTGACCTTCGGCAGCATGTCGCCGGGCGGCGCCATTGCGCAGACCGCTCCCGCCGCAAAGCGCTCCACCGACATCTCCGCCCAGAGCAACAGCGGCCGCCCGCGCGTGCGCATCTACCGCGACGACGACACCCGCGGCGTCTATCCCCGCTACAATCCCGGACCGAATGCGGTGCGCGACTGCACGGCCAATCTCGTGCAGGAATATCGCCCGAGCGGCACCGTCATCGTGCCGCGCATGAACTGCTACTGGCGCCGCGGCTGAACCCGCATCCACTTCGTCGACAGCGGATCGGGTTCTAGCGCGCTCCACGCCGCCGGACCGCACCGATCAACCCGGCCACCACCAGCACCCCGGCGATGCCATAGACCAGCAGCGCCATGACATGCTGCAGCATCGCGCTCGCATGGCCAGGCCCGACGCCGGGCCCCTGCGATGCCTGCACCTGCGCGAACCAGAGATCGCCACCGGGCGCGACGATGGCGAGCATCACAACGATCCCTACGACGATCCTTGCAACGATACGCATCATGATGAACTCCATGATTGCATGGGCAGGACAGCAGGAATGCGTCTTGCCCGATCGAGATACGCCGGAGACGCGCTTCGGTTTTGCCGAGCTACAGCACGCGCTTTCGTTCCGACGCCGCGACAAAGAACCGTGCGACATATCGCGCCGCCGATGTTCATTTCGCGTTCACCTGCCGAAACCTAGCCTTCTCGCATGGGCAATGAACCCCGCGCAGCGGACACGTTCAGATGCCCGCGGAATCCAGGAGAGAACACGTGAACTTGAAAAAGCTTTTCGGCCTCGCCGCCGTCGCCGGCCTGATGTTCGTGGCTGCGCCGGCCCAGCAGGCCAATGCGGTCTCGCTCAACAATCCCGGCGTTGCCGCAACAGTGCAAGGCGCGAGTGAAGGCCTGACGACCCAGGTGCAGTATCGCCGCCATCACCACCACGGTTACCGTCATCATCACGTGCGCCGTCACCATGGCTGGCATCGCCCGCACCATGTGCGCCGCCATCACCACGTGCATCGCCCGCACTTCCACCATCACCGCCGCCACTGGCGCTGATCGGAGCCGCTCTGACGTGACAGCCGATCCGCAGCGCGTATCGGCTGTCATTCAGGGCCTTCCCCACCGCGCATTTCACCGCGTCTCCTTGTCGCGGGAAATTGGATCATCCTGACGCGTTGTTTGATCAAGGCGACAGACAGACTTCAACGAGGACAATCATGAGAACATGGGTAGGCGCAGCTCTGATGGCTGCAACCGTTTCGATCGGCGGCGCATTCGCAGCAGCGCCGGCGCTGGCCGCATCGCCCGCAAAGGCCACGGCGCAGGACAAGGCGCGTGTGACGGACTTCAGCTCGCAGCATCGTCACCACGGCCATCGTCATCGCCATCATTTCGGCCACCGCCATCACTTCCACGGTCACCGGCATTGGGGTCACCATCGCCATTGGGGACACCGTCACTACGGATACCGCCCGTATTACGGACCGCGTTATGGCTACGGCTATCGGCCGGTCTATCGCTCCTATTATGGCCCGGCCTATTACGGCGGCGGCTACGGTTATCGCCCCTATGGCTACCGGCCCTATGGCGCATACGGCTATGGACCGGGCATCGGCTTCGGCGGCGGCCCGCTCAGCGTCGGCTTCTCGTTCGGCCGCTGGTAAGATCACGACCTCGCAGCACGATCACGACGGGCGCCTTCACGGCGCCCGTTTCATTTTGACGTAATCATTCATGGCGCGTTCAGATCGGCGCGCCTAGCCTCCGCATCAAGGGCCGACAATTCACGCAAGACCCGGCGCGCAGACCGAGAGCTGCGGCAGCGATACCGGCTGCGCGAATAACCCGGGAGGATGATCGCAATGAACAACGATCGAGCTTCTTCAATCCGAAACGTGATGATGCGCACACTCGGCCTCGCAGCGGCGGCCACCGTGATGCTGTCGCTGACATCAGCGGCACAAGCGCTGTCGCTGAACAATCCCGCCATGGCGCCGGCCGCCAAACAGGCGCGCGATGCGTTCACCACGCAGGTTCGACATGGCGGCGGTCATGGCGGCGGAGGCAGTTTCCGCGGTGGCGGAGGATTCCGTGGCGGTGGCGGTTTCCATGGTGGGGGTTTCCGCGGCGGCGGACATGCGTTTCACGGCGGCGGCTTCCATCGTCCGGCTTTCGGCGGCGGCGGCATGCGCTATGGCGGACCGGCGATCGCGCGGCGGCCATTTGCAGCGCCGGCCTATTACGGGCCTCGCCGTCACTTCCATCACCGGCGCTATTTCGGCCCGCGCTACTACGGCTATGTCGGTCCCCGCTATTACTCATACGGACCGCGCTACTATTATGGCCCGCGCCGCTTCTGTCGCATCGTCTGGACTTACTATGGACCGCGAAAGATCTGCCGCTATCGGCCGTGGTATCATCGCCACTGGCATCACCGCCGGCACTTTCACCGGTTCAACGTGTATTGGTGAGCTGTAGGGTGCGCAAAGCGAAGCGTGCCCACCACGCACACGGCACTCGATGGTGGGCACGGCGCGTCGCGCCTTTGCCCACCCTGCACGCTACTCTCCGAGCTGAAACGCCTCGAAGCGATGCAGCTCGTCCTCGATGCGCCGTCTCCACGCGGCACGCGGCGCTTTCTTCCCGGCCCCCTCACCGACCCAGCTCCATTGCTGCAGCAACAGCTTGCGGTTTTGCCGGTCGGTCTTGAGATCGATCGCCGCGACGATCTTGTCGTCCAGCAGCACCGGCAGCGCAAAATAGCCGAGCTTGCGCTTCTCTTTCGGCACATAGGCCTCGAATCGATGGTCGTGACCAAAGACGAGATTGGTGCGCTTGCGCTGGATGATCAGCGGATCGAACGGCGACAGCAGATGCACGAGATCGTGCGGTTCGCCTTCCGTCGCCTCGATGATCTCCAGCATCGCCCAATGCTCCTGCTTGCCCGCACCTTCCAGCGCGACAGACAGGAGCTCACCCTTGCGTATCCGCGCCTCGATCAGTTTTCGCACCGCGGCCTTGCTCGGCGCATCGAGATGGCAGATCGAATCGAGACTGACGATGCCCTGCGACCGCAAGGCACGATCCAGCAGATAGGCTGCGCGCTGCGGGCCTGACGCCGCCTTCGGGAGCGCGTCCCAGCCGAAATGGCGCAGCAGCAGATCGTAGGTCTTCAGCATGCCCTGCCGCTCGGACACCGCGACGATGCCGCGATAGAAAGCGAGCTGTAGCGCGCGCTTCGACGGCTTGCGGCTGGCCCATTCGTGATCCTTGTCGCGCAGCACATCGTCCTCGATATCGCGGATCGACAAGGGCCCTTCCTTGATGAGCCGCATCACCTTGCGCAGGTCGGCCGGCGCGACAGATGCGAACCAGCCGGTCTGCTCGCCGCGCCATCCCTTCATGTCGGAGACGAAGAACGGCAGATCGGCGGTCGGGATATAGGCCAGCGCATGGGTCCAGTATTCGAACACGCTCTTGTCGATGGATTGGGCCTGTTTCAGGTCTGCGCGTTTATAGTCCGGGATGCGTGCGAACAGGATGTGATGATGGCAGCGCTCGATGACATTGATGGTGTCGATCTGTACATAGCCGAGATGTGCGACAGCTCGCGCGACCGCTTCCGCCCCTTCGCCGAATGGCGCGCGTTCATCCAGCCGCTGCGCACGCAGCCAGATGCGGCGGGCGGCATGCTGATCGATGGTTATGGGCTGGATTCGAGAGCGCGGCATCGTATCCAGAAAACCAGAAGGAGTCGGCAGGATGCAACTTCAAAACGACGCCACGTGGCGAGATGCAGGTACTTCATCCGCACATAAAAAAGCGCCCCGCTGTTTCCAGCGGGACGTTCCCAGGGCTTTCGCTTCAGTACATCCGTGAAACGAGTGCCGCCGAAGCTTTAGAGCCTCGGCTTATGCCAGCGAGAGATTTTCGGCGCTGACCTTGCCGCGCATCTTGTCGGTCTTCAGTTCGAAATTGACCTGCTGACCGTCATTGAGGCTGGTCAGACCGGCGCGCTCGACGGCGCTGATGTGCACGAACACATCCTTGCTGCCATCGTTCGGCTGAATGAAGCCATAGCCCTTTTCACTGTTGAACCACTTGACCGTACCTGTCGCCATAACACTTCTCCAAGAAGCAGCCTGCCGTACCTGAATGCATCAATGCGATGCCGGCCATGGCTGCGTGTTGTTCCACACGACCTTCGTGCGGAACTATCCAATCTCAGCGAAGTCTCGGGCGAAGGGCTGCTATTGCAGCTATCGGCGAAGTCAGAGCCGTCAAATCGAATATGGCGGCACCATAGAGCGATCCACCAAAAATACAAGCCGCGCGCTAATTGCGCGGGATGGTTCCCACATTGGTTGTATTCACCGCAGCATGTATCGTCGCTCCGCGAACGAAAACGGCCCGCATGGACGGGCCGTTTTGCTGATTGAGCGGCAATGATGATTTAATGCCAGTCGCGGATATCGACGAAATGCCCTGCGATCGCTGCCGCCGCCGCCATCGCCGGCGACACCAGATGGGTGCGGCCCTTGTGGCCCTGACGGCCCTCGAAATTGCGGTTCGAGGTGGCGGCGCAACGCTCTTCCGGCTTCAGCTTGTCCGGATTCATGGCGAGGCACATGGAGCAGCCGGGCTCACGCCATTCAAAGCCGGCCTTGATGAAGATCTTGTCCAGACCTTCGGCTTCCGCCTGCTCCTTCACCAGGCCCGAGCCCGGCACGATCATACCCGACACATTGCCGTTGATAGTCTTGCCATCGATCATCTTCGCGGCAGCACGCATGTCCTCGATGCGGCCATTGGTGCAGGACCCGATGAAGACGCGGTCGATCTTGATGTCGGTGATCTTCGTGCCCGCGGTGAGACCCATATAGGCCAGCGCGCGCTCCTTGGAGAGACGCTTGGCTTCGTCTGCGATATCGGCAGGGTTCGGCACCTTGCCGGCGATCGAGATGACGTCCTCAGGGCTCGTGCCCCAGGTGACGATCGGCGGCAGCTTGGCAGCATCGAGACGGATTTCGTGATCGAAATGCGCGCCCTCATCTGTGCGCAGCGTGTTCCAGTAGGCCACGGCTTTGTCCCACATCTCGCCCTTCGGCGACATCGGACGGCCTTTGAGGAATTCATACGCCACTTCGTCCGGCGCGATCAGGCCGGCGCGGGCGCCGCCTTCGATGGACATGTTGCAGACCGTCATGCGGCCTTCCATCGACAGCGAGCGGATCGCCTCGCCGGCATATTCCAGCACATAGCCGGTGCCGCCGGCGGTGCCGATCTCACCGATGATGGCCAGGATGATATCCTTGGCGGTGACGCCATCCGGCAGCTTGCCATCAACGACGGCGCGCATGTTCTTCGCCTTCTTCTGGATCAGCGTCTGCGTCGCCAGCACGTGCTCGACCTCCGACGTGCCGATGCCATGTGCGAGCGCGCCGAAGGCACCATGCGTCGAGGTGTGGCTGTCGCCGCAGACCACGGTCGTGCCAGGCAGCGTAAATCCCTGCTCGGGGCCGATGACGTGGACGATGCCCTGCCGCTTGTCGAACTCGTTGTAATATTCGATGCCGAATTCGCGGACGTTCTCTGCCAGCGTCTTGATCTGCTCGGCGCTTTCCGGATCGGGATTGGGCAGCTTGCGATCGGTGGTTGGAACGTTGTGATCGACCACGGCGAGGGTCTTCTCTGGTGCGCGCACCTTGCGACCGGCGGCGCGCAGGCCTTCGAAGGCCTGCGGCGAGGTCACCTCATGCACCAGATGGCGATCGATATAGAGCAGGCACGTGCCGTCTGCTGCTTCCTCGACCACATGGTCGTTCCAGATCTTGTCGTACAGGGTGGTCGGCTTGGATGTTGTCATTGTGATTGAGCCTGACTTGGAATTTCGACTTGGAAATTTCAGTTCAGTGGCGCTGCCGACGAGACTGCCGTGATGACGGCGCGCGGCGCGCAACTGGAAAGCGGAATGCTTGGCGCGTGAGATGACTCACGCGCTTCTAAGCGCACCCACGATCGAGGTCGTGAAACGACCAAAGAAGCGACCGGGCAGGCGGCTGTGATCGTCGATCACGATGCGCAAAGCGTGCTGGTGCAGGTCTAGAAACATTCCAGTCATATAGCATCGGGGGAACGCAACGCCAATGCGGCAGAGGCATGCTGCACCGGCACAACAAAAAAGCGCGGCTCGCGCCGCGCTTTTCCGAAATCCAAAATCGTCGCCTGATGCGACAGATTACTCGGCGGCAGCCGCGACCTTGGCCTTGGCCGGACGCTCGGTCTTCTTTTCGGTGATGCGGGCCGACTTGCCGCGCAGATCGCGCAGGTAATACAGCTTGGCGCGACGCACCTTGCCGCGGCGCACGACCTTGATCGAGTCGATCATCGGGGAGAGCAGCGGGAACACGCGCTCGACACCCTCGCCATACGAAATCTTGCGCACGGTGAAGCTCTCATTGATGCCACCGCCGTTGCGGCCGATGCAGACGCCTTCATAGGCCTGCACGCGGGTGCGCTCGCCTTCGACAACCTTCACGTTGACGATGACGGTGTCGCCGGGACCGAATTCCGGAATCGACTTGGTTGCGGAAAGGCGGTCGAACTGCTCTTTTTCGAGCGTCTGAATGAGGTTCATCGAAATCTCCATCGGCGGCGCGCCCAGACGTCGGCGCGGGCTGCGCGCGAAACTCTTACCCTGCCATTGCACGGATGTGGCGCTGCTCTACAGCAAAGCGAAGCCGTTG
Source organism: Pseudomonadota bacterium (assembly GCA_023449855.1). Lineage (GTDB taxonomy): Bacteria > Pseudomonadota > Alphaproteobacteria > Rhizobiales > Xanthobacteraceae > Tardiphaga. The sequence goes on along the minus strand of JAEXHR010000189.1, from coordinate 2,298 downwards.
TCACCCGTCCGTCGTGAATTTTGGCGATTTTCGCTTTCTGCCTGATTCCGGGGCTTTTGGACGCGCTGCCCAGAGATCGGGCCGGCGTTTTTCGGTCAGCGCCTCAGCCTGGCCCAGCCGCCAGGCGGCGACCTTGGCGTGGTCGCCGGAGAGCAGAACATCCGGGATCGGACGGCCCTCGAACACCTGCGGACGGGTATATTGAGGGTATTCAAGTAGCCCGTGGGAGAAACTCTCGTCCGAGCCGGATTCCAGCTTGCCCATCACGCCCGGCAACAGCCGCACGCAGGCGTCGATCAGCGTCAGCGCCGCGATCTCGCCGCCCGAAAGGACATAATCGCCGATCGAAACTTCTTCGAGCTCGCGGGCATCGATCACGCGCTGGTCGATCCCCTCGAACCGGCCACAGACGATCAGCGGCCCCGGCCCGGCCGCCAGTTCCGCCACCCGCGCCTGGGTCAATGGCCGACCGCGCGGGCTCATCATCAGTTTGGGGCGATCGGCCGCGGCCTCGACGGCATCGATGGCGGCGGCCAGCACGTCAGCCCGCAGCACCATGCCCGGCCCGCCGCCGGCCGGCGTATCATCGACACTGCGATGCTTGTCGGTCGCCGAAGCGCGTATATCCCGAGCGTCCAGCGCCCACAGCCCGGAAGCCAGCGCACGGCCGGCCAAGCTAATGCTGAGCGGTCCCGGAAACATCTCGGGAAACAGCGTCAGCACGGTGGCGCGCCAGGATGTCGGTGAAACGGTCATGCCTCTCCATCGCGCGTTGCGCGCGGGGCGTCAAACCCGACGACGGCCAATTCACGCCGCCGACATGTGCTCGCTGGTATCGCCGGCGTCGAAGGCGGCGCGGGAGGCCTTGATCTCGGCAAAACTGCGCTCCGCCCAGTCGATCAGGCTCGCCAGCGGCGCCATGGCGGAATGGCCAAGCGGAGACAGGCGATATTCGACAGAAGGCGGCTTGGTCGGGAAGACGTGGCGGGTGATCAACCCGTCGCGCTGCAGGTCGCGCAGGGACTGGGTGAGCATGCGCTTGGAGATATCCGGCACCGCGCGGTGCAGCTCGCTGAAGCGGCGCGGCTTGGCCGCCAGCGCCACCAGCAGCAACGAGGTCCATTTGTCGCCGATCCGGTCCAGCACATTGCGAACCGGGCAAGCTTCGGCATCGAAGCCCTGAGCCTGCCATTCATCGAAACGGGCTGCCAGCGGGGCATCATTCGGCATCGGACGACTCCTTCAGGCTGGAGGGAGGTCACTTCCAGGTAACCTGGCGAGAAAAACCTGCCTCCTTACAGAAACGGCAAGTGGTCTCTATTCAAGACTTACTGTTCATCAGAGACCATACAGGATCCTGTCATGTCGAACCACCGTATTCTTGTTACCGCTGCAGGCGGCCAGCTCGGCCGCCTCACCATCGATGCGCTGCTGAAGCTGATTCCCGCCAACCAGATCGTTGCCGGCCTGCGCGATCCCGCCAAGGGCGCCGATCTCGCCGCCAAGGGCGTGACCGTCGTCACGGCCGACTACAGCAAGCCGGAAACCTTGGGCACTGCGCTCAAAGGCATCGATCGCGTACTGCTGATTTCCTCGAACGAACTCGGCCAGCGTGTGGCACAACACCGCAATGTCATCGAGGCGGCGAAGCGCGCCGGCGTGAAGCTGCTCGCTTATACGAGCGTGCTGCGCGCCGACACGTCGACGCTGTCGGTCGCACAGGAGCATCTACCGACCGAGGAGCTGATCCGGGCATCGGGCGTGCCGTTCGTGATGCTGCGCAACGGCTGGTACACGGAGAACTACACGGCTTCGATCCCGGCCGCGCTCGCGCATGACGCTCTGGTCAGCAGCGCACGCGATGGCCGCATCGCATCGGCTTCACGCGAGGATTATGCAGCTGCGGCGGCAGCTGTGCTGGCTGGAGAAGGCCACGCCGGCAAGGTCTATGAGCTGGCCGGCGACGAAGCCTTCACGCTGGATGATTTTGCTGCGGAGATCAGCAAGCAGGCCGGCAAGACCGTGCCCTACGTCCGGCTGCCGGAAGCGGAGTTCAAAGCCATCATGCTAGGTGCGGGATTGCCGGAAGAACTGGCCGAGCTGATCGCAACATCCAACACGGCGGCAGCGGATGGCGAGCTGTTCGACGACGGGCATGCGCTCAGCAAGCTGATCGGGCGCAAGACGACGCCGTTTGCGGAGACTATCAGGAATGCGATGAAGGGTAGTGTTTGAGACGCCTGCTCTCAGCAGACACTTCTGAGTCCCCTCTCCCCTCCGGGGAGAGGGTTAGGGTGA
>JAEXHR010000175.1 GCA_023449855.1 Pseudomonadota bacterium | reverse complement strand
CCGTAGGGCCGATTGGCGAAGCGTAATCCGCCGGCCGAGTGTGTTGTTGAAACTCCGCGGCGGATTACGGCTTCGCCTAATCCGCCCTACGGTCAAGCCACCGCCGCGTGCAACTGCGGTGCGTCGTCATGATCGAGCGCGCGGCTGATGTCGCGGATGCTGATCACGCCAACGAGTGTGTAGTCGTCGATCACGGGGACATGGCGGATGTGATGCCGGTTCATCAGGCGGCGCACATGTTCGAGCGTGTCGGTGGATGTGCAGGAAATCAGCTGCTGCACCGAGATCATCTCGGACACCTTGCGATTGACGCCGGCGGCGCCGTGCTCGGCGATGGCGCGCACCACGTCGCGCTCGGAGAACATGCCGACGGCGGTGTTGCCTTCGGTGCGGCACACATCCTTCACCACCAATGCGCTGATATTCGCGGTGCGGAGCAACTGGGCGGCGATGGCGACGGTCTCGTTCATACGGACCGTGGCGATGCGGGTGCTCTTACGACGCAGAACGTCTCCGACTTGCATGGCAACCTCCCTCGATTTTCTCTCGATGAATCCTTTGGCTGATCGGCTGAGGATCGATCTCGCAGAATGAATGTTGGTATATGGTATGCCAGTTGTCAACGCGTGATATCGGGAAGTGCAACTAAAATCTGCAGAAGGGGCAGTAATGCTGTCATTTCTGCGGTTTTCAGCTCTGCGTTTCCGGTATCACGAGATTTCGTAGCATCATTTCTGGCATGCCACGGGAGCTTTTTGCGCCTCTGTAACGCCTTCGGCTTGCCGCAAGGATGCCGCACGAAAAATGCGCTCATCCCGGCGGATGAGCGCATTTGCCTGTCGTTTTCAGGCGATCCTGGCGCCCTGGGCCGAGGCCTCTGCCGCAACCGGCTCGGTGCCGAGAATGAAGGCCCGTCGCATCGGCTTGATGACGAAGAGCGCCAGCAGTGCCGCTGTGGCGTTCAGCCCAACGGCGATGACGAAGACCGACTTCCAGCCATAGGTTGCCGCGATCACGCTGGCGAGCGGCACCAGCAGCGAGGCCGTGCCCTTGGCCGTATAGAGCATGCCGTTATTTGTCGCCGCGAATTTTGCACCGAACGTATCGCCGCAAGTTGCCGGGAAGAGACTGTAGATCTCGCCGAACACGCCGAAATAGACCGCCGTCGCGATGACGAAGACGACCGGGTTATGGCCATAGGCCGACAGTGTCAGCAGCATGAGCGCTGCCGTGCCGAAGGCGATGAACATGGTGGGCTCGCGGCCGATCGTGTCCGAGATCCAGCCGAAGATGGGGCGTCCAAAACCGTCGAAGATGCGATCCAGTGAGATTGCGAAAGTGAGGGCAGCCATCTGGAAGCCGGCGAGACTGACAGGCGTGTCGGCGATCTTGAAGTCATGGGCGATGGGGGCGATCTGCGCCGCGGTCATGAGGCCGCCGGCAGCCACCATCACGAACACCAGATACATCACCCAGAAGATCGGGCTGCGCAGCACCTGCGGCGGCGTGAAATCGATCTTCGTTTGCGGCAGATTGAGCTGCTTCTTGCGCATCGGCATGACTTGCATTGGCGGGCGCATGAACAGCGCGAGCAGCACGACGATGACGCCCTGGCCGATGCCGAAATCGAAGAAGGCGGTCTGATAGCCGCTCTCTGCGATCACATGAGCGATCGGGACCACGGTGAGTGCGGCGCCTGCACCAAAGCCGGCGGCGGTGGCGCCGGCGGCGAGGCCGCGGCGATCGGGAAACCACTTGAGGGCGTTGCCGACGCATGTGCCGTAGACTGCGCCTGCGCCGATGCCGCCGATCACGGCGCCGGCATAGAGCATCGCGAGCGTGTCGGCATAGGAGTTGAGAACCCACGCGATGCTGATCATGACGCCGCCGAACATGATGACGACGCGCGGGCCGTATTTGTCGACGAACCATGCCTCGACCGGCACGAGCCAGGTTTCGATGAGCACGAACAGCGTGAACGCAAACTGGATCGAGGCGCGGCCCCAGTGATGCTTGGCGTCGATCGGATCGACGAACAGGGTCCAGCCATATTGAAGATTGGCGATCATCGCCATGCAGACGATGCCCATCGCAAGCTGGATCCAGCGGAAGTTGCCGGATGGCGAGGCGGGGGTATGCGCGGAGTCAGTTTGCGAAATCATCGGACCTCCCAATGTGCGCTGTTGCTCTTCTTCCGCGACGGGCTGTCGCAGGTGTGTGGCTTATTGCCGCAAGCGCAGGTGGGAGGCTGGTATATTAAATGCCATGGCGCAACACGGAACTTGGCCGATCACGCGGATTTTGTTGCTGCGCCGCAGCGCTTTTCGACGCTCGTCATGCCGGCAAACGAAAACGCGCCCGGCGAACCGGGCGCGTTGGATCGGTGTGATGTCGGCAGAGGCGAGGGCTAGGCCATTGCCTTGCTCACCACCACCTTGCGCCAGGGCTTGAGCACCGCGATCGCCAGCAGCGAGGCCAGGACGTTGGCGCCGGCGGCGATCAGGAACACGCTGTCCCAATTGCCGGACGACTGCTGCATGTAATTCGCGGCCGGCACGAGCAGCGCGGCGGTGCCTTTTGCCGTGTAGAGCAGGCCGGCATTGGTGGTCGCGAATTTCGAGCCGAACGTGTCCGTGCAGGTCGATGGGAAAAGCGAGTAGATTTCACCCCAGGCGAAGAACACAAAGCCCGACAGCAGCACGAACCACAACGGATCCTGGCCCCACATATAGAGCGCCCAGATGCCGAGGCCTTCCATGCCGAAGGCGATGAACATGGTGTTCTCGCGGCCGATCATGTCGGAGATCCAGCCGAAGAACGGACGCGTCAGGCCGTTGAGCACGCGGTCGATGGTGGCTGCGAAGGTGACTGCGGTCATGGTCATTGCCATCAGCGTCACTGGCGTATCGGCGATCTTCCAGTCGGCGGCGATGGGCTTGAGGTTTGCCGTCACCATCAGGCCGCCGGCGCCGACGATCACGAACATGAAATACATCAGCCAGAAAATCGGATGGCGGATGACTTCGGTCGGTGTGTAGTTGCGGCGGGTCTGGATGATATTGGCATTCGCGACCACCGCCGGCACCTGGCCGGCCTTCGGCGCGAACAGGAAGAAGGCGAGGATCACGATGATGATGCCCTGGCCGAGACCGAAATAGAGGAAGGTGGTCTGGAAGCCGGAATCCTTGATCATCGCCTGGATCGGCGCCACGGTGAGCGCCGAGCCTGCACCGAAGCCGGCCGCGGTGATGCCGGCGGCGAGGCCGCGCTTGTCGGGAAACCACTTCAGCGCATTGCCGACGCAGGTGCCGTAGACGCCGCCGGCGCCGATGCCCGCGATGATCATGCCGAGATAGAAACCGTTGAGCGTCTCCGCCTGCGCATTGATGGCCCAACCGATGCCGCAGAGGATGCCGCCGACGAGCACGACGATCTTCGGGCCGTATTTGTCCACGAACCAGCCCTCGACCGGGACCAGCCAGGTCTCGAACAGCACGAACAGCGTGAAGGCCCACTGGATCGAGGCGCGGTCCCAGCCGAATTTTTTCTGGATGTCCGGGACGAAGAACGTCCAGCCATATTGGTAGTTGGCGATCATCACCATGGCGCCGACGCCGATGGCGAGTTGGGTCCAGCGATAGGCATCGCTGACGCGCGCGGCACTTGGCGCCGCTCCGTGAACTGCATCAGTCATAGTTCCTCCTAATGCGCTGTTCTATTTCGTGTCCGACAGCTGCAACCGGGAGTTTGGTATATGATATGCCAACTAACAAGAGAAATCTTGTCAGTTTGTCGCAGCTAGTTTCGCATAACTGAATGTTGTGCTGCAAAAGAAATGGCGACGTATGAACAGCGAAAAGCCGGCGGTGGGAGCCGCCGGCTTCTGATTTTGAACAGTTATTTGAAGTGTAGTTACGCTGTTGCAGTGCGGGCGCGCATCCGGGTCAGGCCGTTCGAGATCACCGTCCAGAAAAGCGCGATCAGGCTGAGGATCATGATGGTGCTCACCAGCGGGTTGGAGAAGAAGACGCCGAGCGAGCCCTGCGATCCCAGCAGCGACTGCCGGAAGGCTTCCTCCGCCTTGTCGCCGAGCACGATGGCGAGCACCAGCGGGGCGAGCGGGTAGTTGCACTTCTTCAGCGCGTAGCCGATCACGCCGAATACCAGCATCATCACCACGTCGAAGGTGGAGTTGTGCACGGAATAGGCGCCGATCGCGCACAGCACCAGGATCAGCGGTGCGATGATGCTGAAGGGCACGCGCAGGATCGCGGCGAAGATCGGCACGCAGGTCAGCACGATGATGAGGCCGACGAGATTGCCGAGATACATCGAGGCGATCAGGCCCCAGACGAACTCCTTCTGCTCGACGAACAGCATCGGGCCGGGCTGCAGGCCCCAGATCAGGAGGCCGCCGAGCAACACCGCGGCGGTGGGCGAACCGGGGACGCCGAGCGACAGCATCGGCAACAGGGCCGAGGTGCCGGCGGCGTGGGCAGCGGTCTCGGGCGCGATCACGCCTTCGATCTCACCCTTGCCAAAATTCTTGCCGTTCTTCGAGACGCGCTTGGCGATGCCGTAGCTCATGAACGACGCCGGCGTCGCACCGGCTGGCGTGACACCCATCCAGCAACCGATGATGCAGGAGCGGAGCGACGTCATCCAGTATTGCGGCAGGCTCATCCAGGTACGCAGTACGACGCGCAGATCGATCTTCGCCTTGCCGCCGCGGAAGTTGAGGCCTTCTTCCATGGTCAGGAAGATTTCGCCGAGACCGAACAGGCCGATGACCGCGATCAGGAAGTCGAAGCCGTTCAGCAATTCGGTGGAGCCGAAAGTGAGACGGAGCTGGCCGGTGATGGAGTCGAGGCCGACGGCAGCCAGCGCAAAGCCGATCATCATGGCCGCGATGGTCTTGAAGGGGGGCTCCTTACTCAATCCGACGAAACTACAGAAGGCGAGGAAATAGACCGCGAATTTCTCCGCGGGCCCAAATCGTAAGGCGAAGCCCGCCACCAGCGGTGCGACCAGCGTGATCATGACGACGGCGAACAGCGCGCCGACGAATGACGAGGTGAAGGCAGCGGTCAGCGATTCGGCGGCCTTGCCCTGCTGGGCCATCGGATAGCCGTCGAAGGTGGTGGCAACCGACCATGGCTCGCCCGGTATGTTGAACAGGATCGATGTGATCGCGCCCCCGAACAGCGCCCCCCAATAGATGCAGGACAGCATGATGATGGCCGAGGTCGGCGGCATGCTGAAGGTGAGGGGCAGCAGGATGGCGACGCCATTGGCGCCGCCAAGGCCCGGCAGAACGCCGATGATGACGCCAAGCACGATGCCGAGCACCATCACCGCGATGTTGAAGGGCTGCAGCGCGACCGCGAAGCCTTGAAACAGATTGACGAGTTCTTCCATGTCGAAAAGTCCTTGCGACGAGACGCGACGGAATTAGAGGCCGAGCATGTCTTCGAGCGGTCCCTTCGGGAGCGGCACGAGGAACCAGCGTTCGAAAATCAGGTAGGTGACGATCGGCATGCCGAGCGAAATCGCGGCGATGATCGGCCAGTCATATTTGCCGAGCCAGCGCATGAACCAGGCGATGAAGATCATCGATGTCACGTAGAGGCCGAGGAAGGGCATCGTGGCGACATAAATGCAGGTGGGGATGACGACGCTGAACACCTGCCGCAGTTGACCCCATTCGGCGAATAGCGGGCCGTCCTCTTCGCGCAGCGTATTGAGGAGATTGATGAGGCTGGAGATGATGATGAACAGGCCGATATAGAACGGGAAGAAGCCGGCCTTCGGCCCTTCAGCGCCCCAATTGATGCCGGCTTTGACACTGCCATAGACGACGAGGGCGCCGAACAGGCCGATGACGGTGGTGACGCCGGCCTCGACCGCCTTATGTGTCGGGCCTGAATTGTGAGACTGCTGCGTGGTCATGAGACGTCCATTTCGAACTTGCGGATCGGGCTGGGAGTGGCCGGCTCAGTGACGTGAGCCGGCTCAGCGCGGTGCGTCTGCTTCAGCTGCGAGCTCAGTTGCTCGCAAGGAAGCCGGCTTCCTTCATCAGCGTCTCGTGACGCTTCTCTTCAGTGCCCACCCAGCCGGCGTAATCGCCGCCGGTCATGAAGGTGGTGTTGAAGGCGCCGCTCTTCATCAGGTCCTGCCACTCGGGTGTGGCGCGGATCTTCTTGAACAGCTCGACGTAATATTCGATCTGGTCCTTGGTGGCCTTCGGCGACATGAAGATGCCGCGCAGCATCACATATTCGATATCGAGCCCCTGCGATTTACAGGTCGGGATGTCCTTCCAGCTCTTGCCGTCGGCGACCGGCTCGTCATAGGCCATCGGCTTGTTGTCGAACACACAGAGCGGCCGCACCTTGCCGCCGCGCCACTGCGCCACGGCTTCGATGGGATTGTTGACGGTGGAGTCGACATGCTGGCCGACGAGCTGCACGGCAACTTCGCCGCCGCCTTTATAGGGGATGTAGGTGAACTTGCTGCCGATCGCCTTTTCCATGGCGACGGTGATGATCTGGTCTTCCTGCTTCGAGCCGGTGCCGCCCATCTTCATGGTGCCGGGAGGTGCAGCCTTCACGGCGGCGATGTACTCTTTCACCGTCTTGTAGGGCTTGTCGGCATTGACCCACAGAACGAATTCATCGAGCGCCAGCATCGCGACCGGGGTCATGTCCTTCCAGTTAAAGGGAATGCCGGTGGCGAGCGGTGTCGTGAACAGGTTCGACAGCGTGATGATGATCTTGTGCGGATTGTTGTTCGCGGACTTCACATCGAGGAAGCCTTCGCCGCCGGCGCCGCCCGACTTGTTGATGACCACAAGCGGCTGCTTCATCAGATTGTGCTTGGTGACGATGCCCTGAATGGTGCGCGCCATCTGGTCGGCGCCGCCGCCGGTGCCGGCGGGCACGATGAATTCGACGGGCCGCGTCGGCTCCCATGCAGCGGAAGCGGGGAGCGGAGCTCCCAGGCCTAGAATGGACGCCGCGGCGGCCAGCGCGAGACATGAAGCAGAAGGTTTCATTGTTTCTCTCCCATTCGTTTTGATGCGTCGGTCGTTCGCCGACTTGTCATCGTCAGTTCTTGGTCGTCAGTGCGTGGTCAATCGTCCTTTGAGTTTCCAGACTGCAGGGATGTGAGCAGGCCCTTGCACGCGCCACATGCGCGCGTCAGACTGCCGAGCCGGAAAGCGGCTCGCCTGCAAAATGGGTGAGTGGGTTTGGATCGCTGTGTCATAGCGTCTATGGCATCGCGCGCGCCCGCCAGGGGCCCGCTCGGCCTTCGTCCTCCCCCGGTATGCTTTTTGTTCAAATCTCAAGCATTACCGTTTGTGTAGTTTGGTATGCGATATGCCACGCGGCAAGCGATTAGAGTCGTTAAAAGCCGGGCAGGCCAATATGCCGCAGGGAGCGGGAGGTCTCGCTGCGATGCAACCTCAGGGCAAAAAAGAGGCCCCGGAAAACCGGGGCCGAGGTTCGGGAGGAACGTTGAGGAGAAAGCGGACCGTGGTCCGCAGAACTCGGAAATCAGAGGCCGAAGCGCGGCAGGTCGCCATTGCGCAGCGAGATCCGAGCGCTGGCCATCAGTGCACGATCGATCGAGGCAAGCAGGCGGCCGAAGAAGCCGTTGGAGGCAGCAAGGTCGAGGGAGGCGGTCTTGGACATCGGTATTTCCTCTGGAGGCGCATCCGCGCCGCGTTCTGATCTGACGCTAATCTACGTATACCAGATGCCACGACCAGAGCTTTCTTCGCATAGCAGCAAGAAAATTTTGCAATGCAAAATGCGACGATTTGATTTTCTTATCAAAGTTCCATCTGTGAGGTGTTTGGGGAGATTGGCGCGCCCGACGTAAAAAGGCCGCCCTGAGGCGGCCTTTCGTACGAAATCGATGTGGGCGACCGATTACTCCGCGGCGACCTTGCGCGGCGGATCGAGGGCGCCGCTGTCGTGGATTTCGGCGACCTGATGGTCGCTGAAGCCGAGCACCTGCTTGAGGATCTCGTCGGTGTGCTCGCCGAGCAGCGGCGAGCGCTCAACCTTGGTCGGGCTATCCGACAGCTTGATCGGATTGCCCACCGACAGATATTCGCCGCGCTCGGGATGATCGACCTTGACCATGGTGCCGGTGGCGTAAAGCGACTGGTCCTCGGCGATTTCCTTCATGGAGAGGATCGGACCGCAAGGGATGTCATCCTTGTTGAGGATGTCCATCGCCTCGAACTTGGTCTTGGTCATCGTCCACTGTTCGATGCGAGCGAAAATCTCGTTGAGGCGCGGCAGGCGGACGGCCGGCTTGCTGTAGTTCGGATCGGTCTTCCAGCCGGGTTCGCCGATGACGTCGCAGATCTTCTCCCACACCGGCGCCTGGGTGATGAAGTAGATGTAGGCGTTCGGATCGGTCTCCCAGCCCTTGCACTTCAGGATGCGGCCCGGCTGGCCGCCACCGGAGTCATTGCCGGCGCGCGGCACGGCATCGCCGAACGGGACGCCTTCGCCGAACTGGCTGTATTCCTTGAGCGGACCGTGGGCGAGGCGCTGCTGGTCGCGCATTTTGACGCGCGAGAGATTGAGCACGCCGTCCTGCATCGCGGCGGTGACCTTCTGGCCTTTGCCGGTCTGCGTGCGCTGATACAGCGCGGTGACGATGCCGAGCGCGAGATGCAGGCCGGTGCCGCTGTCGCCGATCTGCGCGCCGGTGACGAGGGGCAGGCCATCGCGGAAACCGGTGGTCGACGCAGCACCGCCGGTGCACTGTGCGACGTTTTCATAGACCTTGCAGTCTTCATAGGGACCGGGACCAAAACCCTTGATCGAGGCGACGATCATCTTCGGGTTGATCTCCTGGATCTTCTCGAACGGGAAGCCCATGCGATCGAGCACGCCGGGCCCGAAGTTCTCGACCAGCACGTCGCACTGCTTCATCAGTGCGGTGAGGACTTCCTTGCCCTTCGGGTTCTTGGTGTCGAGGGTGATGGAGCGCTTGTTGTGGTTCAGCATGGTGAAATACAGGCTGTCCACATTCGGAATGTCCTGCAGCTGACCGCGGGTGATGTCGCCGACGCCGGGACGCTCGACCTTGATCACGTCGGCGCCGAACCAGGCGAGAAGCTGCGTGCAGGTCGGGCCCGATTGCACATGGGTGAAGTCGAGAATGCGAACGCCTTTGAGCGCCTGTGTCATTGTTTTACTCCCGTCGTTATTGGCTTGCCGCGGCCATTAAATAAAAGGCTGGCAGATGGAAGGTTGGCGGGATCGTGCGATCCCGCCGTGTCGGATTATTTCTTCTTGCTCAAAACGCTCTGCGGATTGAGGTTGCCGATGCGGCCGCTTTCGCTGCCGGCGGCCGGATCGATCACCGCATTGATGAGCGTCGGCTTGCCCGAATCCATCGCCTCGTTGACGGCGCGCTTGAGTTCGTCCGGCGAGGTCGCGTTCACACCGACGCCGCCGAAGGCCTGCATCATCATGTCGTAGCGCGAGCCCTTGACGAAGACGGTGGGGGCGACATCGGGGCCGCCGGTCGGATTGACGTCGGTGCCGCGATAGATGCCGTCATTGTTGAAGACGACGATGCAGACCGGCAGGTTGTAGCGGCAGATGGTCTCGACCTCCATGCCGCTGAAACCGAACGCGCTGTCGCCTTCGATGGCCAGCACCGGCTTGCCGGTCTCGACGGCGGCGGCGATGCAATAGCCCATGCCGATGCCCATGATGCCCCAGGTGCCGACATCGATGCGCTTGCGCGGCTGGTACATGTCGACGATGCCGCGGGCGAGATCGAGTGTGTTGGCGCCTTCATTGACGAGCATCGCGTCCGGGCGTTCGGCGATGATGGTGCGGAGAACGCCGAGTGCACCATGGTAATCCATCGGCGAGTTGTTGTTCATCAGCTTCGGCGCCATCTTCGCGACGTTCTCGTCGCGCTTCTTGGTGACGGCGCCGGTCCAGTCGGCGGAGGCCTTCGTCCAGCTCTTGCCCATGGCATCGAGCAGAGCGGTGACGCAGGAGCCGATATCACCAACCACAGGAGCTACGATCTCGACGTTGGAATCCATTTCCTTCGGCTCGATATCGATCTGGATGAACTTCTTCGGCGCATCGCCCCAGGCCTTGCCCTTGCCATGCGACAGCAGCCAGTTGAGGCGCGCGCCGATCAACATGACGACGTCAGAGTCCTTCAGCACGGTGGAACGTGCAGCGCCGGCGCATTGCGGATGGGTGTCGGGCAGCAGGCCCTTGGCCATGCTCATGGGCAGGAACGGAATCCCGGATGTCTCAACCAGCGCCTTCACGGCGTCGTCGGCCTGCGCGTAAGCCGCGCCCTTGCCGAGAATAATCAGCGGCTTCTTGGCCGACTTCAGCACGTCGAGCGCGCGCTTGATGCTGTCGGGGGCGGGGATCTGCGCCGGAGCGGCGTCGATCACCTTCACCAGCGACTTGCGGCCGGCTTCGGCATTCATCACCTGGCCGAACAGTTTTGCCGGCAGATCGAGATAGACGCCGCCGGGACGACCCGACACCGCCGCGCGGATGGCGCGGGCAAGGCCGATGCCGATGTCCTGCGCATGCAGCACTCGGAAAGCGGCCTTGCACAGCGGTTTGGCGATGGCGAGCTGATCCATCTCTTCATAGTCGCCCTGCTGCAGGTCGACGATCTCACGTTCGGACGATCCGGAGATCAGGATCATCGGGAAGCAGTTGGTGGTGGCATGGGCGAGGGCGGTGAGGCCGTTGAGGAAGCCTGGTGCCGAGACGGTGAGACACACGCCCGGCTTCTTGGTGAGATAGCCGGCGATGGACGCGGCGTAGCCCGCGGCCTGTTCGTGGCGGAAGGAGAGAACACGAATGCCTTCGGCCTGCGCCATGCGGCCGAAGTCGGTGATCGGAATGCCCGGAACGCCGTAGATCGTGTTGAGGCCGTTCAGCTTGAGTGCATCGATGATCAGATGGAAGCCATCTGTCAGATCCTGTTCGGTCGATGTGTCGATGCTGTGAACTGCGGACATTCCGCTCTCCCTGACGTTTCTGAACTCGTATGGTTGTTGGATCTTGTCGCGCGGCGTGCCGCACGACGGCGTTACGTAACCGATGCCTCTAGCTAAAAAGTTCCTGGCCGTGCGCCTCGACATAAGAGGCGAGACCAAGCGTATGATCGCGTGCGAGCTTTTCGGCGAGCTCGGTGTCGCGTTCCTCGAGTGCCTCGATGATGGCGAGATGCTCGGGAAGAGAGGTCGCAGTGCGATCGACCCGGCCGATGGTCAGCTGACGATAGCCGCGCACATGCAGCAGGATGTCGTTGGTCATGTCGATCAGCACCGGCGACTCGCTGAGCGCCAGCACCGCTTGATGGAAGGCGATATTCGCTTTCGAATATTCCTCGACGTGATCCTGCGGCAGGCGGTCCTTGCCGAAATCCTTGAAGAAGTCGCGCAGCGCCGAGATGTCTTTCTTGCGTGCGGTGGTGGTGATCAGCCGGGCGGCCATGCTTTCCAGCGCAGCCCAGGCGCGGATCATGTCCACAATCTCGTTCTTGGTTTTGCGCACCACCACGATGCCGCGGCGCGGGACGGTCTTCACGAAACCGTCCTGCTCCAGCATGGCGATGGCTTCGCGGATCGGGGTGCGGCTGACGCCGAGACGTTCGGAGAGGGCGCGCTCGTCGAGCATCACCGGATCCGGTGTCGTGTAGATGTCCATCTTGAGAATGGCTTCTTTCAAGGCTTCATAGGCCTTGGTCTTGAAGCTGGTCTCGGGTGCGATCCGAACGATCGCAAGGTCGGCTTCGGACATAATGGGCGACGCCTTGGTTGGTTTTCGCGTGGGCATGAATCATCTCCGGTCGGGGACGACATACCACAGAAACAACGTTGAGAATTTTTGGCATGCCAGATGCCAGCATGTCAAGCTGACGGCTATTTCAGCAATTTTGCGCTGCACCGCGCCTTGACTTTCAAGTTTCTGGCATACCAAATGCCATCAATTCGTCCGCGTCAAGAAACGCAATGGGAGAAGGCCATGTCTCAATCGAATCTCGCCATCAAAGAAGCTGCGCCATCAGCCAAGGAGGCCGTTCGCAAGGTGCTCGACGCCGTCAAGGCGGACAAGCGCACTAGCCTGACGGCGCCGGAAGGCAAGCTTGTCTGCGACGCCTATGGCATTCCCGTTCCGAAGGAAGGCGTTGCGACCTCGGCCGCGGATGCGGCGAAGCTCGCAGGCGGCATGGGCTTTCCGGTGGTGATGAAGATCGTTTCCCCGGACATTCTCCACAAGACGGAAGCGGGCGGCGTCATCGTCGGCGTGAAGACGGCTGAAGATGCGCAGAAGGCCTACGACACCATTCTGGCCAATGCCAAGAAGTACAAGGCCGACGCCAAGATCGAAGGCGTCCAGGTTCAGCAGATGCTGATGGGCGGCACCGAGGTGATCATCGGCTCGATCACCGATGGTTCGTTCGGCAAGCTGGTGGCGTTCGGCCTCGGCGGCGTGCTCGTCGAAGTGCTGAAGGATGTCACCTTCCGCCTCGCGCCCGCAACTAATGAAGACGCGCTGTCGATGCTCGACGGCATCCAGGCGGCCGAGATGCTGCACGGCGTGCGCGGCGGCGATCCCGCCAATCGCGAGGCGCTGGCCGACATTATCGTCAAGGTCTCGCAGCTCGTCAGCGATTTCCCTGAAATGGTCGAGCTCGATCTCAACCCGGTCTTCGCCACCAAGAAGGATGCGATTGCGGCCGACGTCCGCATCGTCGTTGATTTCGACTACAAGCCGAAGCCGGCGCCGCGGGCAAAGGAAGAAATCGTTGCGGCCATGAACCGCATCATGATGCCGAAGGCCGTCGCTGTGATCGGTGCCTCTGCCGAAGATGGCAAGATCGGCAACTCGGTGATGAAGAACCTCATCAACGGCGGCTACAAGGGCGAAATCTACCCGATCCATCCGAAGGCCGACGAGATCATGGGCCGCAAGGCCTATAAGAGCGTCAAGGATGTACCCAGTGTGATCGACACTGCGGTGTTCGCGATCCCGGCGAAATTTGTTGCGGGTGCGCTGATCGAATGCGGTGAAAAGAAAATTCCCGGCGCGGTGCTGATCCCGTCTGGTTTTGCCGAAGCCAATGAACCTGCATTGCAGGAAGAGATCGTCGAGATCGGCAAGAAATACGATGTGCGCCTGATGGGGCCGAACATTTACGGCTTCTACTACACGCCGTCGAATCTCTGCGCGACCTTCTGTACCGCTTACGACGTGAAGGGCTCGGCGGCTCTGTCGTCGCAGTCCGGCGGCATCGGCATGGCGATCATCGGCTTCTCGCGCTCGGCCAAGATGGGCGTCTCGGCCATTGTGGGCCTCGGCAACAAGTCGGATATCGACGAGGACGATCTGCTCGCCTTCTTCGAGCAGGACCCGAACACCACGATCATCGCGCAGCATTGCGAGGATCTTAAGGATGGCCGTGCCTTCGCGGAAGCCGCCAAGCGCGTCTCCAAGAAGAAGCCGGTGGTGGTGCTCAAGGCGGGCCGTACCTCGGCCGGCGCCAAGGCGGCCTCGTCGCATACCGGCGCGCTCGCCGGCAACGACAAGATCTACGAGGACGTGCTGAAGCAGTCGGGTGTCATCCGCGCCCGTTCGCTGCGGCAGCTGCTCGAATTCGCCCGCGGCATTCCGGTGCTGCCGACGCCGAAGGGCGAGAACGTGCTGATCATCACCGGTGCCGGTGGCTCGGGTGTGCTGCTGTCGGACGCGGTGGTGGACAACGGGTTGTCGCTGATGGCGATGCCGCCGGATCTGGATGCCGCGTTCCGCAAGTTCATCCCGCCTTTCGGTGCTGCCGGCAATCCGGTGGATATCACGGGCGGCGAGCCGCCGATCACCTATGTGAACACGGTGAAGCTCGGCCTCGAGGATGATCGCATCCACTCGCTGATCCTCGGCTACTGGCACACGATCGTGACCCCGCCGATGGTGTTCGCCAAGAACATGGTCGAGATCAAGAATGCGATGAAGGCCAAGGGCATCGAGAAGCCGATGGTCGCTTCGCTGGCGGGCGATATCGAAGTGGAAGAGGCTGCGGAATATCTCTACCAGAACGGCATCCCGGCCTATGCCTATTCGACGGAGCTTCCGGTGGAAGTGCTCGGCGCCAAGTACAAGTGGGCGCGCGGGGCAGGGCTGCTGTAAGGCTTGGCTGATCGAAATCAAAACGAAGCGCCGCTCGGGAAACCGGGCGGCGTTTTCTTATCCGTCATTGCGAGCGTAGCGAAGCAATCCAGTCTTCATTCTTGCGGCTTCTGGATTGCTTCGTCGCTGCGCTCCTCGCA
>JAEXHR010000162.1 GCA_023449855.1 Pseudomonadota bacterium | reverse complement strand
ACCTCGACCGCTTCAAACAGGTGAACGACTCCGTCGGCATCGCCGTCGGCGACTCGATCCTGCTGACATTGGCACGCCGCCTGACCCGCATCCTCAAGCCGCAGGATACGCTGGCCCGCATCGCCGGCGACCAGTTCGGCCTGATCCTGATGTCCGAACAGGACTCAGCCAAGATCACCGCCTTCGCCGAGACCATCCGCAAGACCATCCGCGCGCCGATCGCGTTCAATGAGCGCGAAATCTTCCTGACCGCATCGATCGGCCTGGCACTGTCGGATCCGGCCACGCCCGTCACTGACGAGCTGATCAAGGATGCCGAGCTGGCGATGTATCATTCCAAGCGCATCGGCGGCGATCGCATCGACGTCTACAAGCCGGCCATGCGCGCCCGCAAGACCGACCGCCTGACGCTGGAATCCGAACTGCGCCGCGCCATCGAGCGGCAGGAAATCACCATCCTGTACCAGCCGATCGTCCGCCTGGAAGATCGCTCGATTGCCGGCTTCGAGGCGCTGGCACGCTGGGATCATCCCAAGCTTGGCCGCATGTCGCCGGTCGAGTTCATCGCCATTGCCGAAGAGATCGGCCTGATCATCGATCTCGGCATGTTCGTGCTCGACCAGACGGCGCGCCAGCTAGCCATCTGGCAGCGCGCCATGCGCGCGCGCGATCCGATTTTCGCCAGCGTCAATGTCTCCTCGCGGCAGTTGCTGCGCCACGATCTCCTGCACGACATCCGCACCGTGCTGTCGCGCTCGTCGGTGGCACGCGGCACGCTGAAGCTGGAACTCACGGAATCGCTGGTGATGGAGAATCCGGAGCACGCAGCCCAGATGCTGCAGCGTATCCGCGAACTTGGCACCGGCCTGTCGCTGGACGACTTCGGCACCGGCCATTCGTCGCTGTCCTATCTGCAGCGCTTCCCGTTCGACACGCTGAAGATCGACCAGTCCTTCGTGCGCACCAATGGCCGCGGCGCCCGCCCCGTCATCCTGAAATCGATCATCGCCATGGCGCATGATCTCGGCATGCATGTGGTGGCCGAGGGTGTCGAGACCGACTCGGATGCGGTGGAGCTGTATCAGCTCGGCTGCGAATACGCCCAGGGCTTCGCTTTCGGCGAGCCGATGGATGCCGACGCGGCGATGCGCCTGCTGACGGAAGAACGGCTGGTAGCCGCGAGCTGACGACGTCGCAGGATGGGTGGAGCGCAGCGACATCCAACCTGGGGCTCTGCGACATGCGTCAACGCGCCTTGCTCGTCTCTGCGCTCACCTTAGCAGATCCTTAATCGCCGCCGCGTAGGCAGCTCCCTGCGCTCATCCATGGGCTGCGGGGGGATTTCGTGACAACCATCTCCGTCGATGAACAGCGGCCTATCGCTCTGTCGTCGCAGACGCAGCCGGCCCGGCTGCATCCGGCGCTCGTGATCGCCGGCAGCATGGCGCTCGGCGCGGCCTATGCCGGCTTCGCCGGCGAGGACGTCAACTGGGATTGGCAGAACTATCACCACTACAATGTCTGGGCACTGCTGAACGGCCGCTACGAACACGACGTCGTGCCCCCGGGCTTCCAAACCTACTTCAACTCATACATCTATTTCCCCTGGTACTATCTGCGCGAAACGCTGCCGCCGATTGCTGCCGGCATGATCATGGGCGCGGTGCACGGGCTCAATCTGGCGCTGATCTACTGGCTGGCGCGCCGCCTGCTCGGCCATGCCGTGAGCATGCTCGCGATCGCTGCGATCCTGCTGCTGGCGGCATGCGGCCCGATGACGCTGTCGGAGACCGGCACCAGCTTCGCCGATATTCTCACCGCTATTCCGATCATCGCGGGCCTGCTGCTGACGCTCGCGCGCGACGATGTCGAGCCACGGCACTATGTCGGCGCCGGCCTTCTGGTCGGCCTCGCGCTCGGCCTGAAGCTCACAAATATCGTCTTCGCGATCGGGCTCGGCGCCGCAGCGCTGGCGACAGCACGTCCGACACTGGCGATGATCTATCTCGCCATCGGCGGAGCGATCGGCAGTGTAATCGGCGGCGGCAGCTGGGCGCTGATGCTGTGGCGCGAATTCGGGAATCCGTTCTTCCCGCTGCTGAACAGCCTGTTCCCCTCGGCCGAACTGCCAGCGACAACAATCCTCGATCGCCAGTTCATCCCACGCGGCGTTCTCGACGGATTCGCCTATCCATTCTACTGGCTGATGGGCGACTATCGCAGCTCGGAATTCCCGTTCCGCGATGCGCGTTTTGCGATCCTGATGCTGCTGATCCCGGTGGCGATCGCCGCGCGCATCAAGGCCGGACGCGCGCTATTCTCGCGGCGCGAATGGCAGCTGATCCTTTTCTTTGTCGTGTCCTATGCGGTGTGGTTGGCTTTGTTCGCGATCCACCGCTACATCGTCGTGCTCGAACTGCTGACGGCACCGCTCATCGTCATCACCTTGCTGCGCTGCCTGGATGCGTGGGGCACGTCGCCATCCGACCGGTCCGCCGGGCTTGCGAGCATCGCTATCGCCGTGGCGGCGGCGTTCTGGCTGCAGCCGGCCGACTGGTGGCGACGCCCGTGGTCGATGCCGTATCGACCGGCGATTCCGGCGGAGCTGTCGCAGCCGGCAACCTATCTGCTGCTCGACAAGCCGCTCGCCTTCATGGCGCCATTCCTGCCGGCCGGTTCGCGTTTCTATCAGGTCGCCGATATCGCGCTGCAAATCCTCCCCGGCGGCAAGTTCGACCGGCGCATGCGCGCCGCGACGAAGGAGCCGCTGCCGGGCGGCGTCTGGGAGATGCATATCAAGGGACGCGTCCCGCGCAGCGAGGCGCTGGCAACCTATGGATTGACGGTGGATTCATCGCGCCTATGTGTGGAGATCGAAGGCCCTCAACTGACGACGATGAATGTCGCCTGCCCGCTGATTCCCACCGCCCGTTGACGTCAGGCGTGGCCCGCTTCGGCCGATAGCGTGCCCGGCGCGACACCGATCTTCTGCAGCGCGCGCATGTATTTCTCGTCGATATCGGTGCCGAAGATCAGATCGTCGTCGGCCGCGCAATGGAGCCAGCCATTGCCCTGAATCTCGTCCTCGAGCTGGCCCGGCGCCCAGCCGGCATAACCGAGAGCCAGAATGGCGTGCTTCGGGCCGCCGCCATTGGCGATCGCCCTCAAAATGTCCACGGTCGCCGTCAGACAGATGCCGTCATCGATGGGCAACGTCGCATCCTGGATGAAGAAGTCGCTGGAATGCAGCACAAAGCCGCGGCCGGTTTCCACCGGGCCGCCCTTCAGCACCTTCATGCTTTCGGCGCTTTCCGGGAGCTTGATATTGTCGGCATCGTCGATGATGTCGAGCTGCGCCAGGAGTTCAGGGAAATCGATGCTGCCCGCCGGACGATTGACGATGATGCCCATGGCGCCTTCCGAAGAATGAGCACACACATAGATCACCGAGCGGGCAAAACGCTCGTCATTCATCACCGGCATCGCAATGAGCAGTTGGCCGTCGAGATAGCTGCCGCCCGCATCCACGGTGCCGGGCTTGGCCGGACGAGACTTGGCGGGGCTTTTGCGGCTTCGCTTGCGAGCGGGTTCCATCAGCAAGACGCTCTCATGTTATGCGGTTATCCTGATCTCGGGGTCATTCGCTGTCAATCGACCTTCAGCGGCGCGACGCAAATCAGCATCACAAGCAGTTCAATAGCTTAAGTTAGGTTTGGGGTTATGACAGGCAGCCCCTTGTAAGGACGTCTGATGATCGTTTCGGTTCCGCACCATATTGTCGCTGCCTGCGCCGCCGGGCTCTTGCTGGCCTCTGCGGCGCATGCGGACGACGCATCGCCGTGGCAGACGGACAGTCATTCGCAGATCAGGCTTGTGGCAGGCTCGCGGACCGGCCCTGTCATGCTCGGTGGCATCGCAATTCAGTTGCAACCGGGCTGGCACACTTACTGGCGCAACCCTGGCGACAGCGGCGTACCGCCACGCTTCGACTTCTCCAAATCCGACAATCTCGACAGTGTCACAATTCTCTGGCCCGCGCCGGTGAAGTTCGACGACGGCGCCGGCGGCGAATCACTCGGTTACGAAAAGCAGGTGCTGCTGCCCATGCGCGTGGTCGCCAAGGATGCCAGCAAGCCAGTGGTGATGCGCGCGGCGATCTCCTACGCCGTGTGCGAGAAGATCTGCATCCCGGTCGAAGCGAATGCCGAACTGGCATTCACCAGCGTCGCGTCCACCGAAGACGGCGCGTTGACGGCCGCTCTCGATACCGTTCCCAAGCCTGCCACCATCGGCGACAACAATCCGCTCACCGTGCGCGAGGTCAAGCGCGACGGTAAGAACATATCGGTCGATGTCACCGCTCCCGAAGGCAAGGCACTTCAGCTCTATGTGGAAGGGCCGACGCCGGACTGGGCACTTCCGATCCCGAAGCTCGACAAGCACAGTCCGTCCGGCGTGAAGCGCTTCCGCTTCGAGCTCGACGGCCTGCCCTCCGGCGCCACGGCGGACGGGGCAGCGCTGAAGCTGACCCTGGTCGGGGCTGACAAGGCCTACGAATACAATGTGACACTGCCCGCGGCCCAGTAACGGCCAGCCTCGCCCCAGCCGGGACAGCGAAGATGCAACTTGCAGCCGGCTCTGCCACCCGAAATTAACGTCTCCCTGCTATGCGAAGCCTTTGCCGCATCCCCGCGGCATCCGCTTTTCAGCGGCCGAGGAGCCCGTCGTGGCCGTGATGGACGCCGACCCCGCCCAGTCGACGCCGCCCGCCGGGCTCAGGGCCCGGCTTCGCGGCCTGTTTTCCGGCTCCGGCGAAGCCTCGCTGACGCGCCGGCTGGCCGGCACCATCTTCCTGATTCGCGTCATTTCCGCCGGCCTCGCTTATTTCTCGCAGATCCTGCTGGCGCGCTGGATGGGCTCGGGCGATTACGGCATCTATGTCTATGTCTGGACCTGGGTGCTGCTGCTCGGCTCCATGCTCGATTTCGGCATCGCCGCATCCGCCCAGAAGATCATTCCGGAATATCGCCTGTCCGGCGACACCGCCCTGCTGCGAGGCTTCCTCTCCGGCAGCCGCTGGATGACAGGCCTCGTTTCCGGCGTGATCGCGCTGCTGCTCGCCGGCCTCGTGAAGCTGCTGTCGCCCTGGATCGATGCCAATACCGTGGTGCCGCTCTATCTCGGCTGCCTGACACTGCCGGCTTTCGTGGTCGCCAACACCCAGGATGGCATCGCCCGCTCGCATGACTGGATGCGGCTCGGCCTGATGCCGCAATTCATCGTGCGGCAGGGCCTGATCATCGGCTTCACCGCAGGGGCCTTCGCGCTCGGCCTGCAGCTCGGCGCCGTCGTTGCGATGGGAGCGAGCGCTGCAGCCGTGTGGCTCGCGATGATCGGCCAGATGGTGGTGCTGAACCGGCGGCTTGGCGCGCATGTCGAGGCCGGACCGAAGGCGCACGACTATCGCGGCTGGCTGAAGGTTTCGCTGCCGATCCTGCTGGTCGAGAGCTTCTATCTGCTGCTGTCCTACACCGACGTGCTCGTGCTCGAACGCTTCGTGTCTTCCGAGGAAGTCGGCGTCTATTTCGCCGTGGTGAAGACACTCGCGCTGGTCTCGTTCATTCACTACGCGATGTCGGCCACCACGGCGCATCGCTTCACCGAATATCACACCTCCGGCGACAAGGAGCGGCTCGCCGCCTATGTGATGCATTCGATCAAATGGACGTTCTGGCCGTCACTTGCAGCGACGCTCGTTCTGCTCGCACTCGGCAAGCCGCTGCTGTGGCTGTTCGGCCCGCAATTCACCCGCGGCTACGACATCATGTTCATCGCCGCCATCGGCCTCGTGGTCCGCGCCGCCATCGGCCCGATGGAACGCCTGCTCAACATGCTCGGTCATCAGAATGCATGTGCGATCGCCTATGCCTCGGCCTTCGCGATCAACCTTGTGCTATGCCTGCTGCTGATACCGCATTTCGGCGGCCACGGAGCGGCGGCGGCGACATCGATCGCACTCACATTCGAGACGATCCTGCTGTTCTGGATCGTGCGCAGCCGCCTCGGATTGCATGTGCTGGCGTTCGGGAAGCGGAGCGCCTGATCCAACTTCGTCATTGCGAGTAAAGCGAAGCAATCCAGCTCTCGACCAAGAACTGGATTGCTTCGTCGCTACTCTCCTCGCAAGGACGACGCTTACGCCGCCGTCCAGCCGCCGTCGATCGACAGGTTCGTGCCGGTGATCTGCGCCGCTTCATCGCCGCACAGGAACAGCGCCAGCGCCGCCACCTGCTCGGAGGTCACGAACTCTTTGGTCGGCTGCGCCTGCAACAGCACGTCGTTGATGACCTGCTCCTTGGTCAAGCCACGCGCCTTCATGGTATCCGGAATCTGCTTCTCGACCAGCGGCGTCCAGACATAGCCGGGCGAGATGCAATTGCAGGTGATCTTGTGGGTCGCGACTTCGAGCGCCACCGTCTTGGTGAGGCCGGCAATGCCGTGCTTGGCCGAGACATAAGCCGACTTGAACGGCGAGGCGACCAGCGAGTGCGCCGAGGCCGTGTTGATGATGCGACCCCAGCCGCGCTTCTTCATGCCCGGCACCACGGCACGAATGGCATGGAAGGCCGAAGACAGATTGATGGCGATGATCGCGTCCCACTTCTCGATGGGAAACTCCTCGATCGGCGAGACGAACTGGATGCCGGCATTGTTGACGAGGATGTCCACCGCGCCAAAAGTCTTCTCGCCGAGCGCAATCATGTCGGCGATCTCCGCCGGCTTGGTCATGTCAGCCGGCGAATGGATTGCCTTGACCTTGTAGTCGCTCTCGATCGCCGCGCGTTCCTTCTCGATATCGGCCGGCGCGCCCATGCCGTTGAGTACGATATTGGCGCCGGCGCTGGCGAAGGCGCGCGCATAAGCGAGGCCGATGCCGCTGGTCGAGCCGGTGACAACGGCGGTCTTGCCCGTGAGATTGGTCATACAAAGTCTCCTGCTGGGTGAATTCGATTATGGCTTGTCGTCGGCGCATAGGTCGTAGGTGACCATCGACTGATCCGCCTGCGGGCGCTCGAACCATTCCTTGTGGCGCATCGAGCGTTCCACATCGCGGCTGCCGGCGCTCCAGTGCTCGAGCATGCCGAGCCGCGAGAAATTGTAGTCCTTCGACGAGGATTCATGGGTCTTGCTGCGATAGATCAGATGCACCACCGTCACGGTGTTTTCCTTCGCCGCTTCCGACAGCAAAGCGACATTGGGGTCCTGCTTCAGATCCTCGGGCAGCTTGCCGATGAGATCGCGCAGCGCCTTGCGGATATTGTGAATACGCTTGTTCTTGTCGGTGGTCATGCGCGTGCGGCTGGAATAGCGGATATCCTTCTCACGCTCCTGCGCCTCGAACATGGATTGCGGCAGCGGGCCGCGTGCGCTGAACAGGTCGACCTGGAAGATCAGGAGATCGCTGGACACATCGTCGAGCACGAAATCGAGCGGCGTATTGGACGCGATGCCGCCATCCCAGAAATGCTCGCCCTCGATCTCAACGGAGGGAAAGCCCGGCGGCAGCGCGCCGGAGGCCATGATGTGTTCGGGACCGATCTTCTTGCCGAGTTTGCGAAAGATCTCGTTGTCGAAATAGGTGAAGTTGCCGGTGGTGACACTGACGGCGCCGACACTGAGGCGTGTCTTGCAGTCATTAATGCGATCGAAATCGACCAGCCGCTCCAGCGTCGCCTTCAGCGGCGCGGTATCGTAGAAGCTCTGCGATTGCAGACTGCCGGGCGGCCAGAATGGCGCAGGTGGAATCCGGGGTGTGAAGAAACCGGGCACGCCGAAGGCGGCGATCATCGCAGCGCTGCCTTCGTTGAAGACCGAGCGCGCATGCTCGTCGGAAATCACCGGGCTCCAGGGCACCGGCGACGACGCCATCCCCCAGAATTCGCGCAGCTTGCCGATCCGCTTGTCGCGCTCGTTGCCGGCGATGATCGCAGCATTGATGGCGCCGATGGAAATGCCGGCGATCCAGGCCGGCTCGAAATCGTGGTGGCACAGCGCCTCATAGGCACCGGCCTGATAGGAGCCGAGGGCGCCACCGCCTTGCAGCACCAGCACACGCTTGGCCTGCGACGGTTTGGAAGTGGTCTGATCTGACAAGGGAGCGGACATGTCCATGGGCGGAACCGGCGGTCGCTTGGAGGAACCGCACCGTGGCCCTGCGATCCCGCGGCGTCAATTGCCGATGCTGCGCGGCAGCATCACAAGGTCTTCAGCTCAGCGCGGCTTTTCGGTTTCGGCCAGGATCATGGTCCAGAACACCTTGTATTTGGTGTTCGGCGCATAGATCGCGGCTATTCCGAGTTTGGAGACGCCCGATTTTAGCATATTGGCCCGGTGCGGCGGCGAATCGCGCCAGCCCGAAAACGCCTCGGCAAGGGTGTGATAACCGGCAGAGACATTCTCGACCGCAACGGTGGCCGGATAGCCGCCGGAATTCAGGCGCTTCGCAAGCGGCGCCTTCACGTCGTGATCGAGCTTGTTCTTCTTGGCCATGGCGGTGGACTGATCCTCCGCCAGCGCCATCAGGCCCGGATCGACCGATACCGGCCCGAGGCCGTTGTTCTGCCGATAGAGCGAGATCATCTGCGCGGCCGCCTGCGGATCGAGCTTGGCGCCGCCATTGGCCATGCTGAGATACATGGTGGGTTGATCGGGGATCTGATCCACGGTGGTTCCGCAGCCCGCCAGCAACAACATCCCCAGACTGGCCAGAGCCACCCGCTTCATCGGCAATCCCCCAAAATCGAGGGGCCGTTGTTGCACACCAACCGTGGCTGAATGGTGAACAGAGGGGAAATCCGTAGCCCGGCTGGAGCGAAGCGCAATCCGGGATCAGAATGTCTTCATGGACGCCGATCCCTGGATTTCGCTGCGCTTCATCCAGGCTACGGTTCCGCGAAAATCCGATACCGCCGCGGCTGCAGGCTGACCGCATCGCCGGTGGTCAGTGGCCGATCGCGCGGCGCATCGATTTCGACCAGCGTGTCATCGCCATTGAGCGCGATGTCCGCGCGCTGGATCGGGCCGAAGGTGCGGACCCGGCGCACTGTCCCTTCAAGAGCACCCTCGCCGACCGCACCGACATGCATGTCATGCCGACGCACGAACAGCTTCGATGGCCCGGCTGCACCGCCTGCATCGATATTCAGCGCTCGCGCGCCGAGCGTCACCTGTCCGCCCTGCACATGCACCGGCAGCACGATGGACTCGCCGATGAAGCTATGCACGAAAGCCGAGGCCGGATTGTCATAGACATCGCCAGGCGTGCCGATCTGCTCGATCTTGCCCTTGTCCATCACCACGATGCGGTTGGCGACTTCGAGCGCCTCTTCCTGGTCATGCGTGACGAAGATCGAGGTGACGTGAATTTCCTCATGCAGCGTGCGCAGCCATTGCCGCAGCTCCTTGCGCACCTTGGCGTCGAGCGCGCCGAACGGTTCGTCGAGCAGCAGGATGCGCGGCTCGATGGCGAGCGCGCGGGCAAGCGCGATGCGCTGGCGCTGGCCGCCCGAGAGCTGGCTCGGATAGCGATCGGCGAGCCAGTCGAGCTGCACGAGATCGAGCAGCTCCTTCACGCGCGCGCGGATCTGTGCCTCGCTCTTGCGGATCGAGCGCGGCTGCACGCGCAGGCCGAAAGCGACATTCTCGAACACGCTCATATGGCGGAACAGCGCATAGTGCTGGAACACGAAGCCGACATTGCGCTCGCCTGCGCCGCGGGTGAGCGCGTCCTGCCCATCGAACTTCACTTCGCCGGAATCCGGCCAGTCGAGCCCTGCGATGATGCGCAGCAGGGTCGTCTTGCCCGAACCGCTGGGGCCGAGCAATGCCAGCAATTCGCCATCGGCGACCTTCAAATCGACGCCGTCGAGCGCAGCGAAACTGCCGAATTTCTTAACAATGTTTTTGACTTCAATGGTCACGCTGAGGTCCTTGATCCAGATGTCGTTCGAGGATCGCCTTCGCCACCAGCGTGATCAGCGCCAGCATGGCAAGCAGCGATGCGACCGCGAACGCCGCCATGAACTGATACTCGTTATAGAGGATTTCCACCAGCAGCGGCATGGTGTTGGTCTCGCCGCGGATGTGGCCGGACACCACCGCCACCGCGCCGAATTCACCCATCGCGCGGGCATTGCAGAGCAGGACTCCGTAGAGCACGCCCCATTTGATATTGGGCAAAGTGACGCGGAAGAAAGTGGCAAGGCCTGACGCGCCGAGCGAAATCGCGGCTTCTTCCTCGGAGGTGCCCTGTTCCTGCATCAAGGGGATCAGCGCGCGTACCACAAAGGGGAAGGTGACGAAGGTGGTGGCCAGCACGATGCCGGGCACCGCAAACAATATCTGGATGCCATGGCTTTGCAGCCACGGACCAAAATAGCCCTGCCCGCCGAACAGCAGCACGAAGACGAGGCCGGAAATGACCGGCGACACCGAGAACGGCAAATCGACGAGCGAGATCAAAGTTGTCTTGCCCCGGAATTCGAACTTCGCAATGGCCCATGCGGCAATCAGGCCGAAGACGAGATTGAGGCCGACCGAGATGCCGGCGATCAGCAGCGTGAGCCGGATCGCGGCCTGCGCTTCAGGATCGACCAGCGCACGCAGATAGGCCAAGGCACCGCGCGATAACGCCTGACTGAACACGACCACTAACGGCAGCACTATCAGGACCAGCAGGAACAGGATCGCCAGCGTGATAATGGTGACGCGAATCCAGCGCGGCTCGGTGAGCGTCGGGGTGCGCGCAGCGCGCGGCGGTGGGAGCGATGGCATCAGCATGGCGTGTTACTGGTGGATCATGCGGCTCTGCGACCAGCGCTGGATGCGGTTGATCGCGAAGATGACCAGGAACGAGGCCAGCAGCATCACGACAGCGATAGCGGTGGCGTCGGCATAGCGGAATTCGGAGAGGCGGATCACGATCAGCAGCGGCGCGATCTCCGAAATGTTCGGGAGATTGCCGGCAATGAAGATCACCGAACCATATTCGCCGACGGCGCGAGCGAAAGCGAGTGCAAAGCCCGTGAGCATCGCGGGCAAGAGGCTCGGCAGGATCACGCGCGAGATCGTCTGCCAGCGGCTGGCGCCGAGACAGCTCGCAACCTCCTCGATCTCCCTGTCGATGTCCTGCAGCACTGGCTGCACCGTGCGCACCACGAAGGGAATGCCGATGAACACCATGGCAATGAAAATACCGAGCGGCGTGAACGCCACCTTGATGCCGAGTTCGGCCAGCGGCGCGCCGAGCCAGCCCTTCTGTGCAAACAGCGAGGTTAGCGCGACGCCGGCCACGGCGGTCGGCAATGCGAATGGAATATCGACGATGGCATCGAAGATGCGCCGACCGGGAAAGCGATAACGCACCAGCGCCCAGACGATCACCATGCCCGCGATCAGATTGACGACCGCCGCAAGGAAGGCGAGACCGAACGACGTCTTCAGCGCATTCAGCGTGCGACGGCTGGTGATGATGCCCCAGAATTGGTCGAAGCTGAGCTCAAAGGTCTTGAGCACCAGCCCCGCCAGCGGAATCAGCACGATGATAGATAGCCATGTGAGCGTCAGGCCCATGGTGAGCCCGAATCCCGGCAGCGTGCGTCGACGTCCAATTGCGCTCACACTGCCCCCTGCATGCGTGCGACCAGATTCTAATCAGTTCTTGTAGATCTGATCGAACACGCCACCTTCGCTGAAATGGACCTTCTGCGCTTTGGTCCAACCACCGAAAACATCGTCGATGGTGAACAGTTCCACCTTAGCAAAGGAATTTTCGTATTTCTTGGCAATTTCTGCGTCGCGCGGACGATAGGAATTGCGTGCGGCGATCTCCTGACCTTCCGGGGTATACCAGTATTTCAGATAGGCCTCGGCCGCGGCGCGGGTGCCCTTTTTGTCGACGACGGTATCGACCACCGCAAGCGGCGGCTCGGCGAGGATCGATTGCGGCGGCGCCACGATCTCGAACTTGTCTTTACCAAATTCCTTCTGCGCGAGGAATGCCTCGTTCTCCCAGGCCAGCAACACGTCGCCGACGCCGCGCTCGACGAACGTCACGGTCGAGCCGCGTGCACCGGTGTCCAGCACGGGCACCTGTTGATACAGGTCGGCCACAAACTGCTTCGCCTTGTCTTCGGAGCCGAATTTCTTGAGCGCATAGCCCCAGGCCGCGAGATAATTCCAGCGCGCGCCGCCCGATGTCTTCGGATTCGGCGTCACCACGCTGACGCCCTTCTTCAGGAGGTCGTCCCAGTCCTTGATGCCCTTGGGATTGCCCTTGCGGACGAGGAACACGATGGTGGACGTATATGGCGACGCATTCTGTGGCAGCTTCTTCTGCCAGTCTTCCGCCAGAAGCTTTTTCGTCGCGATAGCGTCGATGTCATAAGCGAGCGCCAGCGTCACCACATCCGCCTGCAGCCCGTCGATCACCGAGCGCGCCTGCGAGCCGGAGCCGCCATGCGACTGCTTGATCTCGATGCTCTTGCCGGCTTCCTTCTGATAGGCCACAGCGAAGGCCTTGTTGAAATCCACATAGAGTTCGCGCGTCGGATCGTAGGACACGTTGAGCAGCGTAACATCGGCAGCGAAGGCCGAACCGGCCCACAGCAGCGATGCAGCGGCAATAGCGAAACGACGGATCATGCGAGACCTCCATGGACCGGACGGCAACAGCGCCATCCGGCAACGCAGCAAGACTCGAAAAACTAGCGCGCGAAGTCAACGAAAGCAGATTTCAATGATCGCGCAATGACGACGGTATTCTGCCACGAACTTATCGTCCATGAGAATGCGGCCATCCGTCGTCGTTGCGAGGGTAACGAAGCTATCCAGGGCGCCTAACGGAAGAACTGGACCGCTTCGCCGCCGCGAGGCTCCGCGCAATGACGCGTCTAACCTGCATTCGCGGCGTGACGCGCCTGCATGCGCCGATGCAGCGCCGTGACACGGCCATCGCCGGTCGGCTGATAGAACACCGTGTAACGCTTCACCGTTGCCGCGAAGGCCTCGGCATCGGCATCCTTCTTGACCTCGAATGCATCGAAGCCGGCGCGCAGCATCAGCACGAACTGGTCGCGCAGCACCTGGCCGGTAGCGCGCAATTCGCCCTTGTAACCATAACGCTCGCGCAGCAGCCGCGCCTGGCTGTAGGCACGGCCATCGCGGAAGGTCGGAAACACCAGCGCGACAACGGTGAGTTTGTCGAGATAGGGCACGAGCTCGTCGAGATCGCGGTTGTTCGGCCAGATCACCCCGGTCGGCGCGTTGCGTGCCACCAGCGCCTGCGGATCTTCGAGAAATCGCGCCGCCGGAATCAACGCTGCGCCCTCGATCGGGATCGCGCTGTCATCCGTCGCATGCGCGAAGCTGTCCGCAACAATCGCGCCCTTCTTAACGAGTGGCATAAACACGCTCCTTGAACGGCTCGACGCCGAGGCGTTCGACGGTCTGGTAAAACAATTCGTCCGGTCGGGCGCGCAGCGCCAGATAGGATTCGACGATGTCCTCGATGACATTGGCGACATCGTCGTAAGGCACCGCGGGTCCGATCAGCGTGCCGACCACAGCACCTTCGTCGGCGCGGCCGCCGATGGTGATCTGGTAGAATTCCTCGTTGTTCTTTTCGACGCCGAGGATGCCGATATGGCCGACATGGTGATGGCCGCAGGCATTGATGCAACCGGAGATGTTGACGTGCAGTCGGCCGATCATGTCCGCGAGATCATGATTGGCAAAGCGACGCGTCAGCTCCTGCGCGATCGGGATCGCGCGCGCATTGGCGAGCGAGCAGTAATCGAGGCCGGGGCACGCGATGATGTCGGTGATCAGATTGACGTTCGGCGTCGCAAGCTGAAGCTTGTCGAGCTGCCGCCACAGCGCAGGCAGATCGCGCTTCGGCACATTCGGCAACGCCAGATTCTGCTCATGCCCGACGCGGATTTCGCTGAACGAGTATTTCTCGGCAAGATCGGCGATGGCGTCCATCTGCTCGGCCGTGGCATCACCGGGCGGACCACCGATCGGCTTCAGCGACAGCGTGACGATGGCATAACCGGGCTTCTGATGTGCCGCGACCGAGTTCTTCAGCCAGCGCTGGAATTGCGGATCGGCCGATGCCGCCGTCAGCTCGTCCGGCGTATCGGACAGCGCCTCATAGCCGGGATAGCGGAAGCGCGAGCGGATATCGGCGACGATTTCGTCGTCGAGCTGCAGCGCGCTGTGACGCATCGCCTGCCATTCCTCTTCCACCTCTGCAGAGAATTTCTCGATGCCGAGCTCGTGGACGAGGATCTTGATGCGCGCTTTGTAGATGTTATCGCGGCGGCCATACTGGTTGTAGACGCGCAGGATCGACTCGACATAGCTGAGAATGTCGGCGCCATGCACGAACGGCTTGATCACCTTGCCGATGAAAGGCGTGCGGCCGAGACCGCCGCCAACCAGCACCTCGAAACCAGTCTCGCCGGCCTCGTTCTTGAGAATGCGCAGACCGATATCGTGCACCTTGATCGCCGCGCGATCGTGATCCGACGCCGTGATGGCAATCTTGAACTTGCGCGGCAGATAGGTGAATTCCGGATGCATGGTCGAATATTGCCGCAGCAATTCGGCCCAGATGCGCGGATCCTCCACCTCGCCCGGCGCGACGCCGGCCCATTGATCGGTGGTGACATTGCGCACGCAATTGCCCGAAGTCTGCATCGCATGGATGCCGACCGAAGCTAGATCTTCCAGAGCATCGGGGAGATCGGCCAGCTTGATCCAGTTGAACTGGATGTTCTGCCGCGTGGTGAAGTGACCGTAGCCACGATCATATTTGCGCGCGACATGGGCCATCTTGCGGAGCTGCGGTGCCGACAGCGTGCCATAGGGGATGGCAACGCGCAGCATATATGCGTGGAGCTGCAGATAGACGCCGTTCATCAGGCGCAGCATCTTGAATTCGTCTTCGGTGAGTTCGCCGGACAGACGGCGCTTTACCTGATCGCGGAATTCAGCGACACGCTCGTTGACGAGCGTCCGGTCGATTTCGTCGTAAGCATACATGTCGAAAACCTTCAGGCCGAAATCGGCAGATCGATGGTGACGCCCTCGCGGCGAATGCGCTCGCGCAGATTGCCGGGCTCGATGGCGCCGTCGTCGGTGACGATCACCGGCGCGATATAGGGACCGATGGCACCGACATCGTCAGCCGCGGATTCTGCGAGCAGTGCGCGCGCATCGTCGGCAGTGCGAACGATGGCAGCCTGCGCAAGATCGGGCGTCCAGCCCTTGCGCGCATCGCGATAGATCACGATGCCATCGAAAGTGCGGTTGGCGGTCACCACCGAAGGGCCGGTGATCTTGATCTTCTGTTGCAGCGGAGAGGTCATTCGGCAGCTACCAAGATGTCGGAGACAAGTTTGTTGATATTCGCGGCCCGCCACGGCGCAGAATGCGCCACGACATCACCGATGATGAGGATGGCCGGACCGCCATCGATTTGACCGACCAGAGCCGGGAGATTGTCGAGTACGCCAACCGCTGCCTGCGCGTCGGGCCGGGTTACACGTGCAAACACACCAACCGGCGTTTGCGGCGAACGGCCTGCCGCGATGAGACCTTCACGGATCGCCGGTGCGGCGGTCATGCCCATGTAAACGACGATGGTCATTTTCGCGTCGGTGAGCACCGACCAGTCGACGGCGCCGGCGTCCTTTTCTTTATGCGCGGTCAGGAATGTGATGCGCAGTGCTTCGCCGCGATAGGTCAGCGGTGTCTCGAACATCGCGGCCGCGCCGAGGCCCGCGGTGATGCCGGGAATGACGGAATAGGACACGCCCGCTTCGCGGAGAAATTCAATCTCCTCGCCGCCGCGGCCGAAGATGAAGGGATCGCCGCCCTTGAGGCGTACAGCGCGCTGGCCGGCGCGCGCGGCTTCGACCAGCAATGTGTTGGTCGCATCCTGCCCGATACCGGGCTTGCCGATGCGGCGCCCGACCGGCACGCGCGACGCGTCGCGGCGGATACGGTCGAGAATCTCCGGCGACACCAGCTCGTCGTAGAATACGACGTCGGCATCCTGCAGCGCGCGCAGCGCCTTGATGGTGAGCAGATCGGGATCGCCAGGGCCGGCGCCGACCAGCGTGACATGGCCCTTGGCGGCACCATCTAGTGATGCGCCTGCGAATGACGAGGGATCGGCAATCTCGCTCAGCGCCTGCTCGGCCGCGCCGCGGCGACCGGCCAGCACCTTCGCACCAATATCGCCATCGACCACACGCTCCCAGAACCGACGGCGCAACGGTGCATCGGTAATCTTGTCATTGATCGACTTGCGCCAGCGTCCAATGAAAGATGCGAGATCGCCGATCCGCGCCGGCAGCACACTCTCGATCATCTCACGCACGCGCCGCGCCACTACCGGCGAGGTACCACCGGTGCCAACGGCAACGACTACGTCGCCGCGATCGACGATGGCCGGAAAGATGAAAGTGGAGTTGGCGAGATCGTCCATCACATTGACAGGCAGCCCGTGTGCCTTCGCGCGCAGCGCCATCATCGGACCGAGGTCGCCCGCCCCCGCACACATCACCGCAATGACGCCGGAGAGCTCCGCCGCGAGCGGATTGCCCTCGGCAAACTCGATGGCTTCCACGCCAGCCGGATCGAACCCGGCGAGGTCGCGATCGCCGTCGATCGCGTACCAGCGGACCCGCGCATTGGCCGCCAGCAACAGCCGCAGCTTGGCGCGCACGAACTCCCCGGCGCCGATCAGAAGGATCGGTCCGGCCTGCACGTCGAGAAAGACAGGCAGATAGCGCATGCACACTCCGCTGCCCCGAAACTCCGGGGTTGACTGGAATTATTTTCTATATATCTCTCGATTGTACGGCGTAAAGAGAAGATTATTTCTTCTTCGAACCGTTCTAACTGTAGAACTTTTTGCCCTCGAACACTACGCGCCGGAGACGGTTCTTCTCCACATCAGGATTGCGGCTCCACGGTTGCGGGAAAACACGCAACGGCAGGCAATCGTTGCGGAGCAAATTTCGGACCGTTCACCGGGCAAAGTGCCGCAGCCAAGTCATCACCGATCCGCTCAACGCAGGGGACTTTTCGTGAACCGCCTTTTGACCACTCTCGCCGCCGGCATCGGCCTGCTCTCCGTCGGCGCCACCGCACCGGCCCAGGCGCAGACACCGACCACGCTGCTCAACGTCTCCTACGACATCGCGCGCGAACTCTATGTCGAGATCAACGCCGCCTTCATCAAGCAGTGGAAGGCCAAGACCGGCCAGGACCTCACGATCAACCAGTCACATAACGGCTCGTCGCGCCAGGCCCGCTCGATCCTCGAAGGCCTCGAGGCCGATGTCGTCACTTTCAACCAGGTCACCGACGTGCAGGTGCTCTACGATCGCGGCAAGCTGATCCCGAAGGACTGGGCATCGCGGCTGCCCAACAACTCTTCGCCCTACTACTCGCTGCCCGCTTTCCTCGTGCGCGCCGGCAATCCGAAGGGCATCAAGGACTGGGACGATCTGGTGAAGCCGGGCGTGCAGGTGATCTTCCCGAATCCGAAGACCTCGGGCAATGCGCGCTACACCTATCTCGCCGCCTATGCCTTCGCCAAGAACAAGTACGGCGCCGACAAAGCTGATGACTTCATCAAGAAGCTGTTCGCCAATGTCCCGGTGTTCGACACCGGCGGCCGCGCGGCCACCACGACCTTCGTCGAGCGCAGCACCGGCGACGTCCTGATCACCTTCGAGGCCGAGACGGCTTCGATCCGCGATCTCGCGGGCAAGGATGCCAACGGCAAGGACAAATTTGAATCCGTGGTGCCGCCGACGAGCGTGCTCGCCGAATTCCCGGTGACTGTTGTCGATAAATATGCCGACAAGCATGGCACCAAGGCGCTGGCCACCGCCTATCTCGAATTCCTGTATTCGCCGGAAGGTCAGGCCATCGAGGTCAAGGGCTATAACCGCGTCGTCGACAAGGACGTGATGGCGAAGAACAAGGACAAGTTCCCGGATGTGAAGCTCTATCGCATCGAGGACGAATTCGGCGGCTGGGACAAGGTCAATGCCGAACACCTGAATGCGGGCGCCAAGCTGGATACCTTGTTCGGCGGGAAGTGAGCTGAAGCCACACACTCCGCCCTCATCCTGAGGAGCCGCGCAGCGGCGTCTCGAAGGATGGCGGCGGGCTCCGAGCCCGGCCATCTCATGGTTCGAGACGGCGCTTCGCGCCTCCTCACCATGAGGGCCGGATGACAGGCCGACATTCCCTTTCCCCCCAAATCGTCTATGAAGCCGGCCATCGGCTTCACTCACGGACCTTGCCCTTGCGACGCACCGTCATCCCCGGCTTCCGGCTCTCGCTCGGCATCACACTCCTCTATCTCGGGGTGATCGTGCTGTTGCCACTCTGCGCGCTGATCCTGAAAGCATCCGATGTCGGCCTGACCCAGCTCTGGGGCATCCTGTCGTCGCCACGCACGCTGTCGGCGATCCGCGTCACCGTCACCATGGCGCTGGCCGCGACCGCCTTCAACGCGGTCTACGGCCTGCTGCTCGCCTGGGTGCTGGCGCGCTACCAGTTTCCCGGCAAGCGCATTCTCGATGCGCTCGTGGACGTCCCCTTCGCGCTCCCGACCGCTGTCGCCGGCCTCGCACTCACCGCGCTGCTGTCGAAGAACGGCTGGTTCGGCGCGCCACTCGCCGAGCTCGGCATCCAGGTCGCCTATACGCCGCTCGGTATCGCGATTGCGATGGCCTTCACCAGCATCCCCTTCGTGGTGCGCACGGTGCAGCCGGTGATCGAGGATCTTGGCTCGGATGTCGAGGAAGCCGGCCGTTCGCTCGGCGCCAGCGATCTCCAGATCCTGTGGCGCGTGATCTTTCCCGCGATCTTCCCGGCCTTCCTCGCCGGCTGCTCGCTGTCCTTCGCGCGCAGCCTCGGCGAATTCGGCGCGGTGATCTTCATCGCCGGCAACCAGCCGATGAAGACCGAGATCGTGGCGCTGCTCACTTACATCCGTCTCGAAGAGTATAACTACGAAGCCGCCGCCGCGATCGCCGTGGTGATGCTGGCGATGGCCTTCACGATGCTGATCATCACCAATGCCGTGCAGGCCTGGAACCTGCGCTATCTCGGCAAGGGAGACACGTGATGAGCGATCAATCCCACGGCGCATGGATGGTGACGCCGGTCGGCGCCGGCCCGGTGACGCGTCGCATCGTGCTCGGCATCGTCTTCGTGCTGACGCTGCTGGTGCTGATCGCGCCGCTGGCGCTGATCTTCTCGTCAGCGCTGTCGCAGGGCATTGCGGTCTTTTTCCGCAATCTCGCCGAGCCCGGCACCCAGCACGCGATCCTGCTCACCGTCATCGCAGCATTGATCGCCGTGCCCGTGAACATCCTGTTCGGTCTCGCCGCCGCATGGTGTGTCACAAAATTTACATTCCCGGGCCGCACGCTGCTGATCGCGCTGATCGAACTGCCATACTCCATCTCACCCATCGTTGCCGGCGTGGCCTATCTTTTCGTCTATGGCACCACCGGCCTGTTCGGGCCGATCATCGAGTTCCTCGATATCAAGATCATGTTCGCGCTGCCGGCCATCGTGCTTGCCTCGATGTTCGTCACCGCGCCTTTCGTCGCCCGCGAATTGATCCCGCTGATGCAGGTGCAGGGCACCGACGAGGAAGAAGCCGCCGTCACGCTCGGCGCCTCCGGTTTTGCGACTTTCGTCAAAGTGACACTGCCGAATGTCCGCTGGGCCGTGCTCTATGGCGCGATCCTGTGCAATGCGCGCGTGATGGGCGAATTCGGTGCAGTCTCGGTGGTATCGGGCAATGTCCGTGGCCAGACCACGACGCTGCCGCTGCAGATTGAACTTTTGTATCAGGACTACAATGTCGCAGGCGCCTTCGCCGCCGCGACGGTGCTGACGGCCGTGGCGCTGTTCACCATTCTGATCAAGGTGGCTCTCGAGCGCTTCTCGCCGGACCACCCCACGCACGCTCCCGGCCACTAGGCCCCGGGGGCTTTCCCGCCCCCCTCCTTTGGCGCTAAAACGTCCCGAGGCTGCCACTCTTTCGGCAGTCTTCGCCTGCACTTCCCAAAATCAGAGCTTAATTGCCGCGCCGCGAGAGAAACGCATCATGAAACGCATCGACGCCCATGGTCTGCAGATCGCCCCCGTTCTGTTCGACTTCATCGCCAAGGAAGCCGCTCCGAAGACAGGGATCGAGCCCGATGCATTCTGGGCCGGCGTAGCCGGCATCATCAGGGATCTCGGCCCGAAGAACCGCGACTTGCTGAAGGTGCGCGACGCGCTGCAGGCCAAGATCGATGGCTGGCACCTCGCCAATAAGGGCAAGGCCTTCGACCTCGATGCCTATACCGCCTTCCTGAAGGAGATCGGCTACCTGCTCCCCGAACCCGCCACCAAGCAGGTCGAGACCGCCAATGTGGACGAGGAAATCGGCAAGATTTGCGGCCCGCAGCTTGTCGTGCCGCTGACCAATGCGCGCTACGCGCTGAACGCTGCGAATGCGCGCTGGGGCAGCCTGTACGACGCCTTCTATGGCACCGACGCGATCCCGCAAGATCCGTCGGAATCCGGCAAGGGCTATAACAAGGCCCGCGGCGACAAGGTGATCGCCAAGGCAAAGGCGTTCCTCGATCAGGCCGCGCCGCTCGCCACCGGCAGCCATACCGACGTCACCGGCTACAGCATTATCTCCGGCCAGCTATCGGCGAAGCTCAAGAGCGGTAACATCACTGCGCTGAAGAATGCCGACCAACTCGCCGGCTATCTCGGCGATCACGCCGCGCCGAACGCGATCCTGCTCGTCAATAACGGCCTGCATGTGGAAGTGCAGATCGACCGCACCAGCCCGATCGGCAAGGACGATCCGGCAGGCGTGTCGGACATGCTGATGGAAGCCGCCGTTTCCACCATTCTCGACATGGAAGACAGCGTCGCCACCGTCGACGCTGAAGACAAGGTGCTGGTCTATCGCAACACCCTTGGCCTGATGAACGGTACGCTATCTGCCGACTTCGACAAGGGTGGCAAGACGCTAACCCGCGCGCTCAATGCCGACCGCACCTACAAGACCGCTTCGGGCAAGGACCTAACGCTGCACGGCCGCAGCCTGATGTTGATGCGCAATGTCGGCCACCACATGTTCACCGACGCCGTGCTCGACACCAATGGCGAGGAGATTCCCGAAGGCCTTCTCGATGCCGCCGTCGCCGGCCTGATCGGCATCCACGATCTCAAGGGCACCGGCAAGCTGCGCAACAGCCGCACCGGCTCGATCTATATCGTGAAGCCGAAGATGCACGGACCGGACGAAGTCGCTTTCACTTGCGAGATCTTCGGCCGCGTCGAAAAGATGCTCTCGCTGCCCGAGAATACCATGAAGGTCGGCATCATGGACGAGGAGCGCCGCACCACGGTGAACCTCAAGGCCTGCATCCAGCAGGCCTCCAAGCGCATCATGTTCATCAATACCGGCTTCCTGGACCGCACCGGCGACGAGATCCACACGTCGATGGAAGCGGGTCCGATGATCCGCAAGAACGACATGAAGGCGACGCCGTGGATCAAGGCGTATGAAGAGTGGAACGTGGATACCGGCTTGCTCGACGGTCTCCCCGGCCATGCGCAGATCGGCAAGGGCATGTGGGCCGCGCCGGACAAGATGGCGGACATGCTGACCCAGAAGATCGGTCATCCGCAGGCCGGTGCCACCACTGCGTGGGTGCCTTCGCCGACGGCGGCGACGCTGCACGCGCTGCACTATCATCAGGTCAACGTCATCGCCCGCCAGCAGGAACTGGCCAAGGGCGGCGCCCGCGGCAAGCTCAGCGACATCCTCACCATTCCGGTGTCGCAGTCGAACTGGGCACCGGACGACGTGAAGCAGGAGATCGACAACAACTGCCAGGGCATTCTCGGTTATGTCGTGCGCTGGATCGATCAGGGCGTCGGCTGCTCCAAGGTGCCGGACATTCACGGCGTCGGCCTGATGGAAGACCGCGCCACGCTGCGCATCTCCGCGCAGCATCTCGCCAACTGGCTGCATCAGGGCGTCATCACCAAGGATCAGGTGATGGAGTCGCTGAAGCGCATGGCCGTGGTCGTGGACGGCCAGAACAAGGGCGATGCGATCTACAAGAACATGGCGCCCAGCTTCGATGGCGTAGCCTTCAAGGCGGCTTGCGATCTGATCTTCGAAGGCCGCACGCAGCCGAACGGCTATACGGAGTACATCCTCACCGCCCGTCGCCGCGAAGCGAAGGCAGCGGGTTAAGAGCGACACACTCCCCTCATCCTGAGGAGCTGCGCAGCAGCGTCTCGAAGGATCGATGCGGAGCTCCATCATCCCATGGCTCGAGACGGCGCTTCGCGCCTCCTCACCATGAGGAACGGAGAAAAGAAAAAGCCCCGGCTGACACGCCGGGGCTTTTTGTTAGTCCGCGCCCTAAAACACCGCGATATATTTCAGCAGCGAGATCACGCCGAGAATGATCACGATCACGCGGCAGATCTGCTTGGCGCGGCCGTCGAGCGGCAGCATGTTGATTAAATACAAAATCAGAATGACGACGAGAAACGTGATCAAAGCACTGATGAGAATGCCCATCGGATATTTCCCCCAAACCTTAGAGATGACGCCTGCGTGACAACGCGCGGGCCGGAAGTGCCAGCGCAACTACAGAAATAGAACGCGCGCGAGCCATGCAGGTTCCACATCAGGAACAGAGCGCTTTCGCATAGCGGAATTCTTTACGGTTCTCGGCTTATCTAAACACCGCTGGCTGAGGAATCGAAAATGCTCTCTCGTATGACCGTCTCTACTCTGCTCAAATCGGTGATTGCTGTAATGGCGGCGTCCATCGTCATCGTTCTGGCGCATGGCGCGTGGAATTCATGGGAGCGTCTGAACGCAGCCAATCGCGTATCAATAATTGCAGAGACATCGGCAAACACCTTCAAAGCGATGCACAACATGCGCGCCGAACGCGTTGGCACCGTGCGAACGCTGAACGGCAACGACATTCCCGCCCAGGACTTCCTCGCTTATCTGCAAGCTCTGCGCGACGCCGAGATGCCCGCCATGCGCCGGACTGCAGAGTCGCTCGAGCGGATCGATTTCGGCGACAAGGCGCGCCTGCAGCCAGAGTTGAAGCGGCTGATGGGCGAACTGAGCAAGCTCCAGACCGAATCCTGGGGCGCGATCCAGAAACCCAAGGCGGAGCGGCGTCCTGCGCTGGTGAAGGAGTATGCCGCCACTAACGACGCACTGCTGCTCACTCTCGACAGCATTTCTTCCGCTCTTGTGCTAGCCGTCAGTCATCAGGACGCCGAGATCGATCAGCTCCTGCTGATCAAGCAGATGGCTTGGCTGATGCGCGTTGCCGCTGGCGATGCGACGACGCTTCTTTCGTCCAGCCTCGCGACCGGAAAACTTCCGTCAAACGGTGCGACGACCTATGCCAAACAGGTAGGTGGGATCGAGATTGCCTGGCAGGCGCTGGAAAGCACGACGGCGGGAGCCAGACTGTCACCGGATGTGGCGAAGGCGATCGATCTCGCCAAGACGACTTATTTCGATCCGAATTACACCGGCCTGCGCGACCGCCTGGTTGCAGCCCTCGCGGCTGATACGGCGCCGGAAATGAAAGCCAATGACTGGAGCCAATATTCGGTGCCGCGCATGAGCACCGCAGTCACCGTTGCCGAGCGCGCGCTCGATCAGGCCGTCGAACACGCCAACAGCCAGATCGCACTGGCGCAGCGCGCCCTCGTTCTACAGGCTGCACTTCTCAGCCTCGCCATTGCTGCCGCGATCGCCAGCATGATCGCCGTCTCCCGCCGTGTCATCGTGCCACTGAATCGTATTCGTGATGCCATGTTGCAAGTTGCCGGCGGCGATCTCTCGGTCGAGGCCAGTTATGCCGAGCGTCACGACGAAATCGGCGCTCTGGCCGGCGCGCTGGAGACCTTCAAGCGCCAGGCCATCGAAAAGGCGCAGATCGAACAGCAAGAGCGCGACCGCAATGCGCAGACGGCGAACCGCCAACAAACGATCGAACGATATATCGGCCATTTCGAAATCCAGATGCGCGATACGCTCGGCGCGCTGGACAATGCCTCCGACCAGATGAACACGACCTCCGACAGCATGGCGGCCGTATCCGATCAGACGAACATCCGCGTGCAGGACGCCGCCCGTGCGTCCAACGATGCTTCGGCAAATGTGCAGAACGTCGCCGCTGCGGCGGAGGAACTCAGCACGTCGATCAACGATATCAGCCGCCAAGCCGCACACGCCGCCGGCATTGCCAGCCGCGCAGTGAAACAGGCCCATCAGACCGACGCCACCGTGCAGGGTCTCGCCGCCAGCGCGAACCGCATCGGCGAAGTGATCGGGCTGATCAACGACATCGCCTCGCAGACCAACCTGCTCGCCCTCAATGCCACGATCGAGGCCGCACGCGCCGGAGAGGCCGGCCGTGGCTTTGCGGTGGTGGCCTCCGAAGTGAAGTCGCTGGCCAGCCAGACGGCAAAAGCCACCGAGGATATTTCGGACCAGATTGCCGATATCCAGAAAGTCGCAGGCGATGCCATCGAGGCCATCAAGACCATCGGCGGCATCATCGGCGAGGTGAACGAGGTCGCCACGGCGATCGCAGCAGCCGTCGAGGAACAGGGAGCGGCCACCCAGGAGATCACACGCTCGACCCAGCAGGCCGCCACCGGTACCCGGAACGTCTCCGACAACATCACTGGCGTCAGCGCCGACGCTGACGCCGCGGGTGCGGCGGCACAGAATGTGAAAACGGCATCGGAAACCCTCGCGACGCAGACGCATCAGCTGGGGTCGCAGATCACCGATTTCCTTGGGAAGATCCGGGCGGCGTGACGAAATGGCGCGGGCTACTCCCGCGCCACCACCGGCAGACGTTCGTATTTCGCGCTGACTGCGGCCGGCACAGGAGTCATATTGAGCGATGCGCCGCGCTTGTCCGTGCGGGTCACCGACTTCAGACCATCCGCACCGGCCACAATATCGCCCTTGCGCAGCGTCGGATCGTCTTCGATCTTGACCTGCGCGAGGCCGAACTGATCCTTGCCGTTGCAGGTACAGCCGGCGACGATCTCGTTCCTGAACTTGAAGGCATTCGGCAGGTCCGAATAGGCTTTTCCGCTTTCCGTCGTCGCGTGGTCGATGCTGCTGCCATAGACGATCTCGGTCTTGCTCGCCGGGCAGAAACTGTTGCACGACGCGGCACGGCTCTGATTGTCGCTCGCTGTAATCGGAAAATAGCGACCGTCGCAGGTTCTCACGCAATAGGCTTGCGGGCTGCCGCTCGCCGCGCGTGGCCGCTCCACGCGCATGCGCGGTCCATCGTCGAATGGAGACGAGATTTCGGGCATGCGACCGCGTCCGAAACCGCCGAACAGCTCGGAAAAGAAATCCTGCGCCTGCGCGGCGGGCACCGCCGCGCTCATCAACCCGGTCGCCACCGCTACTGCTCCTAGGAGCCGTCGTCCCGACATAGGGGTCATGGGTCTCGGCCCTCCGAATTGAGCTTCCAGATCGTTCAGTAGAGCGATGACGCCGAGAGGTTCATCGCCTGCTGCCCCGTCGCCGGCACCCGCGCCGGCTGCACGGAGATCACCGTGTGAGAGCTCGGAGCCGCGCGTGCCAAGTCACGTGACGCCGCTGACTTCGGCAGCACGACGACCTTGGTGCCAACGTTCACGCGCCTGAAAAGATCCTGCACGTCCTCGTTGGTCAGACGGATGCAGCCTGACGAAACGAATTTGCCGATGGTGGTCGGGTCGTTGGTGCCGTGAATGCGATAGGCGCTGGAGCCGAGATACATCGCGCGCGCACCCAGCGGATTGCCGGGGCCGCCCGCCATGAAACGCGGCAGATAAGGCTGGCGGCGGATCATCTCTGCCGGCGGATGCCAATCCGGCCATTCCGCTTTGCGCGTCACCGTCTCGGTGCCCGCCCAGGTGAAGCCTTCACGGCCGACCCCTACGCCGTATCGGATCGCCCGGTTATTGCCGAGGATGTAATAGAGCTGGGTGTTTCCGGTATCGATCACGATCGTGCCCGGAGCCTGGTTGCTCACATAGGAGACCTCGGCGCGGCGCAGGCGCTCGGGCACCACATAGGATGCGGCATCCCGCTGCTGCTCCGGCGTCACCATGATGTTGTCTTCGAGAAAGCCGTCTTGCGTCGTCGGCGCGTAACTCATCATCTGCTGCGCCGATGCGCTGGAGTTGAGGGCGGGTGCGACCAACAGTGCTGCAGCAAGCGCAAACGCGCCAGCGCCGCGCAGCGAAACCTTGCGGGAGGATGCGTGTGACATGTGACTGCCCCATGTGAATGATGCGCGGATAACACCATTTCGGTCGCGCCGGTTCCCGCGCGGGTTCATCGGGAAAGCGATTTGTCAATTAAGTGACCATCACGGTTTCGCGACGGAACTTGTTGCGGTAGCACCGTGTTGTCGCGCCATCCTTCGCGAGGCCTCGCCACGGCTTCGCCAGTGAGGCGGCGCGTCGTGACATACCATGAGTAAGGTCCGCTCTTTTTCTGATAAACCAGCCGGCGTTCCGGCACCGGAAAGCACCGTCGAACAGCCGCCGGTCATTCGCCGCGCCGAAGTCGTGGCCTTCGCGCTGGTATCCCTGCTGGCGATCACCGTGATGACGGTGCTGTATTTCGCCAAGGCCTTCTTCCTGCCGGTCGTAACGGCCTTCATCGTCGGTACCATGCTGTCGCCGGCCGCAAGCTTTCTCGAGAAGCGCCGCATCCCGCGCGCCGTGTCATCGGTCCTGATCGTCACAGGCGTCGGAGCGACGGCGATCTTCATCATCGGATTGATCTCGGCGCCGTTGATCGAATGGACCAACCGGATGCCCGAGCTCGGCGCGCGGTTAAAGGAGAAGCTGCAGATCTTCGATCGGCCGCTGGCCCTGTGGCACCAGTTTCAGGGGCTATTCAGCGATACCGAGACACTCTCCTCCGCCCAGTTCAAACTTCCGAAAATCGACTGGGTGCAGCCGACCGTCGAATTCCTGAGCCCGACCTTCACCGAGTTCCTGCTGTTCATCGCCACGCTCATTCTGTTCATCGCGAGCTGGAAGGATCTGCGCCGGGCGATGATCATGAACTTCAGCGACCACGAATGGCGGCTGCGCACGCTGCGCATTCTCAATGCCATCGAGACCAGGCTTGGCGACTATCTGCTCATGGTCACCATGATCAATTTCGGCGTCGGCATCGGCACCGGCATCATCTGCGCCGTCACCGGCATGCCCAATCCAGCCGGACTCGGCGCGCTGGCGGCGACGCTGAACTTCTTCCCGATCATCGGGCCGGTGGTGATGTTCGTCATCCTGGTGGTGGTCGGCATCATCACCGCCTCAACGCTCGGCGCCGGCCTGATCGCCGCGGCGCTGTTTGTCGGCCTGACTTTCATGGAGGGCCATTTTATCACCCCGACCATCATCGGCCGCCGGCTGCAACTTAACGCGCTGGCGGTGTTCGTTGGCCTTGCCTTCTGGACATGGCTATGGGGCCCGATGGGTGGCTTCCTGGCAGCGCCGATCCTGATCGTCGGACTGATCCTCAAGGAGCATTTGATGCCGCTCAATTCGCCCCAGTTGCCGCAGGAGTAAACTCCACCTATCAATGGAACTTACGATCTAACGGGGCGTTTCTGCTGCAAATTCCGGTTCTTGTTTCCGAGTGGAGCTTCGCATGTCCGACGACGATGCCTTGAGCGAATTGAAGAAACTGACGGACAAAGCCACCTATAGCCGCCTGCAGAAGGATCTTGCTGCCGTGAAAAACGATGTCTCCGCCCTCACCGAACAGATCACTGACGCCCTCAACGCTTTCACCGGCCAGGCCGGCAAGCAGGCCCGCCGCGGCGTCAAGCAGGCGCGCGAACGCGCCGACGACGTGATGTCTGACCTGCAGGATCGGGGCAGCGCTGTCTATGACGATCTGCGCGAGCGCGGCAGCGCCGCCTACGACGCGGCCTATTCGATGGAAGAGTCGCTCGAAGATGCGATCACCCAGCGCCCCCTCGCCAGCGTCGGCCTCGCGCTCGGTCTTGGCGTGCTGATCGGCATGGCCTGGCGTCGCCGTTAACTCTGTTGCCGGGTAATGGGATGTTTCGACTGGCGGCGCCG
This sequence comes from Pseudomonadota bacterium, assembly GCA_023449855.1. Taxonomy (GTDB): domain Bacteria; phylum Pseudomonadota; class Alphaproteobacteria; order Rhizobiales; family Xanthobacteraceae; genus Tardiphaga. The sequence goes on along the minus strand of JAEXHR010000162.1, from coordinate 274 downwards.
CAAGGCACCGCCGGTTTTCTTTATGATGGGCCGTCAAAGCGGGGCAAAGGCGATGCTGCAGAAATATATCGACGACCTGAAGACCAGCACCGGCGAAGGCCTGCGCATGACCTCGTTGCTGGTGCTGGCTGGAATCACCGGCCTGATCTCGCTCGCCTTTGGCTGCGCAGCGGTTTTCATCGCCGTGCTGCAGACCTACGGTGCGATCGCGGCCTGTCTGACAACTGCCGGAATTTTCCTCGTCATCGCGGGCATCGTTGCGCAAATCTACGCG